>NZ_JBEXYS010000006.1:0-331731 GCF_040631045.1 Streptomyces sp. NPDC005706 | reverse complement strand
GGTACTGCAGGGGGGACCCTGTGGGAGAGTAGGACGCCGCCGAACAATCTTTGGGAAAACCCCCGCATCGAAAGATGCGGGGGTTTTCTGCGTTCCGGGTCCTTCCGGAGGATTCTCTAGAAGGCCACCTCGGCCGTCTTCACCGTGCCGCCCTGGCGGCCGGGCGCCCTGTGATACGCCCAGTAGAGGTTGGTGTGGGCGATCACCTGCTCCGGGGCGGGAGCGCCGTACTTGGTGAGGTCCTCCGTGGTGTGGGCATCGGCGACCAGCGTCGCGTCGTAGCCGCGGACGATCGCGCCGTGCAGGGTGGAGCGGATGCACGCGTCCGTCTGAGCGCCCATGACGAGCAGCCGGCCCACCTTCCGCTCCGCCAGTACTTCCTCCAGACGGGTTTCCTCGAAGGAGTCCGCGTAGGTCTTGGGGACCAGGGGCTCGGTGTCCCGGCGGACCAGCTCGGGGACGTAGGCCCAGCTCTCGCTGCCCTCCTGCAACTGTTCGTCGGAGTGCTGCACCCAGATGACCGGCACGTCCGCCGCGCGGGCCCTGCCGATCAGGGCGTCGATGTTGGCGATGACGCCGTCGCGGTCGTGGGCATCCGCCACCACGCCGTTCTGGACGTCGATGACGAGCAGTGCGGTGTTGGGTCGTTCGGGAAGCGTGGTCATGGAGCCACCGTAGAGCCCGGCACCGACAGCGGGCGCCCGTATATCGGGTGAGGGCGGTGACGGGCGAAGCTACCGTGGCCCCATGAGTACCCCGACCAGCGATGACTACGTCGTCCGTGCCATACGCCCCGAGGAGTGGGCGGCCGTGAAGCAGCTGCGTCTGGACGCGCTGCGGGACCCGGTCGCGCACATCGCCTTCCTCGAGACCTTCGACGACGCCCTGGCCCGGCCGGACTCCTTCTACCAGGAACGCGCGACCCGTTCCGGTGAAGGGTCCGACACGGCGCGGCAGTTCATCGCCGAGGCGCCCGACGGGAGCTGGGCCGGCACCGTCACCGTGCTGATCGAGCGGGCCGGGACGACGGACTGGGCCGGGCATCCGGTCGAGCGGCGGCAGGGCCATGTGGTCGGCGTGTTCGTCCGGCCGGAGCACCGGGGCAACGGGCTGATCAAGACGCTGTTCGACGCCGGTGTCTCCTGGGCCTGGCAGCAGAGTGCCGAGCGGGTACGGCTGTTCGTGCACGCGGACAACGCGCGGGCCCAGGGCGCCTACCGCAAGGCGGGGTTCGGGCCGAGCGGGCTGGTCGTGTCGTTCTCGAAGGACGAGGCCGAGAACGAGCTGGAGTTCGTGCTGGAGCGGTGACCGGCCCGCCGCGGCCTACTTGGATCCCGTTCCGGTGACCGCGCGGTCGTCGCGCAGCTCGGCGAAGAGCCGGCGCGACTTCTTCCTGTCCCAGGTCACCACGTTCCCCTTGGAGGTGGGGACGCCGATGCCGGCGACCGGGACGTTCATGTGCTCGATCCGGCCGCCGGACACGCTTCGCATCGCCCGGAACAGCCGGGCCAGTGCGGGCAGGTGCATGCCGTCGTCGACGACGAGGCTGTCGAGCCCCGCCCGGGCCGCCGGATACATGGCGGTGGGGTCCAGCAGCGTGTCGCGGCGCGCCGCCCGGTGGGCGAGCGCCGAGAGGAATCTCTGCTGGTTCTGTGTGCGGTCCAGGTCGCCCCTGGCCTCCTGGTGACGCTCGCGCACGAAGGCCAGTGACTGTCTGCCGGAGAGCGTCTGGCAGCCCTTGTGGAGGTCGGCTCCGGACTTCTCGTCCTTGATGTCGCGGTCCAGGCACATCGGGACGCCTCCGACGGCGTCGACGATGTGCACGAACCCGCCGAAGCCGATCTCCGCGTAGTGGTCGATGCGCAGGCCCGTGTTGCGTTCGATGGTGCTCACGAGCAGCTCGGGGCCGCCGTAGGAGAAGGCGGCGTTCAGCTTGTCGCGTGCCGTGCGCAGGGTCTTTCCGGTCGAGGGGTCCAGCCGGCCGGGCAGCGCGACCCACGAGTCGCGGGGCAGGCTCACCATGGTCGCGCCGTGCGCGCCGGTGTGCAGGATCATCATCGAGTCCGTCCGCCGGCCGCCGCCACCGCCGGCGTGCAGGTTCTCCACCTCCTCGGACGACAGCCCGTCACGGTTGTCGGATCCCACGACGAGGTAGTTGGTGCCCCGGCCCGGCGGCGGGCGGTGCCCGTAGGCGTTCAGGTCGACGTCACGGTTCAGTTCGGCCTCCGTCCACCCGTAGGTGCCGCCGACCGCCGTGACGACGATGACGAGCAGGGCCAGCAGACAGCGCCGGAGTTTGCGCCGTTTCCTCTTCGCCTGACGGGCGTGGGCGCGCCGTGGGGCGTAGCGGGAGCTCGGCCGCCCGGAGAACCGGGTGATCGTGTCGGTGCCGTGCCCGCCCTGCCGGGCCGGTGGGGTCGTCATGCTCGGACTCCCTTGTTCCGGCCCGGCGGGCTTCCCGGTGTTCGCCGTCATGCCGACGCCACCCCCTCCGGCCGGGGCCGTCCCGCGGCCGGTTCCTGGAGGAGCGGGTCCGCGGTGCCGGAGCGGTGCATGCTGTGCCACTTCAGGCGGGTGCCGAGGAGCGCCGTGATCACGGACTGGACGACCACCAGGTACATCAGCTGCCGGTAGACGAAGAGCTGGAGCGGCAGCACCCAGAGGGTGCGCAGCCGCTCCCGGTCCAGTCGCAGCGCGTACGCGGCGGTGACCATCTGGACGGCGAGGAAGCCGAGCCAGATCGCGACGGACTGGACGAGCCCGCGGAAGAGGACCCCGTACAGCGCGTAGAGGTCCATCACCGGTGCGCACAGCGGGGCGAGGATCTGGAACACCATGAGGTACGACAGGGCGCGGCGGCTGAAGCGGCCGGCGGGGCCGATCTCGGTGAGCGAGTGGCGGTGCTTCCACATCGACTGCAGGGTGCCGTAGCACCAGCGGTAGCGCTGCCGCCACAACTGCCGCAGGGTGCAGGGAACTTCGGTCCAGGCGACCGCCGACTCCTCGTAGACGACGCGCCAGCCGGCCCGCCAGAGCGCCATCGTGAGGTCGGTGTCCTCGGCCAGGGTCTCGTCGCTGACGCCGCCGATGCCCATGAGCGCGTCCCTGCGGAAGGCGCCGATCGCGCCGGGGACGGTCGCCATGCACTCGAGGACGTCGAAGGTGCGCCGGTCGAGGTTGAAGCCGTTGACGTACTCCAGGTGCTGGAACTTGCCCAGCAGGTGACGCCGATTGCCGACCTTGGTGTTGCCGCTGACCGCCCCGACGGACGGGTGGGCGAGCGGCTGGACCAGCCGGGACAGTGACTCCGGTTCGAAGATGGTGTCGGCGTCCACCATCACGACGATGTCGTGGCGGGCGTGGGCCAGGCCGGTGTTGAGCGCCTGCGGCTTGCCGCTGTTCGGCTGCCGGACCACTCGTACCCGGGGGTCGGCGATGGCCTCGGCGATGCGGGCGGTGGAGTCCGTCGAGCCGTCGTCGACCACGATGATCTCCACCTGGGGATGGGTGGAGGCGAGCAGGGAGTAGACGGTGGAGGCGATGCCCGCCTCCTCGTTGTAGGCGGGCACCAGGACCGTCACCGGGGCGGCGACCGGGCGCAGGCGGGGGGTGCCGGAGCGGAAGGTGTGCACGCGGCGCTTGTGGACGCGGGCGAAGACGCTGAGCAGCAGCAGCCTGAGGACACCGAGCGAGCCGGCGACGGCGAGGGTCCATGCCATCACGGTGGTGAAGACGTGCCCGATCCGCACCGACCAGATGAGGCCCTCGCCCTTGACGCGCTGGGCCGCGGGGACCCGGGACACGAAGGAGGGGCGTCCGAGTCCGCCGCTGACGGTGGTGAACCTCGTGATCCTGTGGTCCCGCAGCAGCGCCCGCGCCTCGTGGTAGCCGAGGTCGGTGTGGCTGTACCGGGTGATCACCCCTTGCCACGGCTTGCGGGCCGGGTGGTCGGAGGCGACCACGAGGTAGCCCTGGGCCTCCGCGCGCCGCGCCGCCCGCCACTCGGGGCCGCAGAGGGTGTCCGCGGCGGTCGTGTGCGGCAGCCGCAGCAGGCTGGTGTGGATGCCGGCGGCACCGGCGAGCGCGGTCTGGGTGAGGGCCAGTTCGGCGCGGGCGCGGAACGGCGAGGCGGTTCCGAGGTCGCCGCCGGTGTACGTGTACGAGCCGACCTCGTGGCCCTCACGGACGATCCGCCGCAGGAGGGCGGGGTGGCGGACGGCGTCGTTGCCGTGGACGAAGAAGGTCGCCCGTGCGTGGTGTCTGCTCAGCAGATCGAGCAGGCGTGGCGTCCACACCGGGTCGGGGCCGCCCTCGAAGGTGAGGGCGGCGGTGCCGGGCGGCATGCCGGAGGTCTCGACGCCGGACGGGCCGAAGCGGAGCACCGGTTTCCCGTCGTCGGCCGCGCGCGGTATGGGCCGCGTGCAGGGCTGTTTGGCTCGTGCGGAGTCGACCTGGTGGGTGGTCCAGCCCTCGCAGACGAGGGTGACGGCGACGACCGTCAGGGAGAGCAGGAGCAGCAGCCAGTGTCCGCGTGGTGGACGTCGTACGTCGGCGTGCGGGCTCACCGGGGGATGCCTCCGCCCTCCGCCCGGAGCCGGGGCGCACGTCTCTGTGCGACGTCGTGGTGGCCGGGGTCCGGCGCGGGGGACGGACGGTGCGCGCGGGCCGGGCCGTCGGTGGGTCCGGGGGTGCCGTGGCCGCCGGGTCCGGGTACGTGGGTACGGGGCGGTGCCGAGCCCATCGGTTCCATGAGGCCGCCGACCAGCGTGCCGACGAACAGCAGATAGCCGGAGCAGGCCAGTCCCACGCTCAGGGACACGAGTTGCATCAGCCTGCGGCGCCGCCCGGACTGGTCGATGAACACGGGGCGCCTGCGGGTCTCGGGCGGCTGTGCCTCGGGACGCTGCGCGGGGTGGGTGCCGGATGCGTGGTGGTACTGCCAGCCCGGAGTCGTCCGGACTTTGATCGTCGGCGCAGTCGAGTACGGCGGCCGCCTCATGAGCGCGCCTTGCCGCTGCGGACGCGTGGGCGTCCGTCGTCGGCAGGCGCCGGGGGCGCCGGGCGCCCGTCGTTCGATGTGCCGGCTATGTGGGGGGTGCCCTGCACGGGTTGCTCCTGATCTGTCGCCACGCGGACGCGGCTGTTGTGGTGGGGGGACGGACCCGGGGGTCCGCTGTGGTGCACCGCATGAGGCACCGGTACGCGCACCTGCCACCAACTCGTGGGGGAGTCAGGAGACTTGAGGGTGCGGCGACCGGTAAATCACACGGCTTCCGACCCTACTCGCCAGAAAACTTTCGGGGCACCCCCCTCTGATCGGGTGGCATATCCCACAGCCGCCGGGAGACGGCGCTCCGAAGCCCGTCCTGGGACGGTCAGGCCGGCAGCTCCTGGTGCGGCCAGCGGGCCCTGGCCTGTTCGCGGGAGCGGAGCAGGGCGAGGGTGGGCATGCCCTGGGGGGCTCCGGTGGCGAGCAGATCGGGGAGCTGGGGGAGGGGGGCCACGGCCGCGATGTCGTCGAGGACCAGGGTCAGTGGTGGGTCGAGCCGACCGGAGGATGACCGTTCGGCCATGCGCCGGCCGCGCTCGACCACGCTCGAGACGAGGGCCGTCAGGAGGGGCATCGCACCCGGCTGGGTCCTGGGGTCCTCGATGGATTCACCGACCACATAGAGCGTGCCCCCTTCGTGGACGAAGGAATCCAAGGCGAGGGCATCGGTTCGGTTCGGGGTGCAGGCTTCGCGGATGTTGACGGTGGAGAGGGCGGACAGCGCCCTGCTGATCAACTCCTGTGCCACGTCGCGGCGTTCGGGATGCGCGGTGAGGGCGGCCTCGAGCTCGCCCGCGGCGCCGGGGGCGGCCTTGGTGTGGGTGCGGAGGGTGCGCACGGCGTCCTGGACCTGGGTGCCCTGGGCCCAGCGGTGGACATGGCGGACGGTGCGGGACTCAAGGGCGGCGGCGTGCAGATAGCTGCGCAGCAGCGTGGTGGCGGTATCGGCCACGGCCTGGTCGAGTCTGGCGGTGGGCCGGACGGGGGCGAGGAGGCCCTTGGCCCTGTTCAGCGCCGTTTCCTTGTCCTCGCAGCCGCTGGTGGGGGACCAGTGGAGGCGGGCCGGGGTGTCGCAGAGGTGGGCGGGGTCGTAGAGGTGGACGGGGCCCAGTTTGGTCCTGGCGTCCTTGGTCTCCGCCCAGAGGGCGGGGTTCGAGCTGACCACCAGGGCCGGGCCCGGGGCGTCGGCCACGGCCTGGACGGCGTTGGTGTGCCGGGTCGCCGGCGTGCCGTAGCGCACCCCGCCCGCGGTTCCGGGCGCCTCCGGGCCTGCCGTCGGAGCACCGCCGCCCGTGAGGTGCTCCACAGGCTGTGGAGCCGGCTCCGTGTGGGGCACCGGGACCACCTCGTGCCGCTGCTCCGGCACCGCCTCGGGCACGGGAACGACGGCGGGAACGGCGGGAACGGTCGTCGGGGCGGGAACGGCGGGAACGGTCGTCGGGGCGGGAGCGGGTGCCGTGGCCTCCGCCGGGCCCCGGGCCGCCGTGCCCCGCTCGGAGGCGCGCCGTGCCTTCTCCGCCCGCCATCTCGCCACCGTGCCCATCACGAACAGGGTGAGGACGAGCAGGATCATGAGCTGCCCGATGAACAGGCCCCAGAACAGGCCCCAGCCGGAGAGCTGAGCGGCGGGGGTGTCCGGCCAGGCGCCGGGCAGGTCGTGCGGCTCGCCGATCAGATGGCGCATGGCGAGGGCCGTGCGGGGGAACGTCACGCCGTCCGGCCAGGCGCCGTGGGCGAACAGGGCCGCCAGACCGGTGGCCGTCCACACCAGCACGGTCATGCCGAGGAGGAAGGCGAGTATGCCGATCAGCAGCCCGTCGGGGATTCCGCCCTGACCCTCGCGGCGGGTGTCACGGCGATCGTCCGGTCTCACTCCTTGCCTCCCCCTACGCCACCGTCGATTCCGAGTCGCCCAGGTGCTGCTCCACGAAGGCCGCCGCGCGCTGCTCGGCCTCCAGTTCGGCGGCGCGCAGGGCGTCGTCGGCCGCCCGGTCGCTGGAGGACTCGGTCATCGCGCGGTCGGTGAAGACCAGCGGGCGTTCGGTCTCCGTGACGAGGTGTTTGACCACCTGGACGTTGCCGTTGACGTCCCAGACGGCGATGCCCGGGGTGAGGGAGGGGATGATCTCGACCGCCCAGCGCGGCAGGCCGAGGACCCGGCCCGTCGCTCTCGCCTCGTCGGCCTTCTGGGCGTAGATGGTCCTGGTCGACGCCATCTTCAGGATCGCCGCCGCCTCCTTCGCCGCCGCGCCGTCCACCACGTCGGACAGGTGGTGGACGACCGCCACGAAGGACAGGCCGAGCCGGCGCCCGAACTTCAGCAGCCGCTGGAAGAGCTGCGCGACGAACGGGCTGTTGATGATGTGCCAGGCCTCTTCCACGAGGAAGATGCGCTTCTTGCGGTCGGGGCGGATCCAGGTGTGCTCCAGCCACACGCCGACGATCGCCATCAGGATCGGCATGGCGATGGAGTTGCGGTCGATGTGGGACAGGTCGAACACGATCAGCGGGGCGTCCAGGTCGATGCCGACCGTGGTCGGGCCGTCGAACATGCCGCGCAGGTCACCGTCGACCAGCCGGTCCAGGACCAGGGCGACGTCCAGGCCCCACGCCCGTACGTCGTCTATGGCGACGTTCATCGCCTCCGCGGACTCCGGCTCCGGGTGCCGCAGTTGCTCCACGATGTCGGTGAGGACCGGCTGGCGGTCGACGATGGACTCGTTGACGTAGGAGTGGGCGACCTTGAGGGCGAAGCCGGAGCGCTCGTCCAGGCCGTGCCCCATCGCGACCTCGATGATGGTGCGCAGCAGCGCGAGCTGGCCCGTCGTGGTGATCGAGGGGTCCAGGGGGTTCAGCCGGATGCCGTGGTTCAGGGCGGCGGTCGGGTCCAGGCGGATGGGAGTTATGCCCAGCTCCTCCGCGATCAGGTTCCATTCGCCGACGCCGTCCTCGCCCTGGGCGTCCAGGACGACGACCTGGCGGTCCTTGAAGCGGAGCTGCCTGAGGACGTACGTCTTCTCCAGGGCCGACTTGCCGTTGCCGGACTCGCCGAGCACCAGCCAGTGGGGGGCCGGCAGCTGCTGGCCGTAGAGCTGGAAGGGGTCGTAGATGTAGCCCTTCCCGGAGTACACCTCGCGGCCGATGATGACGCCCGAATCGCCGAGGCCGGGCGCGGCGGTGGGCAGGTAGACCGCCTGGGCCTGGCCCGTGGAGGTGCGCACCGGCAGCCGGGTCGTCTCGACCTTTCCGAACAGGAAGGACGTGAAGGCTTCCGTGAGGACGGACAGCGGGTCCCGCATCAGCGCATCAGCCCCTACCTTCGAATGCCGGTGGCGAAGGGAAGTGTGTTCACGAAGGCCCGGTGGTGCTCGCGGTCGCACCACTCCAGCTTCAGGTACGACTTTCCCGCGGAGGCCCTTATGGTCCGTTTGTCGCGGTTGAGGGCCTCGGGGGACCGGGCGGAGACGGTGATGTAGCCGACCAGGTTGACTCCGGCCGCGCCGCTGGCGAGGTCTTCTCCTCGCTGGTCCAGGCGGTTGTGGGCGGCGATGTCGCGCGGGTCGACGGTGCGGTTCATCTTGGCGGCGCGGGAGGCCTCGGCCTCGTCGTTGGTCTTCTCGGTCAGCATGCGTTCGATGGCCACCTCGGTGGGCTCGAGGTCCATCGTCACGGCGACCGTCCGGATGACGTCCGGGGTGTGGACGAGCAGGGGCGCGAGGAAGTTGACGCCGACGGGGGTCATCGGCCACTCCTTCACCCAGGCGGTGGCGTGGCACCAGGGGGCGCGGGTGGCGGACTCGCGGGTCTTGGCCTGGAGGTAGGTGGGCTCCATGGCGTCGAGTTCGGCCGGCCAGGCGTTGCGCTGGGTCATCGCCTGGATGTGGTCGATGGGGTGGTCCGGGTCGTACATGGAGTGGATGAGGGAGGCGAGTCTGCCCTGCCCGAGGGGCTGGCGGACACGGATGTCGGCCTCCTGCAGCCGGGAGCAGATGTCGGTCAGTTCGCGGGCCATGACCACGGCGAGCCCGGCGTCCCGGTCGACCTTGCCGCCGTGCGCGCGGGCGGCCCGGGCCATGGCGTGCGCCTCGGCGGCCAGTTCGCGGCCGTAGTGCATGCAGGCGACGAGGTAGGCGCGGTGCTGCTCGCTGCTGGTGGACACCATGGACTGGAGCTGGTCGTAGGACCCGGACAGCCAGTCGGGTGCCTTGTCGTCGCCGCGCAGCGTGACGTCCTTGGCGTGGGCGTCGGGGTCGGCGGGCAGGGTGCGGGCGAGCATCTGCAGCCGGGTGACGAAGCCGTCGCCGTTGGCGACGTGCTTGAGCAGCGTGCCGAAGCGGTCGACGAGGGCCTCCTGGTCCTCGGAGTCGCGCAGGCCGACGCCGGGGCCCTCGATCTCGATCGCGGCGGTGACGGTCTTGCGGTCGGCGTGCAGCAGCACGGCGATCTCGTCGGGTCCGAACGGCGCGGCGAGCCAGGTGATCCGCCCGATGCCGGGCGGCGGCCCGACCTCGACCTCCCGCCCGTCCAGCCGGGTGCCCGCCTCGACCACACCGGAGCGGTAGGTGGTGCCGCGCTTGACGGTGCGCTTGTACGAGCGGTTGATCTCGAACCACTTGTAGAACGTGCGGCGCTTGTACGGCACGTAGACCGCGGCGAGCGCGAGCAGCGGGAAGCCCGTCAGCAGCACGATCCGCAGGGACAGGACGGGGACGAGGAGGCCGCACATCATGCCGAGGAACGCGCCGGCGACGATCAGCGCGATCTCGCCGGACTCGCGGTTCCGGCCGATGATCGCGTTCGGCCGGGCGCGGCCGATCAGATACGTACGGCGGGGCGTGACCGGATGGGACATGTGGGACTCGGTCGTCAACGCCCGTCACCTCCTGAGCGGTTGCTGCTGCTGTTGCGTGTGTTGCCGGCGTGCGGGGTGTTGACCGGGCTGGGCGCGCGCGGTGCGGGCGCGGCGGAGGGGACTGCTCCGCCGCCGCCCTGCGCGGTACGGGTGCTGTGGGCGGCGACGCCGCCGGAGACGGGGTTGGCGGGTCGGGCCCCGCCGGATCCGCTGCCCGAGCCGTTGTTGTCGGCGCGGGCGCTGTGTGTCTTGATGCCCTGGGCGACCATGGTGGCCGGGGAGCTGATCACCGCGGCGGCCTTGCCCTCCGCGCCCTGCATGATGCGGTTGCTGCGGGAGCCGGCGATCTCGTCGCCGAAGCCGGGGACGAAGCGGTAGATCATCGCGCTGGCGAAGATGGCGAGCAGGATGATGGCGAGGCCGGAGACGACGGCGGAGAAGGCGTCGGGGCCGTTGTCGCCGGCCAGTGCGCCGGCCAGGCCGAGCACGATGACGATGACGGGCTTGACCAGGATGACGGCGATCATGATCCCGGCCCAGCGTCGCACGTGCCCCCACAGGTTCTTGTCGACCAGGCCGGCATAGACGACGGTGCCGAGCAGGGCGCCGACGTAGAGCAGGGCGGCGCGGATGACCAGCTCGAGCCAGAGGATGCCGGCGGCGAGGATGCTGACCAGGGAGACGACGATCAGCATGATCGGTCCGCCGCCGATGTCGTCGCCCTTGTCGAGGGCGCCGGAGAAGGTGCCGAAGAACGTGTCGGTCTGGTCGCCGGTCGCCTTGGCGAGGACGTCCGTGACGCCGTCGGCCGCGGAGACGACGGTGTAAAGGATCAGCGGGGTGAAGGCGGAGGCCAGCACCGTCAGCCACAGGAAGCCGACGGCCTCCGAGATGGCGGTGGTCAGCGGCACGCCGCGCACGGCCCGCTTGGCGACGGCCAGCAGCCACAGCAGCAGCGTGAGGATCGTGGAGGCCGCGAAGACCACGGCGTACTGCTGCAGGAACTTGGTGTTCGTGAAGTCGACGTTCGCGGTCTCCTTCACGGCGTCACTGAGCTTGCCGATGGTCCACGACGCGGCGTCCGCACAGCCCTTACCGAGGGAGGAGAGGGGGTCGAGGGTGGAGGTGAGGGGGTTGTCGGGGGTGGTGAGGCCCTTTTTGGAGCTGCCCCTGTCCTTCTCGCAGAACTGTTTGGCGGCGCCACGGATCAGGTCGCAGGCATCGTCGCTCTTCGAGGGCTTAGGCGTGGGCGCGGCGACGGCGCGGGAAGCCAGCAGCACCGTGGCCGTCTGCACGGCTCCGAGAACCGCCGTGATCCTGAGGACGCGGTGGTTAGCGCGCATACGTGAACCCTCCGTACTCCTCGACGGCCTTCGTCATGTCGTCGGCGGTGGAAGCCGTCTGATCGCGGCCCACGGGAACGGGTCCGTCCTTCTGCTGGAAGTCGGTGACCTTCCAGTCGTTGTTCATCCACTTCAGCTCGTACGTCGTGGTGTACCAACTCTCGGTCACCGGGTTGGTCGAGCCTTCGCCGGAGAGGCCGAACAGCGAGGTGTACCAGACCTCGACCGCCATGGTGTCAGTGCCCGACGACGTGACCTTGGTGCCGACGGGGATGACCCGTGAGACGAACGTCTGGCCCTTGGGAGCGGAGCCGTCCTTGGCCAGGCCGATGTTGGCGAGGAACTTCTCGCTGCTGTAGGCACTGTCCATGTCGGACTGCTTGGCCGCCGCCACGTCCGGGGCGTAGACCAGGCTGACGATCTGGTGCCGCCACCCGGAGTTGAACATCTCCGCCGACCCCAGCGCCACCGCGTAGTTGGCGGCAGCGCTCTGCGCCCCCTGCTCCGTGTGGGCGAAGCCCGAGGCGATGCCGGCGGACTTGGTGTCGACCGGCTTGGTGCCGCTCGCCGCCGTGGACGCGGCCTTCGGACGGTCTCCCTTGTCGGCGGAGCCGTCCGTCGAGGAACCGTCTCCCCGGTTCGCGAAGGCGATCGCCGCGATGAGGAGGACAACCACGCCGACGACCGTGATCAGGCCCCGGGAGGAGGAGCGGCCCGTTCTGCGGGGCGCGCCGCCGTAGGGGTCGCCGCCGGGCAGGCGGGTACGGGTCTGGCCCGTCTCGGTGTAACCCTGCTCGTCTCCGGGACTCATGCCGGGTAGGCCCCCTCCACGTCGTAGACATACGACGGTAGCCGTGCTGGTTCCCGCGCGGGCGCGGTGTGGTGACTCGACATCAGGGAAACGCAACCTCAGCCGGTGGGCACGACGGGTGGGTGGGGTGGAGGGGACGGCCGGGCCGGCCCGGCGGTGGAGGGGGTGTCAGACCGCCATGCCGTACACGATCGTGAACAGTGTGCCGAGCGAGCCGATGATGAACACCCCGGTGAGGCCCGCGATGATGAGGCCCTTGCCCTGTTCCGCGCTGAAGGTGTCCCGCAGGGCTGTCGCGCCGATCCGCTGTTTGGCCGCTCCCCAGACCGCGATGCCCAGGCAGAGCAGAATGGCCACGGCCATGACCACCTCGATCATCACCTTGGCCTCGTTGCCCAGGCTGCCGAACGGGCCCCAGTCCGGAGCGATCCCGCCGATGATGGTGTTGATGTCTCCCTTGTCGGCCGCAAAGAGCATGTAAGTCACCGCCCCTGGTGGGTAGTTCCGCAAGCCCCCTGCGGTGTGCAGAGGTCAGGTCCATTCTCGCCGACAACGCCGCGGTCGTATGTCGACTTGACGTCATTGGCTGGAGGGTTTCGTACGAATGAGCCGTATGGTCACTCTGTGTATCACGGCAGGTCACGCCGGGCAACGACGCCGGAGCGGAACCTGTCGTGTGGTTCCGTCGTTGACCCCTTCTACGACTCCGCACGGTTCCTGACGGCTGGTCGGGTGAGGCGTCGACACGATGTTCTCACGCCGGATCAGCCGACCTCGATGTGCTGGTCCATCCCGAGCTGCTTGTGGCCGTCGACCGGGCAGTACAGGTCGTACGTGCCCTTCTTGAGGTGCACCGTCAGCGTGCCCTCCTGGCCGCTGCGGAGGTTTCCGGTCCTGGCGTCCTCCACGCCGGGGCCGTCGATCGACAGGGCGTGCGTGATCCTGCCGTGGTTGTCGGAGACGAAGGTGTAGGTGCCCGGTGCGAACGACGACCGGGACAGCTTCAGCGCGTACTCGGTCTCGGTGACCGTCACCCGGGTCCCCGGGGCGGCCCCGGTCGCGGAGTGGCTCGCCGTAGGGCCGCTCGCCCGGCCGCCGGCCCCGCCGGAGCAGGCGGCGAGGAGGAGCGCGGCCGCGCACGCCGCCGCCGTGGCGCCGAGTGGCGTGAGGGACCTGTGTGCCGTGGGTGTCATCCGGCTCATCCCCTTCCGGGTGAAAGGCCGTCCATCCGTCCATGGCTGTATACGGGCGAGTGCGCGCCAGGGTTTGCCGCGGCCGGGTTCTGCCGCGGGTGGGGGGGAGTGGTCACCTGGTGTGACGGCTCGGGAGGCGGGAGTGGCGGCGGGACAGTACGGTGGACGCGGTCGTGTGGCCTCTCCGGGAGGTCCCGCGGGAAGAGTTTCGGTGTGGTCGGGACGGCTTTCTCAGCTCGTGGCGGAGAGTGGGGGCCTGATGAAGCGCAGCTCTCGCACCGCCCGTGCCCGGTTCACCTCGCGGCCCGCGCTCCTCGGTGCCGTGGTGCTGCTCGCGCTGACCTCCGCCTCCGTCGCGGCCGCCGACGACGGGCCGGGGCCGCTCGGGGTCACGGCCGAGGCCGCCTGGACGGCGCGGACCGCTCGGGTGGGCGCGCTCTTCGGGGCCGACCGGACCGGCGCACCGGCCGGCGGGCACTTCTGCACCGCCTCGGTCGTGCACAGCCCGCAGCGCGATCTGATCGTCACCGCGGCCCACTGCGTGGACGGCGCCGACGGCGACCTGGTGTTCGTGCCGGGGTACCGGGACGGGAAGGCGCCGTACGGGGTGTGGAGGGTGAGGAAGCGGTTCGTCCCGGACGGATGGGCGAAGGGGCAGGAGGAGGACAGCGACGTGGCCCTGGTGCGCCTGGACGCGCTCGGCGGCAGGCGGATCGAGGAGGTGGTCGGGGCCGGCCGGTTCCGGGCCGGGGTGGCCACCGGTGCCACCGCCGTGACGCTGACCGGCTATCCCGACTCCCGCGAGGCGCCCGTCAGCTGCACCAACAGGCCGGGCCGGCAGAGCCGTACCCAGCAGCGCATCGACTGCCCCGACTTCGCGGGCGGCACCAGCGGCAGCCCGTGGACCGACGGCGACGGTCAGGTCGTCGGGGTGCTCGGCGGGTACGAGAAGGGTGGGAGCACGGCCGACGTCTCGTACAGCGTCGTGCTGCGCGGGCAGGCCGCGGAGCTGTACCGCGAGGCGACGCAGGCGTTCTGAGGACGCGTCAGCCCCCGCGCACTTTCGTCGTTCCCGCCGTTCCCCTGTGAAATGGCGCCACTTCGGGCCGATGATGACTGGAACCGGTCCGACATGGGGGAGAGTTGCACCGTGCGTAAGGTATGGGTGCTCGGTGGTGCGGCGGTCGGGCTCGGCATGGGCTTCGTCATGCTGCTCGTCGTCGGGGTGTACGTGGTCGCCGGAAACCTCGTCAACAACGTCGCCACGGGCAGCCGCGGACTCGCCAAGGGCGCCGTACCGGCCGCCTACAAGCAGCTCGTGCAGCAGTGGGGCAACCTGTGCCCCGCGCTGAGCCCCGCGCTGCTGGCCGCCCAGCTCTACCAGGAGAGCGGCTGGAACCCGACCGTCGTCAGCCCGGCGGACGCGCGCGGCATCGCCCAGTTCATCCCGAGCACCTGGGCGACCCACGGCATCGACGGCAACGGCGACGGCAAGCGCGACATCTGGGACCCGAATGACGCGATTCCGTCGGCCGCTTCGTACGACTGCGAACTCGCCAAGTACGTCAAGGACGTTCCCGGGAACGTCTCCGACAACATGCTCGCCGCCTACAACGCGGGCGCCTACCGCGTCATAAGGTCGGGCGGGGTACCGGCCATCAGCGAGACGCAGAACTACGTCAAGCGGATCCGCAGCCTGGAGGAGAGCTTCGCCGCGCCGGTCGCCCGGCTCGACCCGAGCCGGCAGGCCGCGGGTGCCATCGCCTTCGCCCAGAGCAAGCTCGGCACGCCCTATCTCTGGGGCGGCACCGGCACCGCCGACCAGGGAGGACGCTTCGACTGCTCGGGTCTGACCAAGGCCGCGTACGAGAAGGTCGGCATCACCCTGCCCCGGGTCGCCAACGACCAGTACAACGCCGGTCCGCACCCCTCGCGGGACGAGCTGATGCCGGGCGACCTGGTCTTCTTCTCCGACGACCTCACCGACTCGCGGGCCATCCGGCACGTGGGTGTCTACGTCGGCGGCGGCTACATGATCGACGCGCCGAGGACGGGGGCCGTGATCCGGTTCGACCCGATCGACACCCCCGACTATTTCGGCGCCACCCGGGTGACCGAAGATGGCGCAAAAGCACTCCCCACCAACGTCTGAACCGAGCGTGAACCTGCCCCCTGAGCTGCGGAGATGAGTCTCTCTTCGATAACGTCTGCGTGATCATTCGGTGGAGAGTGGAACGTTCTGATGGGGGCCGTGCGTTCCTGTTGACGTAGCCGAGCGGACGTCAGTACGGCAGTGCGGCGGATGCGGATCTATGAACCACGGGGAGCCGGAGCGACGCACACGAGGTGCGTCCGGGACTACGACGAAGGGGCCACAGCACCATGGCTGTACTCGCCGAATCCGGATCGAACCCCGACGTCGACCTGCTGTACGACATCAATGGCCTGGCCAAGGACGCGCCGCACTGGTTCGACCGGGTCATGGAGTTCGTGGGTGAGTACGGGCTGCTGGTGGCCATGGTGCTGCTCGTGCTGTGGTGCTGGTGGTCCGTGCGGCGGCGGGGCGGCGAGGAGGCGGCCTCCTCCGTCTCGGCGCTGGTGTGGGCCCCGTTGGCGGCCGGCATCGCGGTTCTGGTGAACGTGCCGATACGGGGGTTCGTCGAGCGGCCGCGGCCCTTCGTGGACCATCGGGGGCTGGACGTCCTCGTCTCCGGGAAGACGGACTTCTCCTTCGTCAGCGACCACGCGACGATCACCATGGCGCTCGGGGTCGGGCTGTTCGTGGCCAACCGCCGCTTCGGCCTGGCCGGCATCGGGTTGGCGCTGCTGGAGGGGTTCTGCCGGGTCTACATGGGCGTGCACTACCCGACGGACGTCGTCGGCGGATTCGCGCTGGGCACGGCGGTCGCGCTGCTGCTGTCACCCCTGGCCATGGCGCTGCTGACGCCGCTGATGAAGGCGGTCGAGCGGTCGCCGCGGGCGGGTTGGATCGTACGGAGCCGGTCCGCGGAGGAGCAGCGCAATGCCCTGCTTCCCGGTTCCCGTGACTCGCTGAAGTCCCAGGAGCGGGATCTCGCGGCGTGACCGGTACCGCGCGTCGCCGGTCGCCAGCCGGCACTCCGGGCGTAGGCCCTGGCACTCTCTGCTAAGGCGTTCCGTGGTGCGCCCGGCGACGATCGGTTGCCGGAACAGCACCAGCGGACGAACCTGGGGGAACCAGATGAGCAAACGGCACGCCCTGCCCGTAGCGGCCGCCCTGACGGCGGCGGTCCTGACGCTGACGTCGACCAGTCAGGCCGAGGCCGCCTCCGCGTTTCGGCACAAGAACTACCGCTCCGGCTACTGCCTGGGCATGCACTCCAGCCAGAGCACCGTCAACCTGATGGACTGCGGCGCGCGCACCTACTGGAAGTCGTACGCGGCGACCAACGTCGGCGGCGTGAAGTACGTGAAGTTGAGGAGCCCCCTCAACGGCAAGTGCCTGGGTGTCGCGGGTTCGTCCACCGCCGGCGGTGCTGCGCTGGCCTGGGGCGGGTGCACGAGCACGAGGGACCACTCGCAGCTGTGGCGGGTGCACTACATCCGCGGGAGCATCTATCTGATCGTCAACGCCAAGTCGCGGAAGTGCGTCGGGACACGCGGCAACTCGACGGCGAAGGGGACCCCGGTCGTCCAGGGCACCTGCAATTCGACTACGGGAAGCACCCAGCTCTGGAAGCGGTCCTGAGCGGCGGAGCAGGCTTCCTCAACCGTGGTGGTCCGGGGGCCGGGGCGTCGTCGTCCCGGCCCCCGGCCGCCCGGGCGGGCCGCTGTCCGGCCGGCGGGAGTGCGCCCGGTCGCGGTAGTCGCTGGGCGTGATGCCGTGCAGGGTGCGGAAGGCGCGGGTGAAGTCGGCGGGGCGGGGGAATCCCCACCGGTTCGCGACGGCGGCGATGGACAGGTGACACTTCATCGGATCGGCCAGGTCCCGGCGGCAGCGCTCCAAGCGCTGGGCGCGTATCCAGGACCGGACGCTCACGCCGTGCCGCTGGAACAGCCGGTGCAGCGAGCGGACCGACATGTGGTGGGCCGCGGCGATGCCGTCCGTGCTGAGCGCGGGGTCGCCCAGGTGACGCTGGACGAACGAGGTGACGCGCAGGAACAGGGCCCGCTGCCGGGTGTCGGCCGGGACATCGCTCTCGCGGTCCAGGTGATGGGCGAGGACGACGGTGACCAGGTCGAGGCCGACGGTCCCGAGCCGTGCGGCGTCCTGGGGGTGCAGCCGGTGTCGCCCTCCGCCAGGTGGGTCAGGAACGTCGCCAGCAGCCGTCCGATCCCCTCGTCGCCGGGGAGGGCCCGGGTCATGAGCCGCTCGACGCGGTGGGCAGGCAGGGGAAGCAGCGCGCGGGGGAGCTGGATGAGCAGGGCCTCGCCGTCGGCGTAGCCCTGGAAGGGGCGCGAGCTGTCGAAGACCAGTAACTGTCCCGGTCCGGCCGGGACCTGGCACCGGTTCTGTTCGAGCACGTGGGAGCCGGAGCGGGGAAGCGCGATCTGCAGGCACTCCGGGTCGGACGCGCGGATCAGGTGTGGTGTCCGCAGGGTGCAGAACGACGAGTACGACATGGCCGAGACCTGCGCCGGGCCCAGCGGCATCGTCTTGAACCAGCCGTCGAAGGTGTCGATGTCCACCAGCCGGAAGGCCGTGGGCATCACCGCGTGGCGAGTGACCTCGGCCCACGCGGCAAGAGCGTCCCGCGCGGGAAAGTCCTCGCTGTCGAAGACCTTCTCCACGATCCCCTCCCAGGCCGCCGGTCCCGAGCCGGCCGTCCCGCACAGTCTTCCCGTCGGGATGCTTCCACGCGGCCGGCGACGGTACGCGGTCCTTTACAGCCCCTGCGCGTAGGAGAAGAAGCGGTCCGGGTCGTACTGCTTCTTCACGGTGCTCAGCCGTGTCGCCGCGTCCCCGTAGTAGGCCTTGCGCCAGTTCTTCAAGGTGGGGTCCGTGTAGTTCTGGTAGGCCGCGCCGGAGGCGTGGGGCGCCATGGCCGTGTGAGCCGACGTCAGCCACGACTGCGCCGTGCCGCCGGAGGCGCCCGCGCTCCAGGAGGCGATGTACTGCGCCAGCATCCGGGAGCGGCGGTGGACGAAGGCCGTCGCCGTGGGGGAGACCCGGTTGACCGCGCCGCCGAGCGCGGTGAACGCGATGCTGCCCGCGCCGCCGCGGACGGAGCCGATCTGCCTGAGCAGGGTCTGGATGCCCGCGGCGGACAGCGAGCGGTCGAAGAAGTCGGAGCGGGCCGCGTAGGTCTCGCGGCCCAGCCTGCCCTGGGAGGAGCGGCCCGGGGTGGAGCCGGGCAGGTGGCACTGGGCGTCGGAGGAGAAGGAGGAGCAGCCGGCGTAGATCTCCATGGCCTCCTCGTAGCCCCGGCGGCGCAGCGAGACGGAGGAGGCGTTCGCGCCGGCCTTGTGGGCCAGGCGGTCCACGGCGTTCTGCAGCTCGCCGTAGGTGCCGAGGGAGAAGCAGGCCACCGAGACGGTGGGGGTGCGGCCCGGTGAGCAGGCCAGGTGCAGGGAGGACCAGATCTCGTCCGGCTGGGAGGGGCCCCACTCCTGCCAGGCCTTGACGACCGCGGCCGCCTTGGACCAGGGCCACGTCATGTACGCCGTCACCGCCTGCGGCGCCGGATGGGTCTTGAAGTGCAGCTCGGTGACGACGCCGAAGTTGCCGTTGCCCGCGCCGCGCAGCGCCCAGAACAGGTCGGAGTGGTTGTGCGCGTCGGCCGTGACCTGGGTGCCGTCGGCGGTGACGAGCGTCGCCCGGGTGAGGCTGTCGCAGGTCAGGCCGTAGGCGCGGGAGGCGACTCCGTGGCCGCCGCCGAGGACCAGGCCGGAGACGCCGACGGTGGGGCAGGAACCGGCGGGTATGGTCACGCCCTTCGCGGCCAGCCCGCGGTACACGTCGATCAGTTTGGAGCCGGCGCCTACCACCGCCTGCCCGCCGCTCACCCGGATCCGGTTCAGCCGGGAGACGTCGAGGACGAGACGGTTGTCGCCGGAGGAGTAGCCCGCGTAGGAGTGGCCGCCGTTGCGTATCGACACGCGTATGCCGTGCGCCCTGGCGTACGCCAGCGTGGTACGGATGTCGTCGGTGTGGGCGACGTAGGCCACGGCGGCGGGTTTCAGGCCGTCGAAGCGGGTGTTGTAGAGCTGGTGGGCCGTCGTCCAGCTCGCGTCCCCGGGGCGCACCAGGGGGCCGTCCAGGTCGCGGGCGAGGGCCGCCCAGTTCGCGGCGGCGGCCTGGCTGGTGGTCTTCAGTGCCGTACCGGACGATGAGAAGGACCGCGCCGAGGACCGCGCCGAGGACCGCGCGGAGGGGTCCGTGCCGGAACTGCAGCCGGCCAGCGCGGTGGTGGCCAGCGCGGCCGTGCCACCCGTGATGAACGTACGCCGTTCCATGTCCGTCGCCCTTCCTCGGCTCTCCTGGAACGAGACGACGCCATGCGCACACGGGTTCCCGTCGCACGAGGAAGAACATCGAGGGAGTGTCCGCGGGAGTGGGATGTCGGAACCTCCACGTGCTCTCCCCGTGAGCATTCCGTGACCTCACCGGGCCGACGGCAGGGGTTCACCCCTCGTTCACTTCCGGCCATCGGCGGCTTCACCTGTTCTGCCTAATTTCGGCCTTACGCGGTGCTCGAGGCGGCCATGAACGCGGCTCACGCACCTTCGATGTCTTCGCACGCCGCCGACTGCGGCGGCTCCTGGAAGGAACTCCCGAAAGTGAAGCTTCAGCGCAAGAACCGGCTGCGCGCCCTCTCCCTCGGTGCTGTCGCCGTCTCCGGCGCCCTGGCCCTGACGGCGTGCGGCTCCGACGACACGGGCAAGAAGACGACGGACGGCTCTTCGTCGTCGACCAGCGCCAGCTCGATCAAGTGCGACGGCGCCAAGGGCCAGCTCCTCGCCGACGGCTCCTCCGCGCAGAAGAACGCGATCGACGCCTGGGTGAAGAGCTTCTCGCAGGCCTGCGGCGTGCAGATCAACTACAAGGGCGGCGGCTCCGGCGCCGGTGTCACCGCGTTCACGCAGGGCCAGGTCGCCTTCGCCGGCTCCGACTCCGCGCTGAAGCCGGAAGAGGTCACCGCCTCCAAGAAGGTCTGCTCCGGCGGCCAGGGCATCGACCTGCCGATGGTCGGCGGCCCGATCGCCGTCGGCTTCAACGTCCCCGGTGTGGACAACCTGGTCCTGGACGCGCCGACCCTCGCCAAGATCTTCGACAGCAAGATCACCAACTGGAACGACGCGGCGATCAAGAAGCTGAACCCGTCGGCGAAGCTTCCCGACCTCAAGATCCAGCCGTTCCACCGCTCGGACGAGTCCGGCACCACGGACAACTTCACCAAGTACCTGATCGCCACCACCCCGGACAACTGGAAGTACTCCGGCGGCAAGGCCTGGCAGGCCAAGGGCGGCCAGTCCGCTCCGCAGTCCGCGGGTGTGGCCCAGCAGGTCAAGCAGACCTCCGGCGCCATCGGCTACTTCGAGCTGTCCTACGTCTCGGACGGCATCAAGGCCGTCTCCATCGACACGGGCGCCAGCAAGCCGGTCGCCCCGTCCACCGAGTCCGCCACCGCCGACATCGCGGCCGCCAAGGTCGTCGGCACCGGCAAGGACCTGTCGCTGCAGCTCGACTACAAGACCAAGGCCGAGGGCGCGTACCCGATCACCCTGGTCACGTACGAGATCGTCTGCGACAAGGGCAACAAGGCGGACAGCCTGCCCGCCACCAAGGCCTTCCTGCGCTACATCGCCAGCGAGGACGGCCAGAAGGTCCTCTCGGGCATCGACTACGCGCCCGTCCCCGACGAGATCATCGCCAAGGTCCGCACCACCATCGAGGGCCTGAGCTGACCCGAGTGCGGTCCGGCCCCCGCGGGGCCGGACCGCACCGTCCGGTGCACCGCCGCCCGGAGCCGCACCGCCCCCCGACGGGCGTACGGCTCCACCGAGCCGCCCGTCGGGGCGGCTCCGCAGACCGGAGAACCCGATGGACATATCGACGCACACAACCGACGCACTTCCCCCAAGTCCCGAGCCGACCCTGACCGAGCAGGCGCGCAGCGCCCGTGGCGCGACCCGCCCCGGTGACCGCGTCTTCCTCGGCCTGTCCCGTGGCTCGGGCATCCTGCTGCTGGTGATCATGGCCGCGATCGCGGTCTTCCTCACCTACCGCGCCTCGCTCGCGATCAGCAAGGACCACGGCAACTTCCTGACCACCTTCGAGTGGAACACCAACCTCACCCCGCCGGTGTTCGGCATCGCGGTGCTGGCCTTCGGTACGGTCGTCTCCTCGATCGTCGCCATGGTCATCGCGGTCCCGGTCTCGGTCGCCATCGCGCTGTTCATCACGCACTACGCGCCGCGCAGGCTGGCCGGCCCGGTCGCGTACGTGATCGACCTGCTCGCCGCCGTGCCGTCCATCGTGTACGGCCTGTGGGGCGCGCTGGTCCTCGTACCGCACATGACCGGCCTCTACGGCTGGCTGGACAAGTACCTGGGCTGGACCGGCGTCTTCGACTGGCAGGGCGGCGCACCGCGCTCGATGTTCACCGTCGGCCTGCTGCTCGCGATCATGATCCTGCCGATCATCACCAACGTGAGCCGTGAGGTCTTCCGGCAGGTCCCGCAGATGCACGAGGAGGCCGCGCTGGCCCTCGGCGCCACGCGCTGGGAGGTCATCCGCATGTCGGTGCTGCCCTTCGGCCGCTCCGGCGTGATCTCCGCCTCGATGCTCGGCCTCGGCCGCGCCCTCGGCGAGACCATGGCCGTCGCCACCGTGCTCTCCCCGACCTTCGACATCCAGGCCAGCCTGCTCGACCCGGGCGGCGGCACCTTCGCCCAGAACATCGCCAGCAAGTTCAGCGAGGCGACGCAGGACGGCCGTGACGCGCTGATCGCCTCCGGTCTGGTCCTGTTCGTCATCACCCTGCTGGTCAACGGTGCGGCCCGCGCGATCATCGCCCGCCGCAAGGAGTACTCGGGGGCCAACGCATGAGCACCGCCAGCCTCGCCGACAAGCGCGCCAGTTCGCTGCGCGGCGCGAGCCTGCCGAAGTGGTCCCCCTGGGCCATCGCCGCCGGGTCCCTCGTGGTCGCGGTGGGCATCGGCCTCGCCGCCGGCCTGGACAGCAAGGTCCAGTGGGGCCTGATCGCCGCGATCCTGTTCATCCTCGGCACGTTCGGCATCGCCGCCCGCGTCGAGGGCCGCCGCCAGGCGAAGGACCGCGTCGCGACCTCGCTCGTCTGGGTCGCCTTCCTGCTCGCCGTCGTCCCGCTGGTCTCCCTGATCTGGGTGACCGTGGTGCGCGGTGTGAAGGTCCTCGACCTCTACTTCCTGACCCACTCCATGGGGGTCGTCGCCGATTCCGAGCCGGGCGGCGGCATCTACGCCGCCATCATCGGCAGCCTGGAGCAGGTCGGTCTCGCCACCGTGATCGGCGCGCCGATCGGCATCCTCACCGCGATCTACCTGGTGGAGTACGGGCGCGGCAGGCTCGCCAAGTCCGTCACCTTCTTCGTCGACGTGATGACCGGCATCCCCTCGATCGTCGCGGGCCTGTTCATCCTCAGCCTGATGCTGATCTTCGAGATGCAGCCCTTCGGCTTCGCCGGCTCGCTGGCCCTGGCCATCCTGATGATGCCGGTCGTGGTCCGTTCCACCGAGGAGATGCTCAAGCTCGTCCCGAACGAGCTGCGCGAGGCGTCGCTGGCGCTGGGCGTGCCCAAGTGGCGCACCATCCTGAAGGTGGTCCTGCCGACCTCGATCGGCGGCATCACCACCGGCGTCATGCTCGCCGTCGCCCGTATCGCGGGCGAGACCGCGCCGGTGCTGCTGCTGGTGTTCGGCAACCCGTTCATCAACAACAACCCCTTCGAGGGCGCGCAGTCGTCGCTGCCGCTGTACATCTACCAGCAGTACGGCGCGGGCAACGACGCGGCGCACGACCGCGCGTGGGCGGCCTCGCTCACGCTGATCGCCTTCGTGATGATCCTCAACATGGTGGCCCGGGGCATCGCCCGCTGGAAGGCCCCGAAGACCGGTCGCTAAGGCATCGATTTGCGGCTACCGCCGCGCGGCGACCCCCTCAGCGACCTACTGGAAGTGAAGTAGTTATGGCCAAGCGAATCGACGTGAGCGGACTCACCGCTTACTACGGCTCCCACAAGGCGATCGAGGACATCTCGATGACGGTCGAGCCGCGCTCGGTGACGGCGTTCATCGGGCCGTCCGGCTGCGGCAAGTCGACGTTCCTGCGCACGCTGAACCGGATGCACGAGGTGACGTCCGGCGGCCGTGTCGAGGGCAAGGTGCTGCTGGACGACGAGGACCTGTACGGCGCCGGGATCGACCCGGTGTCGGTGCGGCGCGAGGTCGGCATGGTGTTCCAGCGGCCGAATCCGTTCCCGACGATGTCGATCTTCGACAACGTGGCGGCGGGGCTGCGGCTGAACGGCAGCTACAGGAAGTCCGAGCTCGGCGACATCGTGGAGAAGTCGCTGAAGGGCGCGAACCTCTGGAACGAGGTCAAGGACCGGCTGAACAAGCCCGGCTCCGGCCTGTCCGGCGGCCAGCAGCAGCGGCTCTGCATCGCGCGGGCGATCGCCGTGGAGCCGAAGGTGCTGCTGATGGACGAGCCGTGCTCGGCCCTGGACCCGATCTCCACGCTCGCCATCGAGGACCTGATCGGTGAGCTGAAGGAGCGCTTCACGATCGTCATCGTGACGCACAACATGCAGCAGGCGGCCCGGGTGTCGGACCGTACGGCGTTCTTCAACCTGGCGGCGGTCGGCCAGCCCGGACGGCTGATCGAGATCGACGACACCGAGCGGATCTTCTCCAACCCGTCGGTACAGGCCACGGAGGACTACATCTCCGGGCGCTTCGGGTAATCCAGATCCCCTCGCGGTGCTGCATGGCGGTGCCACCGCGAGGACGCAAAAGGGCCCGCCCCCGGAATCCCGGGGGCGGGCCCAGTCGCGTCCGCAGGGCTGTCCGGCCCGCTAGAGGACGGTCAGGTTCACGATCCCGAAGGCCGCCGCGGCGACCAGGGCCGCCGCCGGCATGGTGATGAACCAGCCCAGGACGATGTTCTTGGCCACGCCCCAGCGCACCGCGTTCACCCGCTTCGTCGCGCCCACGCCCATGATCGCCGAGGTGATGACATGGGTGGTGGAGATCGGCGCCTTGAAGAGGAACGCCGTGGTGAACATGATCGACGCGCCCGTCGCCTCGGCCGCGAACCCCTGCGGCGGGTCGAGCTCGATGATCTTGCGGCCGAGCGTGCGCATGATCCGCCAGCCGCCGGCGTACGTGCCCAGGGACAGCATCACGGCGCAGACGATCTTGACCCAGACCGGGATCGGGTCGCCGAAGGTCTCGTGGCCCGAGATGACCAGGGCCAGCACCACGACACCCATGGTCTTCTGGGCGTCCTGCAGACCGTGCCCGAGTGCCATCGCGGCCGCCGACACCGTCTGCGCTATACGGAAGCCCCGCTTGGCCTTGTGCGGGTTGGACCGGCGGAACAGCCACAGGATGGCCGTCATCACCAGGTAGCCGACGATCAGGCCGACGACCGGCGAGAGGAACATCGGGATGACGACCTTGTCCAGGACGCCGTTCCAGAGCACCTCGGTGCCGCCCGCGAGGGCCGCGCCCACCATGCCGCCGAAGAGGGCGTGCGAGGACGACGAGGGCAGGCCGAAGTACCAGGTCAGCAGGTTCCAGACGATGGCGCCGACCAGGGCCGCGAAGAGGATGGCCATCCCCTTGGAGCCCTGCGGTGTCTCGATCAGGCCCTCGCTGACGGTCTTGGCGACCCCGGAGCCGAGGAAGGCACCGGCGAGGTTCATCACCGCGGCCATGGCGAGCGCCGCCCGCGGGGTCAGCGCGCGCGTCGAGACCGAGGTCGCGATCGCGTTCGCGGAGTCGTGGAAGCCGTTCGTGTACGTGAAGAAGAGCGCGACCGCGACGGTCACGATCAGGGCGAAGGTGTCCATCGACGCCTCAGGACTCCTTGACGGCGATGGTCTCCACCGTGTTCGCCACGTGCTCGAACGCGTCCGCCGCCTCCTCGAGCACATCCACGATCTGCTTCAGCTTCAGCACCTCGATGGCGTCGTACTTGCCGTTGAAGAGGTGGGCCAGCAGCTTGCGGTGGATCTGGTCGGCCTGGTTCTCGAGCCGGTTGACCTCGATCCAGTACTCGGTGAGGTTGTCCATCGTGCGGAGGTTCGGCATCGCCTCCGCGGTCAGCTCGGCCGCCCTGGCCAGCACCTCGATCTGCTGCTCGACGCCCTTCGGCAGTTCCTCGACGTTGTAGAGGACGACCAGGTCGACGGCCTCCTCCATGAAGTCCATGATGTCGTCCAGGGACCCGGCGAGGGTGTAGATGTCCTCACGGTCGAAGGGCGTGATGAACGAGGAGTTCAGCTGGTGGAAGATCGCGTGCGTGGCGTCGTCACCTGCGTGTTCCGCGGCCCGCATACGCTCTGCGATCTCGGCCCGGGCGGAAGCGTCCGCCCCGAGCAGTTCCATCAGGAGCTTCGAGCCGGTGACGATGTTGTCCGCGGACGCGGCGAACATGTCGTAGAAGCTCGTCTCCCTGGGGGTCAGACGAAAGCGCACTTGGGGTCCTCTAGGTGCTTCGGTTTCGGTCAGGCTGATGCTAGGCGCAACATCCGGCCACGGCTATCGGGCCGTCTCCCAGTGTCGCCCATCGTTCGGATCGATCAGCACGGGGGCGTACCAAGGGCCCTCTACCCCGCGAAATTCGTTACCATATACCCAGTAGGGGTATGTATCCGCAGCACGTCCCGACATGGAGGCCCGTGATGACGACGACCGAGGCCGGCGCCACGCACGGCTACCACAAGCAGAAGGACGAGCACCTCAAGCGGCTGCGCCGCATCGAGGGCCAGATCCGCGGCCTGCAGCGCATGGTCGACGAGGACACGTACTGCATCGACATACTCACCCAGGTGTCCGCCTCCACCAAGGCCCTGCAGTCCTTCGCCCTGCAACTGCTGGAGGAGCACCTGCGGCACTGTGTGGCGGACGCGGCCGTCAAGGGCGGCGACGAGATCGAGGCCAAGGTGGACGAGGCGACGAAGGCGATCGGCCGGCTGCTGCGCACCTGAGCCGGGCCCGCCGCAGGTCTCAGAGCCGGTCCCGGCTCCGGTGGCGATCGGCGGGTTTCCGCTCCTCGGCCACCCGCAGCACCGCGTCGATGCTCTCCAGGCTCAGCCGGTCCTCGGCGGCCGAGGCGGCGATGATCAGCTCTCCGCACAGTTCGATCTCGTCGAGGGCCACGTGGTCCTGAACTGCCGTACCGCCGAGCGGAGCCACGTGCGTCACCTCGTCTCTGCCGTCACCGACTTCCTAGAGTAGGCAGCGCTCCACACACCGCGCATGGCACGGACGGGCTAGTTCGGCAGGTGCGTCACTGACTAGTGCCCTGACTGGATCTCGCCCCCGGCGCCCGCGCTCCCGCCGGCCCCGCTCTCGGCGATACGGCCCGCGTAGATGTCCGCCGGGCTGGGCAGCCGCACGTCGACGGGGGTGCCGAACCCGAACAGCAGCGTGGTCGAGGCGACCGCCACCGGCGTCTTCTCGAGGCCGTTGACGAAGCTGAAGCGCTGGCGCAGCTTGCGGATGCGACCCTGGTCGTCCAGGTAGACGTCGAACGGCACCTCCGCCGTGGCGAACCCCTTCGCGGCCGCGGCCAGGGACGCCCGGTTGTCCGCCGAGGCGTTCGCCGACGCGCGGGACAGGTCGGCCGTGCCCCGGTAGTGCCGCACCGGGGTCCCGTCCAGCTCGGTCTTCCCCTCGTACGTCGCCGTGCGCGTCCCGCGCAGCACCTCCGCCGCCGCGTACGGGTCGGTGGCGCCGCCGGTGACGAGGTTGCCGTCGGACAGGCCCGCGGTCTCCACCCGTACCCACTTGTCGGCGGGCACGCCCGCGCCCCGGTTCTTCATGAACAGGGCACCGGGTGCGAGGAGCTCGGTGATGGGCCGGTGCTCGGAGGTGCCCGCCGGGTCCTCCGGGAGCACCACGGTCAGCTCTCCGAGCCGGCGCCGGAAGTCGTAGCCGCCCCGGCCGCGGATGGTGACCCGGGTGCCGCCGGTCGCCATCTCCATGGACGTGGTGGCCTTGGAGCTGCCCGTGTCGCGCAGGGTGTCGGCGGCCCGCCGCAGCACGGCCACCGGGTCACCGCCGGCGCCGTGCGCACCCTCGGCGGCGGCCCGGTCACCGGTGCACCCGGTGGCGGCCGCCCCTAGTCCGAGCATGACTCCGACCGCGAGGGCGGTCCTTCCCGCTCGCCTGTACTGCCGCCGATCCATCGCGTGAAACCCCCAGCCGGTAGGTCCGTCACGGGCCCCCTGTCTTCCCGGTTAACGACCGGTAGGGAGCACCGTCACGCGCTGCCGTACCGTTGTCACCGTGGTGCAGCAGGACGGGCCGGGGCGAGCCCGGCAGGGGCAGGAACACCTCACGACGACGACCGAGCAGGGCCGCTTCTGCGTGGCCCGCTGCAGCTGCGGCTGGCGCGGCCCGGCCCGCCGGGCCCGCAGCCTCGCCAGAGCGGACGCCCAGGCACACGCGGAGGCGGAGTGAAGCGGCCGTCCCGGCGGTCCCGGCCTTCTCGGCCGTCCCCTCCCGGCCTGCCCCGTCAGCGGTGCTCGAAGCGCCGGGTGAGGGCGTCGACGAGGTCGCGGTCGCGGGGCTGGGTCAGCCGGTGGCGGGCCTGTGCGGGGGAGAGCCACAGGATCCGGTCCACCTCGTCGTTCGGCGCGAAGGCTCCCGCGGTGGCCTCGGCCGCCCAGTAACGCACTCTTTTGGGACGGCCGTTGGCCAGATAGCTCAGGGTCGGCAGCTCGGACCCGGGCTCGGCCGTGTACCCGGTCTCCTCCGCGACCTCGCGCAGGGCGCCCGTGAGCGCGTCCTCGCCCCGCTTCAGCTTGCCCTTCGGGTGGGACCAGTCGTCGTACTTGGGCCGGTGGACCAGGCAGAGTTCCAGACCGCCGGCCGCCGGCGAGCGGCGCCACAGGACGCAGCCGGCCGCCTGGACCGTGGTGTCGTTCACACCGCCTCCTCGCGGGGGTTCAGGACGCGCCGACCGGCTGCCTCTGCCAGGCCTGCTGGAAGGCGAACCTGGCCGCCTCCACCTCGTGCCGCTGGTCGGCGTGGAGCACGCCGAGGGCGTACGCCGTCGCCGGGGTGATGCGGGGGGTGCGGGCCGCCTGGGCCGCCGCGGCCGCCGCCTCCGAGGCGTCCCGGTGCCGGTTCAGCGACTGGCCGGCCGTCAGCAGCCTCGCGTCGGCGGGGGAGTTGGCGCCGTGCAGCACCTCGCGGGCGTAGCGGTGCAGGCGCAGGAGCAGGCGGACCTGGTGCCAGGGGCCGTCCTGGGGGTGCGGGGACGGGTCCGGGGACAGGCCGTGGACCAGGGCCTCCGCGTTGTAGGGGTGGCCGGCGGTGAGCAGCGGGAGCGCGGCGACGGCCTGGGTGAGGCGTTCCCCGGCCGCGGCGGCGAGGGGGTGCAGCGCGGTGCCGGGCGCGTCGGGGGTGAGCGGGACCTCGCTCGCCAGTAAGGCCACTTTGTCGGCGACCGCGTGGAAGCGGGAGGAGCCGAGGGCCTGCAGGGCCGTGGAGTGGGCCCGGGTCCGGGCGAGGGTGAGCTGGCGCTCCAGCAGGGCCCCCGCCTTGGCCGCGCCGACCGTCAGGTTGCCGCGTTCCGGGGCGGGTGCCTGCCGGGCGGGGCCGCCGGTGTGGGGCGGCGCGTTCAGCGGGACGGGTGCCGTCCCGGCGCCGCGACCGCCCGCGGCCGCGCCGGCCCCGTCGGGCAGGGCGCCGGCGGCCACCGCGGCCACGGGCTGGGCCGGCAGCGCCGCGGTGCCCGAGAGCCGGTTCAGGGCCTGCAGCAGCCGTTCCAGCCGGGCCTCGTAGGCGTGCTCCAGTTTCAGGGTGCCCGACAGCCAGGCCAGTTCCGGGCGCAGCTCCTCGGACCAGTCCGGGTCGAGCAGCGGGCGGAAGGTGTGCAGGCTGGCGCTGATGCGGCGGGCCGAGCGGCGCAGCAGCAGCGCCGCGTCGACGGACTCCTCCGCGCCGCCCGCGGTGACACCGCCGGTCTCCCGGTGCGTGCGCAGCGCGCGGAGGAACTCCGTGGCCCGGGCGCGGAGGTAGCCCGCGAGGGCCTCCCCGGTCACCGCCTGGGCCGTGGGGTCCGTCGGGTCAAGGTGTCGCTGTGCCACGCCGGCGCCTCCGGGCGTCTATGAGCATCTCCTGGACGTTGCGCAGTGGCTGTCCGTCCGCGTCGGTCGCGTGCCGGGTCCACTCGCCGTCGGGGCCGAGGTGCCAGGAGGCGGTGGTGTCGGACATGCCGGTGTCGAGCAGCCTGTTCAGGGCCGCCCGGTGGCCGGGGTCGGTGACCCGGACCAGGGCCTCGATCCGGCGGTCGAGGTTGCGGTGCATCATGTCGGCGCTGCCGATCCACACCTCGGGTTCGCCGCCGTTGCCGAAGGCGAACACCCGGGAGTGCTCGAGGAAGCGGCCGAGGATGGAGCGGACCCGGATGTTCTCCGACAGGCCCGCGACGCCGGGGCGGACGGCGCAGATGCCGCGGACCCACACGTCCACCGGCACGCCGGCCTGGGAGGCGCGGTAGAGCGCGTCGACGACCGCCTCGTCGACCATCGAGTTGACCTTGATGCGTACGAAGGCGGGGCGGCCGGCCCGGTGGTGCTGGACCTCCTTGTCGATGCGCGCTATCAAACCGTCGCGCAGCGACTTGGGGGCGACGAGGAGGCGGCGGTAGGTCTCCCGGCGGGAGTAGCCGGACAGCCGGTTGAAGAGGTCGGAGAGGTCCGCGCCGACCTGCGGGTCGGCGGTGAGCAGGCCGAGGTCCTCGTACAGCCGGGCCGTCTTCGGGTGGTAGTTGCCGGTGCCGACGTGGCTGTAGCGGCGGAGGGTGTCGCCCTCCTGACGGACCACCAGGGACAGCTTGCAGTGCGTCTTCAGGCCGACCAGGCCGTACACCACGTGGCAGCCGGCCTCCTCCAGCTTGCGTGCCCACTTGATGTTGGCGTGCTCGTCGAAGCGGGCCTTGATCTCGACCAGCACGAGGACCTGCTTGCCGGACTCGGCGGCGTCGATGAGCGCGTCGACTATCGGGGAGTCGCCGGAGGTGCGGTACAGGGTCTGCTTGATCGCCAGCACGTCCGGGTCGCCGGCCGCCTGCTCCAGGAAGGCCTGCACGGAGGTGGAGAAGGAGTCGTACGGGTGGTGCAGCAGCACGTCACGGGTGCGCAGGGCGGCGAAGATGTCCGGCGCTGACGCCGACTCCACCTCGGCGAGGTCACGGTTGGTGCCGGCCACGAACTTCGGGTACTTGAGTTCGAGCCGGTCCAGGGAGGCGATGCGGAAGAGACCGGTGAGGTCCAGCGGGCCGGGCAGCGGGTACACCTCGGCCTCGGAGATCTTCAGCTCGCGGACCAGCAGGTCCAGCACCTCGCGGTCGATGGACTCCTCGACCTCGAGGCGCACCGGCGGTCCGAAGCGGCGCCGCATGAGCTCCTTCTCCAGCGCCTGGAGCAGGTTCTCGGCGTCGTCCTCCTCGACCTCGAGGTCCTCGTTGCGGGTGAGCCGGAAGGCGTGGTGCTCCAGCACCTCCATGCCCGGGAACAGCTCCTCCAGGTGCGCGGCGATGACGTCCTCGAGCGGGACGTAGCGGCCCGGCGCGGCCTCCAGGAAGCGGGACAGCAGCGGCGGCACCTTCACGCGCGCGAAGTGCTTGTGGCCGCTGACCGGGTTGCGCACGACGACGGCCAGGTTCAGGGACAGGCCGGAGATGTACGGGAACGGGTGCGCCGGGTCGACGGCCAGCGGGGTCAGCACGGGGAAGATCTGGTGCCGGAAGAGCGTGAAGAGGCGTGCCTGCTCCTTCTCGGCCAGTTCGTTCCAGCGGACCAGGTGGATGCCCTCGTCGGCGAGCGCGGGGGCCACGTCCTCGTGGTAGCAGGCGGCGTGCCGGGCCATCAGCTCGCGCGAGCGGGCCCAGATCATCTCCAGCACCTCGCGCGGCTGGAGGCCGGACGCGGAGCGGGTGGCGACGCCGGTGGCGATGCGGCGCTTCAGGCCGGCCACCCGGACCATGAAGAACTCGTCCAGGTTGCTGGCGAAGATCGCCAGGAAGTTGGCGCGCTCCAGCAGGGGCGTGTCCGGGTCCTCGGCCAGTTCCAGGACGCGCTCGTTGAAGGCGAGCCAGCTGCGCTCCCGGTCGAGGAAACGACCCTGGGGCAGCGGAGCCCCGTCGCCCTGCGCCTCTTCGTAGGCGTCGAGGTCGGCGTCGAGGTCGGGTTCCAGGTCGGAAACGGTCGCGGCGACGGTATGGGGCCGGTGCGCGGCGATGGAGCCCACGGAGGGCTGCGTGTGCTGGGCCTCTGCCTGGGTGTCTTGCTGACTCATGACACCATTCTTCCGCGCCACGCGCGAGACAGGCGCGTCGGAACGTGCGGGCGGGAGCGTCACGGCCCCGTTCCCCGCGGGGCCCTCGGGGGGCGGCGAAGGCTCTGGCACGGCGGGCTTCATTGGCCGAGCGTCGCAAGCCAGTCTGAATCGATGGTTACGGAGACATGACGTCCCGGATATCGAGGGGCGGCCCCCGGGTGTGCGTCCCTCCCCCCGTGGAAGGGACGCACACCCGGGTGTCGGCTCAGGCGGCCCGGCGGCGCAGCACCAGGAAGGCGGCCGTCGTCACCAGCATGGTCAGGGCCAGCACGACGCCCGTCTCCACCAGGTGCAGGGGCCAGAAGTGGGACGCGGGGTGGTAGACGGCGAAATCGCCGCCGGCGTTCCGTCCCCGGGTCACCTGCCAGGCGCCGGCCGGCAGCGTGACCGGTTTCGGGGAGGTGCGGGTGAGCGCCGGCCACAGGTCCGCGCGGCACTGGGTGAGCAGCAGGTTGACCAGCCACATCGTGCCGACGGCGGCGCCCAGCGCGGCCAGGGCCCGGCGCAGCAGCAGCGCCGCGAGGGTGCCGACGGCCAGTGCGCACAGGCCGTACGCGACGGTGAGCGGGCCGCGGGCGACGAAGACGTCGCCGGTGGACCAGTGGTCGTCCATGAGCGGGCGGTGGGCGCCCCAGCCCCAGCGGTACATCAGCGTCAGGACGGTGCCGCCGGCCGTGACGGCCAGGGCCGGCAGGGCGAGCTTGGCGGTCAGCCAGCGGGTGGGCGTGACGCCCTGGGTCCAGGCGAGGCGGGCGGTGCCGGACTCCAGTTCCCGGCCGATCAGGGCGCCGCCCGCGAACGCGGCCACGGCGAGGAAGCTGTGGCAGACGAGGGTGCCGATCCAGCCGGTCGGTTCGCTGTAGCCGAAGCCGGCGAAGACGTCACGGCACAGATCGGTGCCGCGGCACCGGGCCAGGGAGTCCATGACGGAGCGGGCGGTGACCTCGTTCAGCCACACCAGCCAGCCGGTCAGGGCGGTGACGGTGGCGGTCCACACGAGCAGGGCGGTGCGGTGCAGCCGCAGCACGGTGCGGGGCAGGCCCTGGAGGGCGGCGCTCACGCGGCGGCCCCCCGTCCGGCCCCCGGCGACCCGGACAGGCGCCTGAGCACGCCGAACGCGGCCAGGGTGGCCAGGGCGGCCAGGGCCAGCACGAAGGCGCCGGTGGTGAGCTGGAGCGGCCAGTAGTGGGAGGCGGGGTGGTAGGTGTGGAACCAGCCGACGGCGCCGTGCTCACGGAACTCCCGCGCGCATCCTTCCGTGGTGGCCGCGTAGCACTCGGGTTCGGGGATGTGCCCGCCGCCGCGGGTGACCAGGCCCTTGGCGACCTCCACGCCGGAGTAGGGGGCGGCGTAGCCGTCTTCGAGGCCGGTCACGCGGGTGACGGCCGGCCACAGGCGTGGCATGAGCCACTGCGCCAGACCCCAGACTCCGGCGGTGAGGACGACGGAGACGGCGAGCGCGGGCAGGGCACGGCCCAGGGCCAGGCCGGTGAGGGCGCCGGTGGCGAGGGCGGCCAGGGCGAGGGCGACGGTGGTGGGGCCGTTGGTGTGGAAGGTCCAGAAGTCGTACCAGCTCTTGGCGGTGTCGACGCGGCCGTCGGCGGCCGACCAGGCCCGGTGGTGCAGGAACACCAGCAGGCTCGTGCCCACGGTGACCGCGGCGGCGGGCAGGGCCAGCCTGGTCACCAGCCAGCGGACGGGGGTGATGCCCTGGGTCCAGGCGAGGCGGGCGGTGCCGGACTCCAGTTCGCGGCCGGTGAGGGCGGCGCCGGCCCAGGCGGCCACGAGGAACGGCAGCGTGGCGAGGGACAGCGTGAGGTAGTTGTAGACGTCCTTGTAGCGCAGGATCGCGTCCTGGCCGTAGGGGCACTTCTCGGACCACTTGCAGGCGTTGTACTGCCGCCAGCCCTCCGCGGCCGCGTCGGTGAGCGGTCCGGCGAGCCACAGCAGCAGGGCGGCGCCGAGGACCACCAGAGCGGTCCAGACGACGAGCGCGGGGCGGTGCAGGCGCAGCAGCCAGCGGGCCGTCCGGGGCCGCGCCGCGGGGGCCCGGACGGTGGCCGGGGCGATCGCGGCGGTCATGCGGCACTCTCCTCGGTCGCGGCCGGTGCGGTGGTCAGGGCGGGGGCCTGCGGGTTGCGCAGGTGGGCGAGGACCAGTTCCTCCAGGGTGGGCGCCGAGGCGTGCCAGTCGCCGCCGAGCGGGCCGGCCGGGCGGATCAGCGCGGTCCGCTGGCGGCCGGTGACCCGGTCCTCGACCACGGTGTGCGTGTCCAGGCCCGCCTTCCCGGCGGGCCCGCTGACCCGCAGGTGGGCGGCGAGCAGGTCGTCGATCTCGCCGGCCAGCCGGACCCGGCCGTCGCCGACCAGCAGCAGGTGGTCGCAGGAGTCCTCCAGCTCGGCCACCACGTGTGAGGACATCACGATCGTGGTGCCGTGCTGGGCGGCCTCGGCCATCAGGGTGCCCATCAGCTCGTGCCGGGCGAGCGGGTCGAGGTCGGCCATCGGCTCGTCCAGGAGCAGCAGTTCGGGGCGCTTGCCGAGGGCCAGGGCGAGCGCGACCCGGGTGCGCTGGCCGCCGGACAGCGACCGTATGCGGGCCTTGGGGTCGAGCGGGCCGGCGGCCACGATCCGGCCGGCGGTCTCCGCGTCCCAGTGCTCGGGGTTGAGGTCGGCGCCCATGCGCAGCGTCTCGGCGACCGTGAGCTGCGGGTACAGCGGCTTGTCCTGGGCGACGTAGCCCACCCGGGCGCGGGCGGCGGCGGGCGTGGTGCCGAGCACCGTCAGCCGGCCCTCGGTGGGAGGGAGCAGTCCCGCGGCGAGGGCGAGCAGCGTCGACTTGCCGGCGCCGTTGGGCCCGACGACGGCGCACACCCGCCCGGTGGGCAGCCGGAAGCCGCAGTCGCGCAGGGCCCAGCCTCCCCTGCGCCCGAAGCGCTTGCCGAGGCCGGTGGCCTCCAGAGCCGTGTCGCTCATGAACGTTCTCCCTGGAAGTGCTTGTCGAGTACGGCGGTGAAGAGGGCCGCCACGTCGTCCCGGTCCAGGCCCGCCTCGGCGGCCCTCGCCGTCCACTGCTCCAGCTCCGCCCGCAGGGGGGAGTCGGCCGGGGCGGCGCCCAGTGAGCGCCGTACGAAGGTGCCGAGTCCGCGCCGCGCCTCGACCAGGCCCTCCCGCTCCAGCTCGCGGTAGGCCTTGAGGACGGTGTTGGGGTTGATGGCGGTGGCCTCGACGACCTCGCGGGCCGTCGGCAGCCGGTCCCCCGGGCGCAGCAGGCCCAGCCGGAGGGCCTGTTTGGTCTGCTGGACGATCTGGACGTAGGTGGCGACCCCGCTGTGCCGGTCGATGCGGTATTCGACCACGCGTTGAACCACCCTTTCACTAATTGAGTAGTGAAAGGGTGGTGTAAGAGAGGGGTGGCCGTCAAGCCGGCCACCCCCGGGGTCCGCGCGGGCGTCTTCGTGCGCCCCGGTATGTCAGGTTTCCGTGCGGTACATCAGGTCGGTCTCGTACGTCGTGAAGCCCAGCCGCTCGTACACCGCGACCGCCGCCTTGTTGTCGGCGTCGACGTACAGCATGGCCGTCGGCAGCCCCTGCGCCGCCAGGTGCCGCAGGCCGGTCAGGGTCAGGGCCTTGCCGAGCCCGCCGCCCTGCTCGCCCGGCCGAACCCCCAGCACGTACACCTCGCCGAGCCCCTCCTCGGCGTGCACCTTGGTCCAGTGGAAGCCCACCAGCTCCCCGCGCCGCTCGGCCAGGAAGAACCCGGCCGGGTCGAACCACGGCAGGGCCTTGCGGTCATCCAGGTCGCGCTGGGTCAGCGAGCCCTGCTCGGGGTGGTGCGCGAAGGCGGCCGCGTTGACCGCGAGCCAGGCCGCGTCGTCCTTGCCGGGCACGAAGGCCCGCACGCTCACGCCCTCCGGCAGCACCGGCTCGGACAGCTCCGGGTCGGTCAACGGCCGCCGCATCTGGCGCAGTTCGCGGAACAGGGTCAGGCCGAGCACCTGGGCGAGATGACGGGCGGCGGAGTGGCCGCCGTGCGCCCACACCCGCAGCCGCTTGCCCGAGGCGGCGAGCGTCGCCGAGCCCAGCGCCCGGCCGTGCCCGTGCCCGCGGTGCGCCGGGTGCACGACCAGTTCGGCGGCCGGCGCCTCCACCGGGTCGGTGTCCTCCAGCTGGCCGTACCCGACCAGTTCGCCCCCGGCGGTCAGCAGCAGGTGCGAGACGCCCTCGCGCGGGCCCCCGCTGAGCTGCAGCCGGCCCTGCTCGGACACCGGCTGCTGCCCGTCGACGCGGGCGGCCTCGGCGAGCAGTCCGAGCACGGCCTCGGCCTGGTCCGGGTCGAGCGCGGAGCGGGTCTCGAGGGAACGGGAGGGGACCGGCCGTACGGAGTCGTCGCTGCTCATGCGTACGAGGGTACGGGGCCGCCGGAGCGAAGTCCCGGCACCGCGGAGGGGAGAAGTCCCGGCACCGCGGAGGGGAGAAGTCCCGGTACCGCGGAGGGGCGAGGTCCCGCTGCCGCGGAGAACCGAAGTCCCGGTGGAGCGAGGGGAGAAGGACGGCAAAGGGAAACCAGGACGTAACCACGAACCCCCTGTCGCGCTACGCGCGTTGACCTTAGGCTGCGCGGCGAACGGGGGCCACGCGCCCCAGCCGACCCACAGGGGGGTTTCATGTCAGCCGCACCCCGGCGCACCAGACGCAGGACCTACGGCCTCCTCGCCACCACCGCCGCGCTCGCCACGGCCGCCGGCCTGGCCGCGGCCCTGCCCGCGCAGGCGCACACCGGCAAGGACGGCCACGAGCACGGCCGTTCCAGCCGCTACCAGGATGTCCAGCTCCTGTCCTTCAACGACCTGCACGGCAACCTGGAGCCCCCGTCCGGCTCCTCCGGCCGGGTCACCGAACTCCAGCCGGACGGCACGACGAAGACGATCGACGCGGGCGGCGCCGAGTACCTCGCCACCCATCTGCGCCAGGCCCGTCAGGGCCACCCGTACTCCATCACCGCGGCCGGCGGCGACATGGTCGGCGCCTCCCCGCTGCTGTCCGGGCTCTTCCACGACGAGCCGACCATCGAGGCGCTCAACAAGCTCGAGCTGGACGTCACCTCGGTCGGCAACCACGAGTTCGACGAGGGCGCGAGGGAACTGGCCCGCCTGCAGAACGGCGGCTGCCACCCCACGGACGGCTGCTACGGCGGCGAGAAGTTCGAGGGCGCCGACTTCCCGTACCTCACCGCCAACGTCCTGGACGACCGGACGGACCGTCCGCTCCTCAAGCCCTACTGGGTCTGGAAGAAGAAGGACGTCAAGATCGGCTTCATCGGCGTCACGCTGGAGGGGACCCCGGACATCGTCTCCGCCGACGGCGTCAAGGGCCTGAAGTTCAAGGACGAGACCGAGACGATCAACAAGTACGCCAAGGTGCTCCAGCGCCAGGGTGTCCAGTCGATCGTGGCCCTGATCCACGAGGGCGGCTTCCCGGCCTCCGGCTCCTACAACTACGACTGCGACTCCGCGGGCGCGGGCTCGGGCATCTCCGGCCCGATCGTGGACATCGCCAAGAACGTCACGCCGGCCGTCGACGCGCTCGTCACCGGCCACACCCACAACGCCTACGTCTGCACGATCCCCGACCCGTCGGGCCGGCCCCGCATGGTCACCTCGGCGTCCTCCTTCGGCCGTCTGTACACGGACACCACGCTCACCTACGACCACCGCACCGGCGACATCGTGCGCACGGCCGTGAAGTCCGCGAACCACGTGGTCTCCCGGGACGTCCCCAAGGCGGCGGACATGACCGGTCTGATCTCGAAGTGGAACACCCTGGCCGCCCCGATCGGCAACCGGCCCATCGGCTACATCTCCGGTGACATCAACAACACCGGCACCGAGTCCCCCATGGGCGACCTCATCGCCGACGCGCAACTCGCCCACGGCAAGCAGCTGGACCCGAAGACCAGCCTCGCCCTGATGAACCCGGGCGGCGTGCGAGCGGGCCTGACCTACGCGGCCAAGGGCGCCGAGGGCGACGGGGTCGTCACCTACGCCGAGGGCTTCACCGTCCAGCCCTTCGCCAACACCGTGAACCTCCAGGACTTCACCGGCGCCCAGCTGATCCAGGTGCTGAAGGAGCAGGTGAGCGGCCCCAACGCGGCGGCCCCGAAGATCCTCCAGCCGTCGGCCGGACTCACCTACACGCTCGACATGACCAAGTCCGGGGCGGACCGCGTGGTCACCGACTCCATCCGGCTGAACGGCGCCGCCATCGACCCGGCGGCCACCTACCGCGTCGCCACCAACAGCTTCCTGGCGGGCGGCGGCGACGGCTTCCCCACCCTCGGGCAGGGCACGAACGACCTGGTCGGCAGCGACGACCTGGCCGCGCTGGCGCAGTACCTGACGGCCAACTCCTCGGCCACGGGCCCGATCGCGCCGCCGAAGGCGGACCGCGTCACGATCACGCAGTAGCCGCCGTGCGCCGGGACGCCTGTCGTCCCGTAATTTCTGTGTGAATGCTGCATCGGTTCCGGAATGACCCTGAGAATTTATCTCAGGGTCATTTCATTGAGGTCTCAGCGAATTTGGTATTTCCGCGCTTTCGGCTGCCGTAATGTTTTCCATGTCGAAAGCGAACGGCGCTCGAGACACCGAACCGACAGGAAAGGTGAAGCACATGAGCTTCCACAAGATCGCCCCGGTGAAGAAGACCCGCAAGCCCGCCCCGCAGTCGGTGCACCAGAAGAAGGGCCCGAAGAAGCCCGCTTTGAAGCGCCCGGTCGGCCACAAGTAAGGGCCTTGTGAATGCCGGTGTGATCCGGCGGTAAAAGCAAGCTGAGTCCAGCCGGTGAAAAAGCTGGGTTCAGTACACAGGAACCCGTTGAGGCGGGGCCACCGAAAACCGCGTGGTCGGACGGTGGCCCCGCCTCGGCCGTGCCCGGACGCGGTTCTGGAAGAGGGAGTCGACGATGTCGAGGGAAGCCCGCGAGGCCTTCCACCGGTTCTGGCCGCTGACCCGCGGCGACCGCGGGTGGCTGGCGCTGATCGTGGTCTGCGTGGTCGTCGCCGCGCTCGCCGAGACAGCCGCGATCCTGCTGTTCGCCCGGCTGACGGACCACGCCCTGAAGGCCGGCTCGCTCGCCGCCTTCTGGGGGCCGGCCGGCGCCTGGCTGGGCGTGGCCGTGCTCGCCGCGCTCGCCGGTTACCTCGGCAACTCGCTGGCCACCTGGACCGCCGAGAGATTCGTACTGCGGCTGCGCGCGGCCGTCTTCCGGCACGTGCAGGACCTGCCCCCGCACTTCTTCCAGCGGCACCGGCAGGGCGACCTCGTCGAACGGCTCACCGGAGACGTCGAGTCCATCGAGCAGCTCGTGGTCTCCGGGATCGTGGGCGCCGTCTCGGCCGGTTTCTCCGCCGTCTTCTACGCCTGTGCCGCCCTGTGGCTGCGCTGGGACCTGGCGCTGGCCACCTTCGTCCTCGCGCCCCTGTTCCTGCTCGCCGCCCGCCGCTTCTCCGGCCGGATCCAGCAGGCGTCCCGGGACGAGCGGACCGCCGACGGCGCCATCACCGCCGTGGTGGCGGAGTCACTGGGCAACATCGTGCTCACCCAGGCCTACAACCGGCAGCGGGACGAGGCACGGCGGCTCGACCACGAGGCCCGCGCCTGGCTGCGGGCCAGTGTGCGCGGGGCCCGGCTGAGCGAGCTGTACGAGCAGTTCGTGGAGGTCGTCGAGACGCTGTGCGTGCTGGCGGTGATCGGGCTCGGGGCGTGGGAGATCTCGGCGGGCCGGATGAGCCTCGGTCAGCTCCTGGCCTTCGCCGCCTTCCTCGGCTATCTGTATCCGCCGGTCCGCAGTCTGGGCGGGCTCGGTCTGACGGTGACCGCGGCCACCGCGGGCGCGCGGCGCATCGGGGAGATCCTGGACGCCGAGCCGGCCGTCACCGACCCCGACCGCCCGGTGGCCGCCTGGCCGGTGCGCGGCCGGATCGGCTTCGACGGCGTCTCCTTCCGCCACCCGGACGCCTCCCGCCCCGCCCTGCGGGACATCAGCTGCACCGCCGGACCGGGCGAACTGGTCCTCGTCACCGGCCCGAGCGGCGCCGGGAAGTCCACCCTCGCGGGGCTGCTCACCCGCTTCCACGACCCCTCGGCCGGTGTCGTCCGGCTGGACGGCGTCCCGCTCACCGACGTGCCCCTGAACTTCCTGCGCGAGCAGATCGCCCTGCTGCCGCAGCAGACGCTGATCCTCAGCGGCACCGTCCGCGAGAACATCGGCTGCGGCCGGCCCGGCGCGAGTGACACCGAGATCGAGCGGGCGGCCCGGGACGCGGCGGCGCACGACTTCATCACCGCGCTGCCCGACGGCTACGACACCCGCCTCGCCCCCGCCACCTCCGCCCTGTCCGGCGGCCAGCTCCAGCGCATCGCCATCGCCCGCGCGATGCTCCGTGCCGCCCCGGTGCTCGTCCTGGACGAGCCCACGGCGGGCCTGGACGCGGTGGCCGCCCGCCAGGTGGTGCGTCCGCTGCGCCGGCTGATGGCGGGGCGCACCACCATCATGATCACCCACGACCTGAGCCTCGCCCCCGACGCGGACCGCGTCCTGGTCCTCGACCACGGCCGCCTGGTCGAGGTGGGGACGCACACGGAACTGCTGGCGTACGGCGGCGTCTACGCCCGGCTCGCCGGCCCCCTGCCCGAAACCGCGGCCGGACCGGACACGCCGGCGGGCACGGCCGACGACACACTGATCCTCAGGCGGTAGCGGGCCCCCGCCGTCAGGAAGAGGCGGGCGTCCAGCCGCCCAGCCAGTCGGCGATCTCCTGGCCGGCGGCCTGGGCGTCGCCGCTCATGTCCGTCCAGGGCGCGGACTTCACGGCGGCGCTCAGCGTGCTGTCGCGGACGGTGGTCTGCGGGTCGAGGGTGGCGTCGCCGCCGGCGTGCCAGGGCCGCCCGAGGTAGAAGCTGCGGTCGGAGACGTCGCCGCTCACCGTGGAGTTCGCGATCAGGATGCCCTTGCGGCCCGCGGCGGTGCTGGGCGCGGTGACGTACCCGGCGGAGGTCCCGTTGCAGCGCTTCTTCAGCGTGATCACGGACTTGTGGAGCACGGCGGTGGCCCGCCCGAAGATGAAGTCGACGTTGCCGACGACGTAGGAGTCGGTCATGTAGACCCGGCCCGGCTTGTCCTTCGCGGCGGTGTCGAGCAGCAGCGTGTCCTGGTCGCCGCTGACGATGACCCCGTCCAGGACGGCCTTGTCGGCGGCGGTGCGCAGGGCGACGGCCTGCTGGGCGATGTCCTGGTGGGCGCCCTCCAGCGGCAGTCCGGCGGCTACGGCCCTGCGGCGCCGGCGGTGACGGGGAGTGTGGGGGCTCATGGACGACTCCGGTCCCGTAGGAGGTGTGAGTGTCCTCAAGTCGCCGCCCGACCGGGAAAGGTTGCCCCCTCGCCCGGCATGCCCGGGTACCGAAGGCCTACACCGTCTCCGGGGGAGCCGTGGCCGCGCCCGGCAGGCGGATCGTGGCGGTCGTGCCGCCGCCCTCCGCCCGGGTCAGGGAGACCTCGCCGCCCGCCTGCCGGACCGTGCGGGCCACGATGGACAGGCCGAGGCCGGAGCCCGGCAGGGCACGGGCGCTGGGCGAGCGCCAGAAGCGGTCGAAGACGTGCGGGAGTTCGTCGGCGGGGATGCCGGGGCCGTGGTCACGGACCGTCAGGACGCCCTCGGTCAGCCGCACCTCGACGGTGCCGCCCTCCGGGCTGAACTTCACCGCGTTGTCGAGGACGTTGACCACCGCACGCTCCAGCGCCGAGGGCTCCACGCGGACCCACCAGGGCTCCAGGTCCGCCGTGATGGTCAGTTCGGGGCCGCGCAGGCGGGCCCGGCGCAGCGCCGCCTCGACCGTGTCCTGGAAGGACACCACCTGGACGCGCTCACCCCGCTGGCCCTCCGAACGGGACAGCTCCTGCAGGTCGCCGATCAGCGCGGCCAGTTCCGTCATCTGCGCCTTCACGGAGGCGAGCAGCGCCTTGCGGTCCTCCGGGGGCAGCGGGCGGCCCGTCTCCTCGCTGCGGGTGAGCAGCTCGATGTTCGTGCGCAGCGAGGTGAGCGGGGTGCGCAGCTCGTGGCCGGCGTCCGCGATGAGCTGCTGCTGGAGGTCGCGGGAGCCGGCCAGCGCGGTGGTCATCGAGTTGAAGGAGCGCGACAGCCGCGCCACCTCGTCGTCGCTGTCGTCGTCGACGGGGATGCGGATGCCCAGGTCCTCGGTCCGGGCCACGTGCTCGACGGCCTCCGTGAGCTTGTCGACCGGGCGCAGCCCCGCCCGGGCCACCGCGAGTCCCGCGGCGCCGGCCCCGATGACCCCGATGCCGGAGACGAGGAGCAGGATCAGGGCGAGGTCCTTCAGCGTGTCCTGGGTGTTCTTCAGCGGTATGGCGACCATCAGGGCCGTGTTGGGGTACATCTGGGGCTGTGTCCCGGGGCCCGGGCTGAACGTGAGCGGCTGGGTCAGCACCCGCACCGCGTTGCCCTCGGAGTCGGTGCCGTCGCGCAGGATGCCGTCGTGCAGCAGCCCGTCGTGGTTGTCCGCCTTGGCGATGACGTCGGTGTCGGCGGAGGTGGTCTTCACCCGGCCCGCGGAGTTGGAGGACACACAGGCGGTGCCGTTCTGCTTCACGAGCTGGATGTAGTAGTAGTTGCCGTGGGCGTGGAAGTCGCCGAGTCCGGCGTCGACGGGCGTCTGCGGGCACGACTCCAGCGTGGAGACGACGTTCACCAGCCGCTGCGGCTCCGCGACCTTCTGCAGATCGGCGTCGACCTGGTCGTACAGCTTGCGTTCCACGATGAACCAGCAGGTCACCGAGACCGCCGCCACCGCGAACGCCACCGCCGCCGCGACCAGCATCGCCAGCCGGGCCCGGATCGGCAGCGCCCGGTAGCGGCGCGCCAGCCGGCTCACTCCGCGCCGCCCTGCCGCAGTACGTACCCCACGCCCCGGACGGTGTGCACCAGCCGCGGCTCGCCGCCCGCCTCGGTCTTGCGGCGCAGGTACATGACGTAGACGTCCAGCGAGTTGGAGGAGGGCTCGAAGTCGAAGCCCCAGACGGCCTTCAGGATCTGCTCGCGGGTGAGGACCTGGCGCGGATGGGCCATGAACATCTCCAGGAGCGTGAACTCCGTGCGGGTCAGTTCCACCTGCCGGCCGCCCCGGGTGACCTCCCGGGTGGCGAGGTCCATGCGCAGGTCGCCGAAGGTCAGCGCCTCGTCCGCCTGGGCCTCGGCAGACACGTCGGCCGCGTACGAGCTGCGCCGCAGCAGCGCGCGGATACGGGCGAACAGCTCGTCCAGCTCGAAAGGCTTGACCAGGTAGTCGTCGGCCCCGGCGTCCAGCCCCGTCACCCGGTCGCCCACCGTGTCGCGGGCCGTGAGCATGAGGATCGGGGTGGTGTCCCCGGCACCGCGGATCCGGCGGGCCGCGGTCAGGCCGTCCATGCGGGGCATCTGGATGTCCAGCACCACCAGGTCCGGCCGGTACGCGGCGGCCTTCTCCAGGGCGTCCGCGCCGTCGACCGCGACCTCGGTGCCGTAGCCCTCGAAGGCGAGGCTGCGCTGCAGTGCCTCGCGCACGGCGGGCTCGTCGTCGACGATCAGGATGCGCTGGGGGTCACGGTCGCCTTCGGCGGGGCTCATCGCTCGCGGTTCCTCAGGGTGCGGTGGGTCGGGTGGACGGGGTGCCTCTCAGCGTCGCACGCCCGGGGGCCGTGGGGCACGCACGCCGGGCTCAGGAGCCCAGCACGCTCAGGCCGCGTGCCGCGCTCAGCTGGTGCACCGCGTTCAGCCGGCGCAGCGGCACCTTGCGGCGGTGCGGACGGGCGGCGGAGGTGTGCAGGCCCATCAGCTCCGGGGCCGGCACGGCGACCTCCGGGACGCGGTGGCGGGCGGCGGACGCGTGCAGCTTGTGCGCCACCGCCAGGGGGAGGGTGAGGGCGGCCGGGCCGGTGGCGGTGACGTCACTGTGCGAGACCTGAGTGATCATGACGTGCTCCCTACTGTGCCGGGTGGGTCGTTCAGCTGGTCGAGCCGGCCCGCAGCTTGGCGAGGTCGGACTTGACGGTGTTGACGGGGATCGCGAAGCCGAGCCCGACGCTGCCCGCGTCCGAGGACGAGGAGGCCTGCGAACTCGACGAGTACATCGCGGAGTTGATGCCGATGACATGGCCGCTCGCGTCGATCAGCGCGCCGCCGGAGTTGCCGGGGTTCAGCGAGGCGTCGGTCTGGAGCGCCTTGTAGGTCGTCGTGGACGAGCCGGTGTCGCCGTTGAACTGGCGGCCGCCGAACTGGAACGGCCACTGGCCGTCGTCACCCTGGCCCTGGTTCTGGCCCTGGCTCTCGTCGGTGGAGACGGTCACGTCCCGGTCGAGCGCGGAGACGATGCCGCTGGTGACGGTGCCGGTCAGGCCCTCGGGGGAGCCGATCGCGACGACCGAGTCGCCGACCTGGACGTCGGAGGAGTCGCCCAGCGCGGCGGCCGTCAGCCCGGAGCCCCCCCGCAGCTTGATCAGCGCGAGGTCCTTGGAGCTGTCGGTGCCGACGACGTCGGCGGTGTGGCTCTTGCCGTCGCTGGTGCGCACCTTGATCGAGGAGGCGCCGGAGACGACGTGGTTGTTGGTGACGATCTCGCCGCCGGACGTGATGATCACACCGGAGCCGGTGGACGAGCCGCTGCTGAGGGTCGCCTGGATCTCGACGACGCTCGGGCTCACGGCCGAGGCGATCGCGGCGACGTCGCCCTTCTTGCTCGAGGGGACCACGGTGGTCGTGGTGCCGGCCGAGGCGACCGTGTCCTTGCCGGTCAGTTCCTGGAAGGCGTAGGCGGTGCCGCCGCCGACCGCGGCCGCGACGATGGCCACGGCGGCGAGCAGCGCTATCGGTCCCCGGGTGCGCCGCTCGGCCGGACCGGCGGCCGGCCCGGTGCCCGGCGCCGTGACCGTGGCCGCCGCGGGCTCGTACGGCGGCGGGGGAGGCCACTCGGGGTTCACGGGAGCGGAGTGGACGTGCTGCTGGGCGTATGCGCCCTCGTGTCCCTGGTACTCGTACTCGCCGCTGCGGCGGATGCTCTCGGTCATGACAATGAGCATGTCCCGCGACCATGAGAGCCGCCTGAGTGCTCCCTGAGAAGCCCGGCAGAACCTCGTTCGCCCGATATGAAGACGCTTCTCGTCGCCTGGAGCGGGCTCTCACCCGCCTCTCGGAGACCGCGCCGGAGCCCTCAGTGCGAGCAGCCGCAGGACGTGCGCACCACCAGTCGCGACGGGAACGTCTTCAGCCGCTCGCGCCGGGACCCGGCCACCCGCAGTCCGTCGTCCAGGACCAGGTCCACCGCCGACCGGGCCATCGCCGAGCGGTCCGAGGCGACCGTGGTCAGCGGCGGGTCGGCGAGCGCCGCCTCCTTGATGTCGTCGAACCCGGCCACCGCCAGCTCGCCCGGCACGTCGATGCGCAGCTCGCGCGCGGCCCGCAGCAGGCCGATCGCCTGGTCGTCGGTGGAGCAGAAGAAGGCGGGCGGACGGTCCGGGCGGGAGAGCACGTCGAGGGCCACCCGGTAGGCGTCGTAGCGGTTGTACGGAGCCTCGTAGAGACGGCCCTCTGTGGGGATGCCCGCCTCGGCCATCGCCCGCTTCCAGCCCTCGACGTGGTCCGAGACCGGGTCGCCGACGGCCGGCGTCTGTGCCGTACCGCCCATACAGGCCACGTACTCGTAGCCGTGTTCCAGCAGGTGGCGCACGGCGAGCTGGGCGCCGCCCAGGTCGTCGGTGACGACGGCGACGTCGTCGATCGCCTCCGGGCGCTCGTGCAGCAGCACCACCCGGGCGTCCCAGGCGTCGATCTCGGCGGCGGCCAGGTCGTTCAGGGCGTGCGAGACCAGGATGAGGCCGGAGACCCGCATGCCGAGGAACGCCCGCAGATAGTGGACCTCGCGCTCGGCGATGTAGTCGGTGTTGCCGACGAGGACCATCTTCCCGCGCTCGGAGGCGGCCTGTTCGACCGCGTGCGCCATCTCCCCGAAGAAGGGCTGGCGGGCGTCCGGGATGATCAGGCCTATCAGGTCCGTCCGGCGCGAGGCCATCGCCTGGGCGACCCGGTCGGGCCGGTACCCCAGTTCCTTGATCGCCGCGAGGACACGCTCGCGCGTGGCCGGGGCGACCGGCCGGGGTCCGTTGTTGATGACGTAACTGACGACGGCGGTGGAGGTCCCAGCCAGCCGTGCCACATCATCGCGAGTCACCTTCGCCACGCGCGGAGTCTACGCGGATTGACCCGCTCTGGGCAGGGCGTATCACATCCCGGCCGCGGGCCGGTCGCGCGCCGCCCGGACCCGGCCGCGCCCGCGCTACGCGTCCGCGTGGATCTCGGCGGCGTCGAGCGCGGCCGAGGTGTCCGCATCGTCCGCTTTCGCCCGGCCGGTCTTGGCCTTGTTGTCGTCGGCCGAGCGGTCGCCCTTCTCGGGGGTGACGAAGCGGTAGCCGACGTTGCGGACGGTTCCGATCAGCGACTCGTGCTCCGGGCCGAGCTTGGCGCGCAGCCGCCGTACGTGCACGTCGACCGTGCGGGTGCCGCCGAAGTAGTCGTAGCCCCACACCTCCTGCAGCAGCTGGGCGCGGGTGAAGACCCGGCCGGGGTGCTGCGCGAGGTACTTGAGCAGCTCGAACTCCTTGAAGGTCAGGTCCAGGACCCGGCCCTTGAGCTTGGCGGAGTAGGTCGCCTCGTCCACGGAGAGGTCGCCGTTGCGGATCTCCATGGGGGAGTCGTCGTTGACGATCTGCTGCCGGCCCATGGCGAGCCGGAGACGGGCCTCGACCTCGGCCGGGCCTGCGGTGTCGAGCAGTACGTCGTCGACGCCCCAGTCGGCGGTGACGGCCGCGAGGCCGCCCTCGGTGACGACGAGGAGCAGGGGACAGCCGGGACCGGTGGAGCGCAGGAGCTGGCACAGGCTGCGCACCTGCGGCAGGTCGCGGCGCCCGTCGATGAGGATGACGTCGGCGCCCGGGGTGTCGACGAGGGCGGGGCCCTCGGCGGGGGCCACCCGCACGTTGTGCAGCAGCAGGCCCAGCGCGGGGAGCACCTCCGTCGACGGCTGGAGGGCGTTGGTCAGGAGCAGCAGAGAACTCATACGTCGGTTCCTCCTCGGTCCCTGCGAGGACATGTGCGGTACGGAACTGCTCTGCGATCCCGAAAGGCCCCGTACACCCGCGGTCTCCCGCTTCGTATACAACGCTTCCGAAAGCACAAAAGGACCCGGGGGCTGCGCTGCCCGAGTCCTCTGCCAAGCAGAATAGCCCACATGAGCAACCGTCCGTCAGGTCATGTGGCGCGTTCCACCGTTCGTCCGTATCACGAGACGGCCACAAGGGGCCCTATCCGGACGTTCCTGCGCACATCCGACGGAATTGCGGTCGATTCCGTATACGATCCGGGCCCGGTCGTATACGAAGCGTCCCCGTACACCGCCACGTCGCCCTCCGGCGGCCCGGTGTTCGTGATCGCCCACGGTTTCACCGGGGACGTGGACCGCCCGCACGTGCGCAGGGCGGCGGGTGTGCTCGCCCGGTACGGCGCGGTCGTCACCTTCTCCTTCCGCGGCCACGGCGCCTCGGGCGGCCGGTCCACGGTCGGCGACAAGGAGGTGCTGGACCTCGCCGCGGCGGTGGAGTGGGCGCGTGGCTTCGGGCACACGCGCGTGGTGACCGTCGGCTTCTCCATGGGCGGCTCGGTGGTCCTGCGGCACGCGGCCCTGCGGCCCGGCACGGTCGACGCGGTGGTCGCGGTCAGCGCGCCCGCCCGCTGGTACTACCGGGGCACGGCCCCCATGCGCCGCCTGCACTGGCTGGTCACCCGCCCCGCGGGCCGCCTGGTCGGCCGCTACGGCCTGCGCACCCGCATCCACCACCGGCAGTGGGACCCGGTGCCGCTCTCCCCGGTGCAGGCGGTGCCCCGGATCGCGCCGACCCCGCTGCTGATCGTGCACGGCGACCGCGACGGCTACTTCCCGCTCGACCATCCCCGGATGCTGGCCGAGGCGGCCGGTGAGCACGGCGAGCTCTGGGTGGAGCGGGGCATGGGCCACGCCGAGAACGCGGCCGGTGACGCCCTGCTGGGCCGGATCGGCGAATGGGCCCTCGGCCGGGCGGGCTAGCCTGACACCAGACTTCCCTGTTTTCCGCCGTCGATAGAGGAACCAGATGCCCAAGGTCACGGTCCGCTACTGGGCCGCCGCCAAGGCCGCGGCCGGGGTCGGCGAGGAGCCGTACGACGCGGCCACACTCGCCGAGGCGCTCGCCACCGTGCGTGAGCGACACCCCGGTGAACTCACGCGCGTCCTGCTGCGTTGCTCCTTCCTCGTCGACGGTGACCCCGTCGGGACCCGTGCGCATGAGACGGTACGGCTGGCCGAGGGCGGCACGGTCGAGGTGCTCCCGCCGTTCGCAGGAGGATGAGGCGATGAGCGACCAGCCGTACCAGGGCGGGCCGTACGAGGGGTACGACCCGTACCGGCAGCAGCCGTACCAGCAGCAACAGAACGAGCACCAGCCGCAGGAGCACCAGCAGGCCCATCAGGGGCAGCAGTCGTGGTCCGGCTACGACGAGTACGCACAGCCCGGCCACGACCCCCAGCTCACGCAGCAGTGGCAGGGGCAGACGTGGGAGACGCAGACCCACGCACCGGTCCAGCCGGCCGAGGCCGCCCACCCGCTGCCGCCGGAGCAGCAGGCGTACCAGCAGCCGCGGCACGCGGCCCAGCACCACCCGCGGGCCGCCGAACCGTACGCGCCGCTGGTTCAGCCGCAGCATCAGGCACCGCAGCCGCAGCCGCAGCCGCAGCCGGAGACGCACACGCAGCCGCACGCGCCGGCACCGGTTGCGGGGGACGCCACCGGTGCCGGAACGGACCCCGGATACGGCCCCGCCACGCTCGCCGGCAACAGCCGCGTCACCGACGCCCAGCGGGCCCGCCTCGAGGGCCGCTCCCCGATCATCGAGCCCGGCATGCAGCCGGCCCTGCTCACCGCCCTGCTGGGCCTGCTGCTGGCGGTGACGGCGCCCGTCGCCTCGTACGCCCTCGTCGTACCGCTGGTGCTGCTCCAGGCCGTGACGGCCGCGGGCTGGTTCCGGCTGAACGGCATGTGGCCCGCCCGGCAGGGCATCGCGCTGGCCTTCGCGGGAGCGCTCGCCGCGGACGTCGCGGTACTGGTCACGGGCCGCGACCACGCGCCCGCCGCGATCCTCGGCCCGCTCGGCGTCTGGGTCCTGCTGTCCCTCGTCCTCCAGCTCCGCTCGCACGCCTCGCCCGACGAGCGGATGTACGGCCTGATGGCGACGGTGGCCTCGACGGCCCTGTCGGTCCTGGCCACCGGCTACCTGGGCGCCGACCCGCACGCGGTGTCGGTGGGCGCGGCGGCGGTCGCGGTGGCCGTCGTGGCCCGCGCCCTGCCGCTGCCGACCCCGGCCTCGGTGGTGGTCGCCGTGCTGGCGGCGGCCGGCGTGGGCATCGCGGTGGGCGGCATGACCGGCTTCGGTGCGAAGGGCGCCGCGCTGGGCGCGGCGGCCGGTGTCTGCGCGCTGATCGGGCACCGGGTCGCCGCTTACGACTACCCGTCCCGCTTCGTGCACTTCACGGCCGGGGTGGCGCTGCCCCTGTCGGCGGCGGCGCCGGTGGTGTGGGTGCTGGGACGGGCGCTCGGCTAGCCGGCCGCTCCCTCCCGCGCCCCTCGTTCGGGGCACGCGGACATGCCGAAGGGCCGCATCCCCCTGGCGTCCAACCCAGGGATGCGGCCCTTCGCCGTCACCGAGCCCGTCCGGCCCGCTCAGCCCGCTCAGACCGCGATGGCGACCTCGGCCAGCCCGCCCTGCTGGGCGACGACCGTGCGGTCCGCCGTGCCACCGGGCACCAGCGCGCGGAGGGTCCAGGTGCCCTCCGCCGCGTAGAAGCGGAACTGGCCCGTGGCGGAGGTGGGCACCTCCGCGGTGAACTCGCCGGTCGAGTCCAGCAGCCGGACGTAACCCGTCACCGGCTCGCCGTCGCGGGTCACCTGACCCTGGATCGTGGTCTCACCGGGCTTGATCGTCGAGGCGTCCGGGCCACCGGCCTTCGCTCCACACATGTGTCTCTCCGTAAGGGGTCTGACCGGAAGGTCGGTCGGGAAGGGTTGGTTGGGTGGGTGGGTTACTTGCCGGAGCCGAGCTCGATCGGCACGCCGACCAGGGAGCCGTACTCGGTCCAGGAGCCGTCGTAGTTCTTGACGTTCTGCACACCGAGCAGCTCGTGCAGCACGAACCAGGTCAGGGCCGAGCGCTCACCGATGCGGCAGTAGGCGATGGTGTCCCTGGCGAGGTCCACGTCCTCCTGGGCGTAGAGCTCGCGCAGCTCGTCGTCCGACTTGAAGGTGCCGTCGTCGTTGGCGTTCTTCGACCACGGGATGTTCGCGGCGGTCGGGACGTGGCCCGGGCGCTGGGACTGCTCCTGCGGCAGGTGGGCCGGGGCGAGCAGCTTGCCGGAGAACTCGTCGGGGGAGCGGACGTCGACCAGGTTCTGCGCGCCGATCGCGGCCACGACGTCGTCGCGGAAGGCGCGGATCGAGGCGTCCTGCGGCTTGGCCTTGTACTCGGTGGCGGCGCGCTCGGGCACGTCGTCGCCGGCCACCAGCTCGCGGGCGTCCAGCTCCCACTTCTTGCGGCCGCCGTCGAGGAGCTTGACGTTCTCGTGGCCGTACAGCTTGAAGTACCAGTAGGCGTAGGACGCGAACCAGTTGTTGTTGCCGCCGTAGAGGATCACCAGCGTGTCGTTGGCGATGCCCTTCTTCGACAGGAGCTTCTCGAAGCCCTCCTGGTCGACGAAGTCACGACGGACCGGGTCCTGCAGGTCCTTGGTCCAGTCGATGCGGATCGCGTTCTTGATGTGGTTCTTCTCGTAGGCGGACGTGTCCTCGTCCACCTCGACGACGGCGACGTTCGGGTCGTCCAGGTGCTCCTGGACCCAGTCCGCGTCTACGAGGACGTCGCTGCGGCTCATGCTCTTTCTCCTCCGGGGCAGTTACGGCGGGGCGTACGAGTGCGTGGGTGCGGGCGCTCGGCTGCGAGCGGCGCACGGGTGCCCTTCGAAACAGGGCGCTGGGGAACGCGGAGGGCCGGGGGCGGCCGCTACCGCTTCAGAAAGGGCGACAGAGCATGGCGGCAACGCGGCACAGGTCCACTGCCCGCCGCTTCGTGAGATCCGCCTGTCGCCTCATGGGTTCGATCGTAGGGATGTCTGGGCGGACGTGTCACCGGCATGTCGCATTCTGAGACGCGATCGTCCGAATGATGGGAACGAGAGAGCGCCCGGGCCGTCGCCGTACGGTCCCCGGGCGCTCGTCCACGCTCTGGCATCTGCGGTACGGACACAGGTGTCTCGACTGCCGGACACCCGCCGTCTCCGCCGGCTGTCGTACTACCCCGCCAGCTTGACGTCCGAACCCTTCACGGTGATCTCCACGCCGTTCTCCGCGGCCCGTACCTCGGCCAGCTCGATGCCGCCGGGCAGCCGGTCGACGGCCTGCTGGAAGTCGGTGACCGAGCGGATCAGGCCCTCCGCGAGATCGAGGCCGCCGAACCTGGGCACGCCGTCGGCCTTGACCCGCACCTTGTTGTCCCGGACGGTGACCGAGCTCAGCAGGTGGATCGTGCCCAGCCCGGAGACCTTCACGGCCATCTTGATCTTGCCGTTCCCGCCGTCCGACAGGCCGACCACCTGCGCCGTGAGTCCCAGGCCGAGCGGGGTGGGCTCCGACTTCGCGGCCTTCAGCAGCTCGTCGTAGGCGATGGTCGCCGTGCCCGTGGCGTCGGCGGCGGTGGCGGAGCTGTAGTCGCCGGAGAAGGTCACGTCCCGCATGTCGGCCCTGAGGTCGTCGATGCGGATCGTCTGCGAGCCCTTGCCGGTGGCCGCCTCGTAGTCCTTGACGCCGACCTCCACGTCGTCCAGTTCGCCGCTCGCCATCTGCGTGAGGAACGGGAAGCCCTTGATGGACACGTCGGGGGTGCTCGCCAGGTTCTCGGTGGTCTTCAGCCGGTCGGCCACCTCGCCCTCCGCGAAGTGCACCGCCACCCGGTCCACGACCACGAACAGCAGACCGAGGACCACGAGGAGGATCAGCAGTATTCGCAAGGCGCGCATGTGGTGTTCCCCCGGGTCGGCGACGGTCTGGATACGCCACGGTAACCGTGCGGGGCGCGGCATGCGGAAGTTTGTCGATCAGTTGTGACAGCGGCGGGGCCGGGCCCCGCGGCCTACGCTTGAACCATGCTCGCCCGCCGACGGCACGTCTACTTCGCCATGATGGGGACCTGTATCGGTCTTTTCGTCCTGGCGTGGGGAGTGGTGCGCCTGTGGTCGGTCCCTGCGGCCGTGGGCATGTGTGTGGTGGCCATGGTCATCCCGCCGGTCGCCGCGATGATCGCGAACCGGCGGGGACCGGACGACCGCTGGTGGGACGACCCGTCCGGAGACCCGAAGTCCGACGAGTGGTGGGACGAACTGGACGGCAAGAAACGCCGTCAGTAGGAGGGGGCCCGTATGTCGTCCGCACGGCTGTCCACGGTGGTGCTCGACGCGCGGGACGCGCACGCGCTGGCCGGCTTCTACTTGCGCCTGCTCGGCTACGTCGTACGCGCCGAGGAACTCGACTGGGTCCTCATCGGGCCGGCGGGCGGCGGCACCGCGCTGTCGTTCCAGACGGAGCCCGACTACGTCCCGCCCGTCTGGCCCGGCAGCCGTCCCGGCGACCAGCGGATGATGCTGCACCTCGACATCGAGGTCGACGACCTGGAGAGCGAGACCGCACGCGCGCTCGCCGAGGGCGCGACGCTCGCCGCGCACCAGCCGCAGTCCGACGTCCGGGTGCTGCTGGATCCCGCGGGCCACCCCTTCTGCCTGTGGACCCGGCAGGGTGAGTGAGCCGGCCGGAACGGCCGTCGCGGTTCCGGGGCCGCCGTCTCAGTAGACGAGCGCCTGGGTCCCGTCGGCCAGCGCCTCCTGCACGAAGACCTGAGCGCCCGCGATCCGTACGCCCTCGATGACGTCCTTCTCGGTGATCTCGCGCCGGGCCGCGCACTGGGTGCACAGGGTGACGCGGCCCGCGGCGAGGACCGAGTCGATCAGGTCCGGCAGCGGCGCCGCGTGCGGCAGTTCGAACTCGGCGGCCCGCCCCGGCAGCGCGAACCAGGACGACTCCCCGGTCAGCCACAGCGAGACCTCCACCCCGCTGGCGACGGCCACCGCCGCCACCGTGAACGCCTGCGAGCAGCGCTCGGGGGCGTCGGCCCCGGCAGTCACCTTGATCACGAGCTTCTTCGCCATGCCCGAATCGTAATCAACGCCGCCGCAACTCCCGGACCTGGCCATGAGTCTGCTGTGAGGCGTGAATGCGGAGTTCACGCTTCCCGTTCTGTGGGGGGACGTCTTGGAAGAACCAGAAGAGCCGGAAGACAGACCGGTCGCGCCGGATGTTCCGGCTGTGGCGAATGATCCGGTCGCGCGGGACGACAGCGTCGCGGCGGACTCCTCCGGCACACCCGGAGCACCAGTCGCACCCCGGCCCCGCCGGCGCGGCCGTGCGGCCCGGCTGATCGGTGCCGGTGTCCTGCTGGGCCTGCTGGCAGGCGTCTGCGCCGGGTACCTGGTCCAGGCCGACCGCGAGCCCACGAAGCTGCCCCCGCTCTCGCAGCCGGTGATCAAGCAGGCCAAGGGCGAGGCCGAGCCGCTCTCCGCCGCCCAGGACCGCAAGGTCAGGACCGACGGAGACCTGCGCAAGCTGCTGCTGGCCAAGCCGCGCGGCGCGCGGACGGGGTCCTGGGTGCCCCAGGACGGCTGGCTGGAACTGGGCGACTACGCCGACTACTTCGGCCACCCCGGTGAGAAGTTCAGTTCGCTCGCCACGGACCAGTTCCGCCGGGCGGCCGTCACCGGCTGGAAGGCCGGTACCTCGTCCACCGTCGACATCCGGCTGATCCAGTACCGGCAGGAGGACTCCATGGCGGCGGCCGACGCCACCCACAACGTGGAGGAAGCCGTGGAATCCGGCCCCGGCACCGCCAGTTGGAGCATCCCGGGGACCGGGGACGGCATGGCATACGTCCACCCGCGGCCGGTCGCCGACTTCGGCGGCGGGCGGCCGCTGTACCTGGCGGAGGCCTACGCCTGGCGCGGTGATGTGGCGATGGAGATCTGGATCTACAGCAGCGGGCCGATCGCCAAGAAGGAGATCAGGGACCTGGCCCGGCGGCAGATGGAGCGGCTGTGACCGAGAAGCAGAACGAGCCAGTCGAGCCGATCGCGCCCGTCGAGCCGGCCCGCCCCGCATCCGTCGAGCCCACCGCGCCCGTCGAGCCGGCCGAGCAGCCCCTCGCCGAAGCCGTCCACCCCGCCGGGCAGCCCGCCCCGGACCCCGCTGACGGCGGCGATCCCGCGCCCCGCCGCCGGAGCCGTGTACTCGTCGTCGCCGGTTCCGTAGTGCTGGCCGGAGCCCTCGTCGCCGGGGTGGGCTTCACCGCCGTCACCGTGCGCGCGGCCGACCGCGACGCGGGCGCGCCGGTCTGGCGGTTCCCCGGTGCCGCGGCCGGCAAGCACAAGGAGGCGCCGCGGCAGGGGCTCGCCGGGATGCTGGTGCCGTACGGGACCGGCACCTGGGTCCGCGGTCCCGACATCGGGGAGTTCGGTGCCGACGCCGAGCTGAACGGCGCCCAGGCCACGGCCCTTCGCAAGCAGTCGGTGCGCGCCCTGCCCCGGACCACGCGCAAGCAGCTGGAGCTCCAGATCGACCGCCAGCACATCACCGGCATGGCCATGCGCAGCTACTTCAGCTCGCAGTCCCAGCCCTACCTGTGGAACGAGGAGGTCTACTCGGTGAGCATCACGCTGTCCCGGATGGGGGACAAGTCCGCGGCCCGCCGGATCTCCACGTCCACCAACAAGCTCATCCAGGAACTGGGCGCCCTGCGGGCGGGCCCGGCCGTCAAGGGCCACGAGGACGCCAAGTGCTTCCGCTCGCCCAAGGGCTCCGGCGAGGACGTGAACGAGATGTTCTGCTCGGCGTTCGTCGGTGACGTCCTGGTCACCACCACCGCGTCCGGCGCGAAGACCCTCGACGGTGCGGGAGTCGCGGAGCTGCTGGGCACTCAGCTCGACCGTATCGCCGAGCCGGGAGCGGCCGTATGAGCGAAGACCCGATGACGCAGCCGGCCGCCGCGCAGCCCGCCGTGCCGCCCGCCCCCCAGTCCCCGCCGCCCGCCCCCGGCAGGGACCGCCGCGTCCTGCGGGCCGTGCTGCGCTGGACCGCGGCCGTCGCGGCGTTCGCGGCGGTCGGGGCGGGTACGGCGTACGGGATCACCCGGATGGAGCGGACGGACGTACCCGGACTCGCCACCGAGTCGGACGGCCGCTGGGACTACCCGGAGCTGACCAGGCCCCCGCTGCCCGCAGGCAGCCCCGCCCCGTTCGCGGAGTCGAACCGGGCCGGCTCGCACTACGCCGACCTGCGTGCCCTGCTGCTCCCCGCGCCGGAGGGCGCCACGCAGGACAAGGCGCTGCGCGGCCGGGACGGCTGGCTTGCCACCGGCACCTACCTGGCGGAGTACCCGCGCGAGGAGGAGCGGGACGAGCTGCGGCAGAAGCTCGTCGACACCGGCCTGCGGCACATCGCGGCCCGCGGCTGGACCATGCCGGACGGCACCCGGACCCGGATCTACCTGCTGCAGTTCGGCACGGCGAACGTCGTGGAGAACGAGTTCGCCAGCGACAACGTCGCGTACAGCGTTCCCGCCCGTCAGGTGCGCGGTGTCGGCGAGGCCGGCTACGACGAGCGCTTCCCCGACGCGGCCGCGGTGTCCGGGACCGAGCGCACCGCGTACGTCGAGACCAGGCCCTACGGCGCCGAACAGGTCCGTCAGGCCTACGTCGCCGCGGGGGACGTCTACGCCGTGATCCTTCAGTCCCGGAAGGGCTCCGCCCCAGCGATCCCGTTCCAGCAGACGGTGGTGCTGCAGAGCCAGCTGCTCGGCTGACCACCCTGAGGAACCCCGACGAACCACCTCGGAAGGAGGGCCGGGTCCCGGCCGCGTAAGCTGGGCCCCGGCTCTGTTGTACGCCCACCCTCGCTCAAGGAGCACCTGTGGAGATCTTCTTCGAATTGCTGCTGGTCCTGGTCTGCGTCGGCGTTCTCGCCTTCGCCGGTCTGACCGTGAAGAAGCTGTACCAGGGCCAGCGCTGACCACTCCCACCCAGGAACTCTGCCGATCATGATCGAGATCCCGTCCGACCTGCACAAGGACCTCGTCCCGCTCGCCTTCCTGCTCGGCGACTGGGCCGGCGCCGGCGTGCACGACTTCCCCGGCTCGGAGAAGTGCAACTTCGGTCAGGAGGTCACCTTCGGCCACGACGGCCGGGACTTCCTGGAGTACCGCTCCCGCACCTGGGTGCTGGACAACGACGGCAACAAGGTCCGCCCGCTGGAGTCGGAGTCCGGCTTCTGGCGGATCGACGCCGAGCGCCGGGTCGAGGTGACGATGACCCGCGACGACGGCGTCATCGAGATCTGGTACGGCGAGATGGCCGCCAAGAAGCCGCAGATCGACCTCGTCTCCGACACCGTCGCCCGCACCCCCGACGCCCCGCCCTACAGCGGCGGCAAGCGGCTGTACGGCTACGTCAAGAGCGACCTGATGTGGGTCGGCGAGAAGCAGACCCCCGAGGTCGAGCTGCGCCCCTACATGTCGGCCCACCTGAAGAAGGTCGTCACCCCGGAGGACGTCGAGCGCTGGGCCAAGGCCCTGCCCGACGACATGCCGGACGACGGCATCGCGTTCTTCAAGTAGGCCCCGCCGGCCGGCCCGTTCCGCGGCCGGCCCGTTCTCCGGTCGGCCGGTCTTTCCACAGGTCCGTCCGCTCTCCACAGGCCCGCTCTCGACAGGCCCGTTCGCCGGCAGGCCCGCCTCGCGGCGGCCCCGTCCGGCGGGCGGGCCTGTCGGCGCGTGAGCCCCGACGGCCGGTGGCCCTAGACTTTCCCGTGTGGTGAGCACCGACTGGAAGAGCGACCTCAGGCAGCGCGGCTACCGGCTCACGCCGCAGCGGCAACTCGTGCTCGAAGCCGTGGACGCCCTGGAGCACGCGACCCCCGACGCCATCCTCGGCGAGGTGCGCAGGACCGCCTCGGGGGTCAACATCTCCACCGTCTACCGCACGCTGGAGCTGCTCGAGGAACTCGGTCTGGTCAGCCACGCCCACCTCGGTCACGGTGCGCCCACCTACCACCTCGCCGACCGCCACCACCATCTGCACCTGGTGTGCCGCGACTGCGAGAACGTCATCGAGGCGGACGTGGACGTGGCCGCGGACTTCACGGCCAAGCTCCGCGAGCAGTTCGGCTTCGACACCGACATGAAGCACTTCGCGATCTTCGGCCGCTGCAAGGACTGCGCCCTGAAGGGTTCAACTACCACGACGTAGGCTTGCCCGTATGAAGAGCCCTCTGCTGTCCCTGCCCGGCGCCGTCCCCGGCGAGGGCGTGGACGAAGGCGTCGCCGCCCACTACGGCGAGCTGTTCCGCGAGCAGCGCGCCCTCGCCGACGGCACCGGTTTCGTCGACCTCTCCCACCGTGGGGTGGTCACCGTCACCGGCGAGGACCGGCTGAGCTGGCTGCACCTGCTGCTCACCCAGCACGTCAGCGACCTGCCGGCGGGCGAGGCCACCGAGGCCCTGATCCTCTCGGCGAACGGTCACATCGAGCACGCGCTGTACCTGGTGGACGACGGCACCAGGGTCTGGGCCCATGTGGAGCCCGGCACCGAGGAGGCGCTGATCGCCTACCTGGAGTCGATGAAGTTCTTCTACCGGGTCGAGGTCGCCGACCGCACCGCCGACGTGGCGGTGGTCCACCTGCCCGCCGGCTCCATCGCCGAGGTGCCCGAGGGCGCCGCCGTGCGCGAGACGGCGTACGGCCGTGATCTCTTCCTGCCGCGCGCCGAGCTGGAGGCGTTCGCCGCGAAGTCCGGCCCCGCCGCCGGTCTGCTCGCCCACGAGGCGCTGCGCGTGGAGCACCACCGCCCCCGCCTCGGCTTCGAGACCGACCACCGCACCATCCCGCACGAGCTGGGCTGGATCGGCACCGCCGTCCACCTCCAGAAGGGCTGCTACCGCGGCCAGGAGACGGTGGCCCGGGTGCAGAACCTGGGCAAGCCGCCCCGGCGGCTGGTCTTCCTGCACCTCGACGGCAGCGACGTGCACCTGCCCGCCCACGGCACCGACATCCGCCTCGCGGACGAGGGTCCCGACGGCCGCAGGATCGGCTTCGTGACCACGTCGGTGCGCCACCACGAACTGGGCCCGGTGGCCCTCGCCCTGGTCAAGCGCAACGTACCGCTCGACGCCCGGCTGGTGGCCGGGGAGACGGCCGCCGCCCAGGAAGTGATCGTCGAGCCGTAGGGCCTTCGCGGGGCGACGGGAATCCGGCGGACGGGCCCTACATCTCGAGCAGCACGGTGAACGGCCCGTCGTTCGTCAGGGACACCCGCATCCGCGCCCCGAACCGTCCCGTGGCCACCGTCGCGCCCAGCGCCCGCAGCTGGGCGACCACCTCGTCCACCAGCGGCTCGGCGACATCGCCGGGCGCTGCCGCGTTCCAGGTGGGGCGGCGCCCCTTGCGGGCGTCGCCGTAGAGGGTGAACTGGCTGACGACGAGCAGCGGGGCGTCGATGTCGCTGCACGACCGCTCGTCCTCGAGCATCCGGATCGACCAGAGCTTGCGGGCCAGCTGGGCCGCCTTCTCCTTGGTGTCGTCATGGGTGACGCCGACCAGGACGCACAGGCCCTCGCCCTCGATCGCGCCCACCGTCTCGCCGTCCACGACGACGCTCGCGCCGTCCACCCTCTGCACCACCGCACGCATGCCGACCATCATGCCGGGTGGCCGGTCCCTGGACACGGTCGGCCCATTATTGATCCTTACGCCCCCATGTGGGGCCGTTCGGGGGCACTCGGTCACATAGCGGCGACTTGGGGTGGCACGATGCTTCCACACGCCGGTCGAGGGGACGGTCACACCACATGAGCACACCGAGTACCGGGTGGCTGGAGACGCACCGGCCGCCCGCGCAGCGCGGCGAGGAGCGGCCCGGCCCGTCGCTGCCCGCGGAACCCGCCGAGTACGACCTGACCCGGCCGAGCCTTCCCGAGCTGCGCACCCTGCGCCGCGACGCCCAGCGCGACGAGGCGGACCTCAGCTATGTGCGGCGGCTGCTGCAGGGCCGGATCGACATCCTGCGCGCCGAACTCGCCCGCCGCGGCCGGGCGTCCGTGCCGGCACCCGCGGACGCCTCGGTGGTGGAGCGGCTCCCGGAGATCCTCACCGACGCCCCGGCCCGCCAGCGCTCCTCGGCCCGCCATGTCACGCTCGGCACCCCGCTCAACGAGGAGTACCGGCTGCTGGCCGCCGAGATGCTCGGCGAGGTCGAGCTGTCGGACCTCGGCGCCCGTACCGACCGGGAGCTGACCTGCGCCATGGGCCGCCTCGTCGGCTACGAGCAGGAGGTGTCCCGGCGCCGCCAGCGGCTCCAGCGCATCACGGACGACTGCAGCGGGGAGATCGCCCGCCGCTACCGGGTGGGCGAGGCACAGGTCGACGACCTGCTGACCTGACCTCCGCACGGGGGCCGGCCGGGCGGGACGAAAACCGCGCGACAGGGTCCGGCACGCCCACCTAGCGTGACCCCATGACGATCGACATCCGCACGGCGACCGAGGCCGACTTCGAGGACTGGCAGCTCGCGCGGAACATCGGGTTCCTCCAGCAGCCGGTGCTCAAGCCCGAGCAGCTCGAGGGGCGTCGCCGGCACTTCGTCGGCAGCCGGCCGCTCGGCGCCTTCGACGACGGCCGCTGTGTGGCGACCTTCCGCTCCTTCGATCAGGAGATCACCGCGGTCGGCGGTGCCGCCGTCCCCGCGGACGCCATCACCAACGTCACCGTCACCCCCACCCACCGCCGACGGGGCCTGCTGAGCCGCATGATGGCGCGGGACCTGGCGGCGGCCAAGGAGCGCGGTGACGTCGTCGCCACGCTGATCGCCGCCGAGTACCCGATCTACGGCCGCTACGGCTTCGGCCCGGCGACCTGGACCACCGAGTGGACCGTCGAGGTGCCCCGCAGCGGCCTCGATCCGCGCTGGTCGGGCCCGGAGGACGGCGGCCGGATCGATCTCGTGGACGGCGAGGACGTCCGCAAGCTCGGTCCCGAGCTGCACGAGCGGGTCCGCCGCGCCCAGCCCGGGGCGGTCAGCAGGAACGAGCTGTGGTGGCAGGTGAACACCGGTGTCCTCGGCCGCGACAGCGGCTGGACCGAGCCGTTCTACGCCGTCTACCGGGCGGCCTCCGGCGAGGTCGAGGGTCTGGTGTCGTACGAGTCCGACGACCACTGGCGCGACAAGCAGCCGCACAACACCGCCGACGTCAACTGGCTGCTCGCCGCCACCCCGGCGGCCGAGCGGGCGCTGTGGCGGTTCCTGTGCTCGATCGACTGGATCACCAAGGTCAAGAGCGGCTGGCGCGGCCCGGACGACCTGCTGCCGTTCTTCCTGCCCGACCCCCGCGCGGCCCGGGTGACGGCGCACGCGGACTGGCTGTGGGTGCGGGTCCTGGACGTCGTACGGGCCATGGAGGCGCGCACGTACGACGGGACGGGCTCGCTGGTGCTGGAGGTCGTGGACGCGGACGGCCTGGCCGGCGGGCGGTTCCGGCTGGAGGCCTCGCCGCAGGGCGCTTCCTGCGCCCCGGCCGGTGGGGCGAGCGCGGATCTCACCCTGCCGGCGGCGGAGTTGGGAACGGTCTGGCTGGGGGACGAGTCATTGGTGCGGCTCGCGGCCCTCGGGCGGGTCCAGGAAGAGCGAGAGGGCGCCGCCCGGGAGGCCGACGCCCTGCTGCGCACGCCCGGGCGACCGTGGTGCCCGGACATCTTCTGACAGTCCCTTCTGCCGGCGACGCGTGCTGTTCATCCGTAGCGTGCTGTTCAGTTGTCACCGTGTTCGGTTGTGGCTGTGCGATGCCGTGTTCAGTTGTGGCTGTGCGGGCCGTACGGGCCGTTCAGTTGTGACTGTGCGCTCCGGTGGCCGTCCCCTGCCCGGGCTCCCGGCTCCCCTCCGGAAGGGAGCCCGGTCGGCCAACCACTGAGAAGCTTGACCATGTCGCTCAAGTTGGCGACCAACTTCACTGTACTTATCTCCGTTTGGAAGCGTCTCATAACCACCTTTCCGCGAACTGCCGCAACTTGGCGCGAAGTTGTAGTGTTCGTTCGTGGACCCGGAACACGCCCCCGCCAATGGGCGGAAGAGGCCACAGCGGTCACGCACGTCACACCGCGAGGTGGCCGACGAACTGCGCGCCCGGATCAGGTCCGGGGAACTGCGGCCGGGCCAGCGCATGCCCACCCAGGCCAAGCTGGCCGACGAGTTCGGGGTGGAGCGCGGAGCCGTGCGCCAGGCCCTGCGCATCCTGCAGTCGGAGCATCTGCTCACCGGCGTCTCCAAGGGTGCCCCCGCCATCGTGGCCGCCCTCGCCCAGCAGGCCGGGCCCGTGGCCGGCGCCGCGGCCGGGCCGCAGCCCACCATGGTGGGCCTCGCACCGCGCATCGCGGCGTCCTTCGCCGCCCCGCACGTCGAGATCGACGCCCTGTGCCTGACGTCCGTCTCGCTCACGCTGGCGATCGGGGAGCCGCTCCGGCAGATCCACGCCGGACAGCTGAAACCGGCCAAGATCGACGTGCGGGTCCTGCTGCCGTCCCGGGACATCGACCTCGCCTTCCCGGTCTCGGTGGACGCGCACGGCGGCGGCGACCCCGTGCACCGGCGCTGGCTGGAGATGCGCAACGCCCAGGGCCAGGTGCTGCGCGACAACCTGCTCGCCCTGCGCACCACGCACGGCATCGACGTGCGCGTGTCCTTCCGGGCCCTGCCCTTCACCCCGCCGGTCAAGCTGTACCTGCTCAACGGGAGCGAGGCGCTGTTCGCCTACTACACGCTCGTCCGCCGCGAGCGGGAGATCGACCACGAGCACCTGCAGCTCTACGACGCCGAGGGCACGCGGTCGATGCTGTTTCCCTTCGCGCAGGGTGCGGACCCGCGCGACACCACGTTCGTGGAACAGTCCCACCTGTGGTTCAACGCACTGTGGGAGACGATCAGTTCGGATCTGCTGCTCACGTCCTGAGGTCCGCGGCACCGGTCACAGGGCCGGGCCGGCGAGGAGAAGGGCGAGCAGCACGGCCCCGGCGGAGCTGACCGCCGGGCTCTTGGCCCTGATGCCCACGGAGAGCAGCAGCAGGCCGACCAGACCGGTGGCGCCGTACCTCCATTCGACGAGCTGTTCGAAGCCGACGACGAGGACGGCGCAGAGGAGCGCGAGGACAGGCATGGACGTTCCCCCTCTCGGTGTGCCAACTCGACCAAGTTGGCAACCAACTGTGTTTAAGTTGTCCCCACTTGGCTCATACTCATAAACAACTTGGCGACAACTCCCGTCAGATGGATCAGGGTTGTAGCGTTTGGTTGTGGCTCAGGAGAACGTGGCAGTGAACGGCAGCAGACGGCTCACGTCCCGGGAGATCGCCGAAGTCCTGCGGGAACGTATCCGCACCGGCGCCCTGAAGGCGGGGGCGCGCCTGCCCACCCAGGCCGAGCTGGCGGTGGAGTTCGGCGTGGAGCGGGGCGCCGTACGCCAGGCCCTGCGGATGCTCGCGGACGACGGTCTGCTCAGCGGCGTCAGCAAGGGCAGCCCCCCGCGCGTCGCCGAGCCCGCCCCCGCCCATGACGGGCCCCAGCCGACGATGGTGGGCCTCGCTCCCCGGCTGACCGAGGCGTTCGCGGCCCCGCACGTCCGCATCGACGCCGTGTGCCTGACCGCGCAGAGCCTGATCCCGGCCCTCGGTGAACCGCTCCGGCTGATCCACGAGGGCCGCATCCGCCCCGGCCGGATCGACGTGCGCATCCTGCTGCCGTCCCGGGACATCAACCTCGCCTTCCCGGTCTCGGTGGACGCGCACGGCGACGACGACCCCGTGCACCGGCGCTGGCTGGAGATGCGCAACGCCCAGGGCCAGGTGCTGCGGTACAACCTGCGGGCCCTGCGCTCCACGCACGACATCGACGTCCAGGTCACCTTCCGGGCCCTGCCGTTCACCCCGCCGGTCAAGCTGTACCTGCTCAACGGGAGCGAGGCGCTTTTCGCGCACTACATGGTCACCCGCCGCGAGGAGCCCACCGACTCCGGCACGCTGGAGATGTACGACACGCTCGGCTCCGAGTCCCTGCTCTTCTCCTTCGAGAAGCGGGCCGGTCAGCGGGACGCGGCATTCGTGGAGCAATCGCAGAAGTGGTTCGACGCCCTCTGGGAAACCATCACGACGGACCTGACACTCTCCTAGTGACTTCTGATGCGACGCGGACCGAACCGGTGACGGAAGAGACCGAGGACGAGACCGAGGAACTGCGGAATCTGATCAGACGCGCACGTGTCGTGCTGTGGGACTTCGACGGGCCGATCTGCCGGCTCTTCGCCGGGCACTCGGCGGAGCGCGTGGCGACCGACCTGGCCCGGTGGCTGGAGAGCCGGGGCCTGCACGGCCTGCTCACGCGGGAGGAGCGGGATTCCCTGGACCCGCACGTCGTCCTGCGCGCCGTGGACCGCAGGCACCCCGGCAGCGACCTGGTCGCTGAGCTCGAGGAACGTCTCACCCAGGAGGAGCTGCGGGCCACCGGGTCGGCGATGCCCACCGCGTACGCCGATCCGCTGATCCGCACCTGGACGGCGGTCGGCTCGCGGCTCGCCATCACCACCAACAACTCACCGCGCGTGGTGCGCGAATACCTGGCGGGCCGGGGCCTCGTGGACTGCTTCACCCCGCACATCTACGGTCGCAGCCAGGACCTCCATCACCTCAAGCCCGACCCGCACTGTCTCAACCGTGCCCTGAACGCGATGGGCGCGGCCCCCGGGGCCGCCCTGATGATCGGCGACACGCCCTCGGACCTGCTCGCCGCGAACCGCGCCGGGGTTCCCTTCCTCGGTTACGCGCGCAACGAGCGCAAGGAGAAGCTGCTGCGGGAGGCCGGCGCCACGCGCACCGTGCGTTCGCTGCGGTCGGTGCTGAGGCAGGTGCGGGCTCAGGCCTGAGTCATCAGCGGGGTGAGGACCACGGCGGCCCCGACGGCGAGGCCGGCCCGGCGCGCCCGTATGCCCACCGCCACGGCGGTCAGGAGCAGCACACCGACAGCGCCGAGCCTGGTCTGCGCCCGCGCGCCCAGGGAGAGTTCGGCAACCGCTCCGACGACAGCACGCAGACGTGGTTCGACTCGGTCTGGGACCGCCTCGCCGAATAGCGCCGGGCGCCCCGGAGGGCGGCCCCCGTGCGCTAGCATTCCCGCACCGCTGAACCGGTCGGTCTGTTCCCCGCGCATGGAGACGGCGAACCAACACGCCCGGCGACCGGCCTCGAAGCCCGGCAGACCACCCGTTGTGACCATTCGAGGCCGATTCTGGTCGTGCCTCGAATCACCTGCACCTAATGTTTGGCATACCTTCCGTCTCTCTCGCGCGAATCACCCGGAGCGGCCAGTGGGCGCACCCTCTCTTCCCCGTCGGCACCCCGGGGAAGGCGCCTGGCCCGGCGCCATCAGCGCATTCGTACGCAGAGCCGCCGAACGGGGCGTGGCGAGCAGCGGGCACCACAACCGGAACTACGTGCTGCCGGTCACCGAGGACGTGCGGCGCCTGCTGGGGTGTGACACCGGCACCTCCGTGACGGTGCGGGTCCGCCGGGGCGACGCGCTGCCGGTCGTGATCAGGACGTGGCAGGACGAGCCGGCGATCCTGGACGCCATCAGGGGCATCCTGCCGCACGTCCCGCAGTGCCTGGCCAGGGGCGACGGCTACGCGATCCACAGCTACGTCGAGGGTGTGCCACTGTCCAGCGTGTGCGAGGACGGCAAGCCGGTCGACGCCCTGCTCGTCAAAGCCCTGGCCGGTCTGCTCGCCCGGATGGCCCAGGTGCGCAGGGAGGCGCTGCCGCCCCTGCCGGCCGCCTGGCCGCGCAACGACAAGGACAGCCAGGGCTTCCTGCAGACGCTCGCCCACCTGGCGGACCGCCAGATCAGGCGGGCGAACTGGCCGGGCTTCGGCGGACTGTTCGCCGCGCTCGGCATCCCCGAGGACGCCCTGACACGGTTCGCCGAGCGGGTCCCGGCCATGGCCCGGCGGCCCTACAGCCTGCTCCACACCGATCTGCACCGCGACAACGTGATCATGTCCTACGGCGGTGACCCGCCCCTGATCTGCGTCGACTTCGAGCTGGCGACCTACGGCGACCCCCTGCACGACCTGGCGACCCACCTGGTCCGCATGCAGTACCCGCCGCACCAGTGGAACGAGGTGATCGACGCCTGGGCGGACGCCATGCGGCTGATCCGTCCCGCGGCCGTCAACGGGCTGGCCAAGGACCTGCGCCACTACATCGCCTTCGAGCGGGCGCAGTCGGTCTACCCGGACGTGATGCGGGCGGCCGACTCGCTGCACGCGTCGCCGGACCAGAAGAGCCTGGACGACGCGACCGCGGCGGTGCGGCGCGCCCTGGAGACGGCGGCCGGTCCGCTCGGACTCGGCAACCTGCCGGACGCACGCGAGATCGAGCGGATCCTCTTCCGCTGGCGCGCCGCGCGGAACGGGGGCCTCGGCCTGTCCGCCAAGATCAGGGACTGGCACCAGGACCAACGCGTCCCCGAGCACCCCGACTTCCCGCACTCCGCGGTGCGCCAGGCCCTGTTCGCGGAGGGCGCCACGCCCGCCAGCCGGGTCTTCAAGGGCACCGGCCACCTCAACTCGGTGGTGCGGGTCCCCGACACCGACTTCGCCGTCGTGGTCCGGCGCAAGGTGGCCAACGTCTGCCGCCGCGAGCGCGGCTTCCTGAGCGAGCACGCCGTGCTCCGGGCCATCGAACTCGCCGGCGTGGGCGTGGCGGCCCCCAGGTTCCTGGCCCTGGGAACCAGCTACCAGGGGGAACAGTTCGCCATCCACACCTACGAGGGGCCGCGGGACGGCGAGCATCCGCCCGACCACCCCGTCCACGGCCTGCTGCCGCACGAGGCGGACCGGCTGGTGGACCAGCTCCACGCCCTGACGCGGGTGAGCTACAAGGAGCTCGACCCGGCGGCCGGCGAGGGTGACTTCTACGGCTGGCTGAGCGAGCAGCTCGTCCTGCTGGTGGAGGAGCTGCCGAAGGAGTCCCAGCAACTGGCGCGGCTGTTCGGGCTGCCCGACGCCGGCCGGCTCCGGCAGATCCTGGCCCGGCACACCGTGAGCCGCCGGGAGCCGGCCCTGCTGCACGGCGACCTGAACCCGTGGAACCTCGTGCGCCGCGCGGACGACCTGGCGCTGACGATCATCGACTGGGAGATGGCGGTGGTCGGCGACCCGCTCTACGACCTGGTCAGGCACATGCACCTCACCCCGACCCGCTCGGAGATCCGGGACCGCATGTTCCAGCGCTGGCAGAAGCTGCTGCGCCCCGGGCACACCGTCGACTGGCAGCAGGACTGGCGGGTCTACCGCTGGATCGAGATCGTGCGGTCGGCCTACGTGGACCTCGACCGCCTGGTGACCGGCGCGAGCCTGGACGCCCCCAACGTCCGCCGGGCCGTGGACTCGTACGCCATGACCCTGGCCGCCGCGACCGCCTCCCTCGGCCTGCCGACCCGCCGCCCGATCGTGAACCCCTATCTGGCCCGCGCTCTGGCGTGAGGGGGCCATCGCCCCGGCGAACCCGGCTTCGTCCCCGGGCGGGCGCGGGAGCCGGCGGATGCGGGCATCCTGAACGGTGATGCTGCTCTTCCTCGACGTCGACGGGCCGCTGATCCCGTTCGGGGCGGCGGACCGGGCCTATCCGGTGTACGACCGCGGCCGCGCCGGGCCGCCGGACGCGGGCGGCCATCCGCTGCTGAACCGCGTCGACCCGGCGCTCGGCGCGCGGCTCGGCGGTCTCGGCTGTGAACTGGTGTGGGCGACGACCTGGATGGACGACGCCAACGCGTGCCTGGCGCCCTGGCTGGGGCTGCCCGCGCTGCCGGTCGTGCGGTGGCCGGACGAGGACGAGCCGCCCGGTCTGCTGCACTGGAAGACCCGCCCGCTGGTCGCCTGGGCGGCGGGCCGCCCGTTCGTCTGGATCGACGACGAGCTGACCGAGGCCGACCGCGCCTGGGTCGCCGTCCACCATCCCGCGCCCGCCCTTCTCCACCGGGTCGACCACCGGTACGGCCTGACCGGTGCCGACTTCACCGCCGTGGCGGACTGGCTGCGGCTGTCGGCCCGGCCGCTCGGCCGGTCGCGGCGTCGGTGAGGATCGCCTGGAGCCGGGCCCGGCACTCGGCGACGAAGGCGGGCCAGGTGTGCCAGTAGTAGGAGATCCCGCTGACCCCCACCGCGATCGCCCAGGCGCGGGCGCGCGCCCAGGTCGTGTCGTCGAGGTCCAGGGCGTCCCGGTAGGCCTGGCGCGCTCGCGGCGGCAGGTCCCACACGGGAGCGTGCTCGGCGTCGGGGAAGCCGACCGAGAGCGCTCCGAAGTCGATGACCGCGTGCAGTTCCCCGTCCCGGACCAGCAGGTTGGTCGGCTTGAGGTCGCCGTGGAGCCACACATGGGGGCCGGCGGGGTCGGGCAGGGCGAGCGCCGCCCGCCACATCCGTTCCAGGGTGTCGACGTCGAGCTCCGCGCCCGCGGCGGCCCGGCAGTCCTCGAAGGCGGCCTTGACCCACTCGTCGCAGGGCCCGAGAAGGCCGCCGCGGTACCAGCTCAGGTCCCCGGCGCGTGTCGCCCCCATGAGGTCGATGCCGTGCAGCTCCCGCACCACCGCCGCCAGGTCGGCGCCGAAGGCCGCCCAGTCCCGCACGGTGTCCGGGCCGGCCTCGGCGCCGTCGATCCAGCGGTGCACCGACCAGGCGACGGGGAAGGCGTCGGTGGGCGTCCCGGCGTGCACGGGCTCGGGGATCGGGCAGGGCAGCAGTGGTGCCAGGCGGGGGAGCCACTCCTGCTCCTTGCGCACGGACCGCCCGTCGGGGGTCCGCGGGAGCCGTACGAGCAGGTCGTCGCCCAGCCGGTACATGGTGTTGTCCGAGCCGGCGCCCGCTGGCGCCAACGGCAGGCCGGCCCACTCCGGGCGCTGTGCCCGCAGCAGTGACCGGATGAGCGTCTCGTCGACCGGGATCTCGTCCTCGTGAAGCGTCACCGCGGCAGTCTCACGGCCGGGGGAGCGGGACGCCACCGAGTTTCCGCGGTGACGCGTCCCCGAGCCGGGGCGCACTGCGACGAGCGGGTGAAGTCCCCGGGTGGCGTGGCGCACTCTTGCAAGCGGATGCTTGCAATTGTTAGCGGAAGTGCGGCATGGTGGAGGCATGGCATCGCTCAACGTCGGCAATCTCGGTGAGTACCTGCGCGAGCAGCGGCGAAACGCCCAGCTCTCGCTGCGGCAGCTCGCCGATGCCGCCGGGGTGTCCAATCCGTACCTGAGCCAGATCGAGCGCGGGCTGCGCAAGCCCAGCGCGGAGGTGCTCCAGCAGGTCGCCAAGGCGCTGCGCATCTCCGCCGAGACGCTGTACGTCCGCGCCGGCATCCTCGACGCCGAACGGGACCGGGACGAGGTGGAGACGCGCGCCGTCATCCTCGCCGATCCCTCGCTCAACGAGCGGCAGAAGCAGGTGCTGCTCCAGATCTACGAGTCCTTCCGCAAGGAGAACGGATTCGGGGTCGGCGAGCCGGCGGCGGAGGACGGGGAGGCGGCGGAGCGGACCGACGGCACCGATGTCCCGGGCGACACCGCCGAACGCGGCACCCGCACGGCCGGCGGCAGTGATGCCGGTCCGCGGCGGACGGCCGGATAGCCGGACCAGGGCCCGGCCGCCCAGACCGCGGACACACCAACCTCAGCCGAACGCGAATCCGGGAGGACCATCACCATGGCCATCACCGACGACCTGCGCAAGACCCTCAGCGACCCGAAGCCGCTCTACTTCGCCGCCGGCACCGCCGACCTCGCGCTCCAGCAGGCCAAGAAGGTGCCCGCCCTGGTCGAGCAGCTGCGCGCCGAGGCGCCGGCCCGTATCGACGCGGTGCGCAACACCGACCCGAAGGCCGTGCAGGAGCGGGCCGCCAGCCGGGCCAAGGAGGCCCAGACGACCCTGCAGACCAAGGTCAACGAGTTCATCGGCACCCTCGACGTCGACCTGAAGAAGCTCGGCGAGAACGCCCAGGACCTCGCCCTGCGCGGGGTCGGCGTCGCCGCCGAGTACGCCGTCAAGGCGCGCGAGGCCTACGAGAAGGTCGCCGAGCACGGTGAGCAGACCGTGCGGAACTGGCGCGGTGAGGCCGCCGAGGAGATCGAGGACCTGGCCATCGCCGTCGAGGGCAAGCCCGAGCCGGGCGAGGTCCGGACCGAGCCGAAGCCGGCCGTGGTCAGGACCGAGCCCGTCACGCCGAAGAAGCCCGCGGTGAAGGAGTCCGCCGTAAAGGAGCCCGCGGCCAAGGACTCCGCCGCGAAGAAGGCCCCGGCGCCGCGCAAGGTCACCCCGACCGCCAAGAAGACGACCCCGCCGGCCAAGTGAACACGTCCGGCAGGACCTGAACGGGCCGGGCACCTCTGGGGTGCCCGGCCCGTTCTACGGGTACGGTGGCCGCGTACGGATCGGCAGACAACGGGCGGTGGACAGCATGCTGATGTTGGGCTTCGCGGGGTTCATGGGGATCTTGAAGATCGTCATGATGGCCCTCGCCGCGTTCGGGCTGTTCGACGCCGCCTTCCGGCGCGAGGACGCCTTCCGCGCGGCCGACAAGCAGAACAAGGTCTTCTGGCTGATCATCCTCGGCATCGCGCTCGTGGTCAGCTACCTGTTCTCGCTCCTGTCCATCCTGCCGATCGCCGGTGTGATCGCGAGCATCATCTACATCGTCGACGTGCGTCCCGCGCTCAAGCAGGTCTCCGGCGGCGGCAGCGGCTGGGGCCGCCGCCGCGGCGGAAGCAGCAGCGACGGCCCCTACGGTCCGTACAACGGCGGCCGCTGAACGGCATACCGCCGGGTGATCACGCCGTGCGGTCCAGCAGGACCACCGCGACGTCGTCGGTCAGCTCGCCGCCGTTGAGGTCACGGACCTCGCTCACGGCGGCCCGCAGCAGATTCTCGCCGCGCAGCCCCTCGGCCAGCTGGCGGCGGATCATGTCCACCATGCCGTCCTGGCCGAGCCGCTCCCCGTCCGTGCCGACGCGGCCCTCGATCAGGCCGTCGGTGTAGAGCATCAGGCTCCACTCGGCGCCCAGCTCCACCTGCATCCGGGGCCAGCGGGCACCGGGCAGCAGGCCCAGGGCGGGGCCGTTGTTCTCGTACGGCAGCAGCTTCGGCGCCCGGCCGGGACGGGCGATCAGCGGCGACGGGTGGCCGGCCAGGCACAGGCCCGCCCGGCGGCCGTCCGGGGCGATGTCCACCGTGCACAGCGTCGCGAAGATCTCCTCGTCCGCGCGCTCGTGCTCCAGCACCTCCTGAAGAGTGCCCAGCAGCTCGTCCCCGCACAGCCCGGCCAGCGTCAGCGCGCGCCAGGCGATGCGCAGCTCCACGCCGAGCGCGGCCTCGTCCGGGCCGTGGCCGCAGACGTCACCGATCATGGCGTGCACGGTGCCGTCGGGGGTGCGTACGGCGTCGTAGAAGTCGCCACCGAGCAGGGCACGGGAGCGGCCCGGCCGGTAGCGGGCGGCGAAGCGCAGCGAGGAGCCCTCCAGCAGGGGCGTGGGCAGCAGGCCCCGCTCCAGCCGGCGGTTCTCCTGGGCGCGCAGCCTGCCCTCGGCGAGCCGCCGCTCGGCGGTGTCGGAGCGCTTGCGCTCCACCGCGTAGCGGATGGCACGGCTGAGCAGCCGGCCGTCCAGCTCGTCCCGGAACAGATAGTCCTGGGCGCCGACGCGCACGGCTTCGGCGCCGCGCTCGGCGTCGCCGGAGGCGGTCAGCGCGAGCACGGCGTGCCGGGGCGCGAGCTGCAGCACGTGCCGGAGCACGGCCAGCTCGTCGGCGTCCTCGCCGTGCGGCCGGCCGGGTGCCGGGAGCGCGAGGTCCAGCAGGATGCAGTGGACGTCGTCGGTGAGCAGTCGCTCGGCCTCGGTGAGGTTGCGGGCGGTGCGGACACGGACCGGCCTGCCGGAGGGGTCCAGCATGTCGGGCACGATCGGCAGGCCTGCCGGATCGTCCTCGATCAGCAGCAGGGTGAGAGTGGCGCTGTTGGCGCCGGCCGTGGCGTTGCGGTGAGCCTCTTCCTTGAGGGGGCCGCCTTGGGCGACGGCCTGCGCCTGACCACTCTCCACGGCCGGGATCGCTCTCTGCCGCGGTACGGGTACGGGCATCGTCTGGTTCCTTCCCTCCCCCCGAGGGCAGGTGGGGCGAGGGACCTCGACCCACCGACGGGTGACCATAGCGGCACTGCCCACCTCGATGGAATGGTGTGAGCCGCGTCGCTCACGCGCAGGCCGCTGTCATATGCCGCGATTGGTAACGCAGTTGGACAGGCCGCCCGCGCGGCGGGGATGACGAAGCTCACGTATCGCCCCGGTTTGCGCGGGGGGTTGGCCGTGCGGTGGGTCACACGGCCGCGAGGCGGCGGGCGCCGAGGGGGCCCCTGGGCGGCCGCGGGGCGCCCGGCGTGCGGGCCGTCACATGACCTGCGTCACGCGTCCGGCCGTACGACGCCCAGGATCGGCATGGTGCCCGCGCCCGTGACGGTCACCGTCCGCCCCGGCCGGGGGGCGTGGATGATCCGGCCGTCCCCGGCGTACATCGCGACGTGGCTGGCGTCGTCGAAGTAGATGATGAGGTCGCCGGGGCGCATGTCCTCGATGTCGACGTGCTCGAGCTGCTTCCACTGCTCCTGCGAGGTGCGCGGGATGGGCCGGCCGGCGTCGGCCCAGGCCTGGGAGGTCAGGCCCGAGCAGTCGAAGGAGTCGGGGCCCTCGGCACCCCACACGTACGGCTTGCCGAGCTGGGCGGTGGCGAACTCCACCGCTTCGCGGCCCTGCTTGGACGCCTTCGTCCTGATGTCGTCCAGGACGCCGGTGTCCAGCCACTCCGTCTGCGCCTTGTCGGCGGCCTCCGCCTCCAACTGGGCCAGCCGCTCCTTCTCCTTCTCCTCGAGCCGGTCCTCGAGCCGCTCGGCCTCCGAGATCTGCCGCTTGATCCGCTTCTTGGCCGCGGCCTTGGCCTTGCGGTTGACCTCGAGCTTCTTCCACTGGGCGGAGGCGTCGTCGGCGTAGTCCCGCAACTCCGCCTGGGTGCGGGTCATTTCACCGAGCAGCTTGTTGGTGGCCCGCTGGCCGTTCAGCACGGTCCCGGCGCCGTCGATGAACCGCTGCGGGTCGTCGCTGAGCAGGAACTGGGCGGTGGGCGGCAGTCCGCCGGTGCGGTACTGGGCCCGGGCCGACGCGCCGGCCTGGTTCCTGAGCCGCTCCAGCTTCTCCTGGCCCTCGGTGATCTTCTTGGTCAGGGCGGCGATCCGGGCGGACTGCTTATTCGTCTTCTCCTCGGCCGCGTTGTAGGCGTCGGTGGCCACGGCCGCGTCGTGGTAGAGCCGGTCGAGTCGCGCGCGGACCTTCTCCAGGTCCTTGTTCGGCGGAGGTGCCGGGCTCGGGGACGTACCGGGTGTCGCGCTGCCGCTCGGTGTGGGCGTCGGAGCGGCGAACGCCGTACCGGGCGCCGACAGCACGGTCACCGCGCAGACCACGGTCACGGCGGCCATGAGCAGGCCGCGCTTGCCCGTCCCCATACAGTCCCCCAAGCTGGTTAACCGTCAGTAACTTGTGGTCGTCCGATGGATCGTGCCATGGCGGCGCGCAAAACGACAGAGGTCATGGGAAGTCGGGTTTCCGTCCGCCCTCCGAGCCCTCGCGCACGCCTCGGTCACCCATCGCCCCTCCGTGCGTCTCCCCAGGCCGGCGTCGGGTACGACGATCTTCTCGACGGTGTGACGAACGACGCACCGAGATCGTTCCCGGCGCCCGCTTCACGCCGGTTCACGCGGATTCAGTGGGCGCGCGGCGCCAACGCGCTCCAGGCGACGGTCACTTCTCCCTGCCGCCAGCGGGCGGCCGAGTCCGTCACGGGCCAGTCGGCGGTGAGGTCCCGCACCGCGCGGATCCAGCGCTGGCGGGCGCCGTACGAGGCGTAGGGCGCGGCGGCGGCCCAGGCGCGGTCGAAGTCGCGGAGGAAGGCGTGCACCGGCTCACCGGGGACGTTCCGGTGGATCAGCGCCTTCGGCAGCCGCTCGGCGAGGTCGGAGGGCCGCTGCAGCGAACCGAGCCGGGTCGCGAAGGTCACCGTCCGCGGGCCCTGCGGGCCCAGCGCCACCCAGACGTGCCGCCGGCCGATCTCGTCGCAGGTCCCCTCCACCAGCAGGCCTCCGGGCGAGCCGCCGTCCGCCGGCGCGAGCCGCGCGCACAGCCGCTGCCACACGGTGGCCACCTGGTCCTCGTCGTACTGCCGCAGCACGTTGGCGGCCCGCACCAGCACCGGGCGCCCGGGCACGGGGATCTCGAAGCCGCCGTGCCGGAAGGCCAGCCCGTCCCGCTCGTACGGCCTGGCGGCCGCGACCCGCTCCGGTTCGATCTCGACGCCGACCACGCGCGCGCGGGGTGCGACGGTGCGCAGCCGGCCGAGCAGTTCCACCGCGGTCCAGGGCGCGGCCCCGTACCCGAGGTCGATCGCCACCGGATCGGCCGCCCGGCGCAGCGCGGCACCGTGCGTGGCGGCGATCCAGCGGTCCATGCGGCGCAGCCGGTTGGGATTGGTGGTCCCGCGCGTCACGTTCCCCACGACGGGGGTCCTCCCGCTCGAGCGGAGCCGAGCGTGGGGGAGGGGCGTGGCGCGGGCGGTCATGCCTACGAGGGTAAGCGGGGCCGTGCCGTCGCCTCCGCGCCCGTCGCCGGGCGGCCACCCACGCACCCCGCTGTCGAACGGTTGAGCGAAGCTAGGTCATGATTCGGTAAAGGCGTCTGATCGGGAAATGGCGGGGCACTCGTCGGCTGTTGCACCCCCTGGAGGGCGCGGTCGGTCCTCCGGCAGGCATGCCCGCACCGAGGAGGAACGCCACGTGAGCCAGTACGTCAGCAGGCTCGGGCGTCGCTCCCCGACGGCGCCCGCGCGGCTCAGGCTGCACCGCAGGCCCCGCCGCGTCGCCATGCTCTCCGTGCACACCTCGCCGCTGCACCAGCCCGGAACCGGTGACGCCGGCGGCATGAACGTCTACATCGTCGAGCTGGCCCAGCGGCTGGCCGCGATCAACATAGAGGTCGAGATCTTCACCCGGGCCACCGAGGGCGGCCTCCCGCCCCGCGTCGACCTCGCCCCCGGCGTCCTCGTCCGGCACATCGACGCCGGTCCCTACGAGGGCCTCGCCAAGGAGGACCTGCCCGCCCAGCTCTGCGCCTTCACGCACGGCGTGATGCAGGCATGGGCCGGCCACCGCCCGGGCCACTACGACCTCGTCCACTCCCACTACTGGCTCTCCGGCCACGTCGGCTGGCTCGCCGCCCAGCGCTGGGGCGTGCCGCTGGTGCACGCCATGCACACCATGGCCAAGGTCAAGAACGCCAACCTGGCCGACGGCGACACCCCCGAGCCCGCCGCCCGCGTCATCGGCGAGACCCAGATCGTCGCCGCCGCCGACCGCCTCATCGCCAACACCGACGAGGAGGCCGGCGAACTGGTCCGGCACTACGCGGCCGACCCCGCCAAGGTCGCCGTCGTCCACCCCGGCGTGAACCTGGACCGTTTCCGCCCCGCCGACGGCCGCGCCGCCGCCCGCGCCCGCCTCGGCCTCCCGCAGGACGCCCTGATCCCCCTCTTCGCCGGCCGCATACAGCCCCTGAAGGCACCGGACGTGCTGCTCCGGGCGGTCGCCGCCCTGCTGGACGAGCGCCCAGAGCTGCGCTCCCGGATCGTCGTACCGGTCGTCGGCGGCCCCAGTGGCAGCGGGCTCGCCAGGCCCGAGGGCCTGCAGAAGCTCGCCGCGCGCCTCGGTATCGCCGATGTCGTGCAGTTCCGCCCGCCGGTCGGCCAGGAGCAGCTCGCGGACTGGTTCCGGGCGGCCTCCGTCCTGGTCATGCCCTCCTACAGCGAGTCCTTCGGGCTGGTCGCCATAGAGGCGCAGGCGGCCGGGACCCCGGTGCTCGCCGCCTCGGTCGGCGGTCTGCCGGTGGCCGTGCGCGACGGCGCCACCGGCTTCCTCGTGCAGGGCCACCGTCCGGCCGAGTACGCGCGCGTACTGGCCCGCTTCGCCGACCACCCCTCGCTGACGGACAGCATGGGCGCGGCCGCCGCCCGGCACGCGCTCGGCTTCGGCTGGGACACCGCGGCCGCCGCCACCGCCGACGTCTACACGGCCGCGACCCAGTCCCACCGCCGTCGCGTACGCTCCCAGCATGGGTGATGTCGAGAAGGCCACGCGGGTCGTCGAGGACGTCCTGAAGGACGCGGAGCTGGAGTGGGAGAGCCCCGAGTCCGGGACGTACGTCGTCAAGCTCCCCGGCACCCGGAAGCTCTCCACCACGGTCAGCCTCATCGTCGGCCGCCACACCCTCTCCCTCAACGCCTTCGTCATCCGGCAGCCCGACGAGAACGAGGCGGGCGTCCACCGCTGGCTGCTGGAGCGCAACCTCAAGCTGTTCGGCGTGAGTTACGCCGTGGACCGGCTCGGCGACATCTACGTCACCGCCCGTCTGCCGCTGGCCGCCGTCACGCCCGAGGAGACCGACCGCCTCCTCGGCCAGGTCCTGGAGGCCGCCGACGGCGCCTTCAACACCCTGCTGGAACTGGGCTTCGCCTCCGCGATCCGCAAGGAGTACGCCTGGCGGGTGTCACGCGGCGAGTCGACCCGGAACCTGGACGCGTTCAGCCGCCTGATCGAGCGCCCGGCCGACTGACGGGACCGGAGCCCGGGGGCTCCAACCGGCTTCCGCGCGCGTGCTGTTAACCTGCGGCGACCCGGGTCCTTACCGGACCCTTACCGGTCTTTCACCAGCAAGAGGTTGTGCATGCGCGCAGGCAGATCCGGCTCCGCGTTCGCGCTCGCGGGAGCGCTCGCCCTGGGGGCGTACGCCGCACCGTCCGCGGCGGCGGCGGACACCGGCGTCACGGTGTCGAACCTGGTGGTGAACAAGGGCAAGCCCATCGTCGTGGGCACCACCGCGGAGGTGCGGCCCGGTTTCACCTTCCACATGTCCCTGCCGTCCGGCGTCGGTGCCGACGACGTGACCCCGTTCCCGTACGTGTACCACGACACCACGGCCGCCAAGGGCGTCGATTCCGGCGGCATCTACACGGGCTTCACGAGCTGTGACGCGGCCGGCCCGCGCGCTGCCGACTGTACGGGCGAGCTGTACATCGATCCCCGCTCGCGGCTCGACTCCAACAACGACGCGACGACCTGGAAGACGGCCGTCTGGGTGCGCCTGTGGGACTCGAACGAGAAGTTCAAGGGCGAGGAGTACCTGACCGGCTTCAGCTCCGTGCAGGTCAAGCGCGCCGGGAAGGCCACCGTCAACGCCTCGCCCGAGCCCGTCGCCAAGGGCGGCAAGCTCACCGTGACCGGCCGGCTCACCCGCGCGGACTGGGTGAAGCACTCCTACACCGGCTTCGGCGGCAAGTCGGCCAAGCTGCAGTTCCGCAAGGCGGGCACCAGCACCTATTCCACCGTCAAGATCGTGCAGGCCGACTCCGCGGGCTACCTGAAGACCGCGGTCACCGCGGCCACGGACGGCTACTGGCGCTGGACCTGCAGCGAGACGTCCACGACCGGCGGTGCCACGGCCGCCGGCGACTACGTCGACGTCAGGTGACCCGACGCGCCCTCACCGGGCACTGAGCCGGTAACGCCCCGGCGGCACGCCCACCAGCTTCTTGAAGTGCCGGGTGAGATGGGCCTGGTCGCAGAATCCGGTCGCGACCGCCACCTCACCCGGCGGCAGCCCGTCCAGCAGCAGCCGCCGGGCCCGGCCGACCCGGCGTGACGTCAGGTACTGGTGCGGCGGGATGCCGTAGGCGGCGCTGAACGACCGCACCAGGTGGGCCGGATGGGCGTGCAGCAGCCGCGCCGCCTCGGCGAGCACCAGCCCCTCGGCGACGTGCTCGTCGAGCAGCTCGCGCAGCGACCGGGCGAGACCCGGGCCGCGGCCGGGACGGCGGGCGCCGGCGTCCCGGCGCCGCAGATGCTCCCGCAGCCGCTCGCCGACCAGCGCCAGCCGGCTCTCCGCCTCCAGCTCGTCGCCGGGCCGGCCCAGGACGGAGTGCAACTGCCCGACCCGCAGCCGCAGTACGGGGTCCCGCAGATCGGGGCCGTCCACGGCCGGGCCGATCAGCTCGTCGCCGAGGTGGCTGCCGTCGAGGTACAGCACCCGCTTGCGGAAACCGTGCGGGGTGGCCGGGGAGCCGTTGTGCGGCACGTGCGGCGGCAGCAGCGAGACGGTGTCGTGCGGGGTGCCGTGCTCGTGCCGGTCGAGGTCGTACCGCACGGCGCCGTCGTCGACGATCAGCAGCGTCCAGGCGTCGTGGACGTGCATCGGGTACGCGTACTCGGTGAAGTGGGCGTGGAAGACCTCCACGACACCCGGGACGCGCGGGCGCCAGGCGGAGACGTCGGACTGGTCGGCGGCCACGCAAAAAACGTACAAGACCGGGGCGCGCCGCGGTCGGCAGTCTCACTCCATGAACACCGAACCGCACGCCGATCCGGCCGCCGCCCCCGTCCGCTTCGACACCAAGATCGCCGTACTGCTCCGCGAGGACCTGGCGCCCTGGCAGCGCCTGAACGTGACGGCGTTCCTGGTCAGCGGACTGGGCAGCCAGGTCCCCGAGGTGATCGGGGAGCCGTACGAGGACGCCGACGGCGTGTCCTACCTGCCGATGTTCCGCCAGCCGGTGCTGGTCTTCGAGGGCACCAAGGAGACGCTCACGGCGGCCCACGCCCGGGCCCTGTCCCGCGCCCTGCCCCGGTCGGTGTTCACCTCAGACCTGTTCGCCACCGGCAACGACCGCGACAACCGCGCGGCGGTGCGGGCGGTGGGGACCGCCGGCCTGGACCTGGTCGGGCTCGCCGTGTACGGCCCGCGGAACGGGGTCGACAAGGTGCTGAAGGGTGCCCGGATGCATCGGTGACCGAATCTGCACAGCGCATGCGCAAGTCCGCCCGCGCGAACGCGGTTGGTGCGGAGTTGTCCAGATCGGCTCCGCCCTGGCAAGGGCTACGGCCCCTGTGCCCCGGACCGCATGTGGAGAAGCTGCCCTCAACCGATGACCAGGTGTGCACGGATGAGGAGCCGGTGCACTCAACTGCCCTGTGGCGCAGGCCGGTCGACTGGATGCCGGACACGCTCCGTGATTTGATCCATCGCGCCGCCGGGTTCAAGCCAGGGCGTCCGGAAACGGATGCCCCACGCCCGCGGTCGCGGCCAGCCGTCTGTCCCCAGCGGGGCCGCTCCCCCCTTGTGGAACCTCCAACGAAGGGCAGTTTCGCCATGACCTCCGCTCCCCAGGTCCAGACCGCCGAGATCTCCGACGCCGAGCTGGACGGCGTCTCCGGCGGCCTCAACCCGCAGGCCGGCATCGTCGCCGGTCCCGCCGCGCTCAACAGCACGGACCTGCTGGCCCAGCTCGGCACCGTCACGGACACGGTCCAGGGCGCCGTCGGCCAGCTCCAGGGCGCCGCCGCCCAGTTCAACCGGGTCGGCGTCTACGCCTCCTTCTGATCGCCCGTGCGCCGGCCCCCTCCGGCGTCCACGGCGACGAGCCCCCTGCCCGCGGGGCACCGCGCGCAGGGGGCTCGCCCCTTTCGTCCCGTCCGCCGCTCAGGCCGCGCTGAGCTCGGCCTCGGCGTCCGCGTCCGCCGGGGCGGCCCCGGCCGGCCGGCGTTCGGCGGGCGTCCGCCGCATGAGCACCCCGTACCCGATGCCGGCCAGGGTCCCCACGCCGGCGCACATGGCCCACAGCCACTGCGCGCCGAACCGGTCGATGACCGCGCCGGACATGAGCGGCGCCACCAGCGCGGCCAGGGACCACGACAGGGTGTACACCCCCTGGTACCGCCCGCGGCCGTGCACCGGCGACAGCCGTACCACCAGACCGGTCTGGGTCGGGGCGTTGACGATCTCGGCGAGCGTCCACACGCACACGGTGAGCGCGAAGACACCGACCGACCCGGCGAAGGCGGTGAGCCCGAAGCCGTACCCGGCGAGCAGCGAGGAGACGACGAGGAGCGTGCGCGGGTCGCGGTGCTCGATGAAGCGGGTGACGGGGATCTGCAGCGCGACGATGAGGACGCCGTTGACGGCGACCGCGAAGCCGTAGTCGGCGGCCGTGAACCCGGCCCGGCCCATGGCCACCGGCAGTCCGACGGACCCCTGCTGGAAGACGAGGGCGACGAGGAAGGACAGCCCGACGACGGCCATGTACCGCCCGTCGCGCAGCACCGTGCCCAGGCCGACGTCACCCTCGGCCCGCTTGGCCGTGGCCACGGGCCGTGACTCGGGCAGCTTGAGGAAGACGACCACCGCGCACGCCAGGGTCATCCCGGCCTCGATCAGGAACCCGGCGAGATAGCTGAACTCGGCGATGAACCCGGCCGCCATGGAGGAGACGGCGAAGCCGAGGTTGATCGCCCAGTAGTTCAGCGAGAACGCCCGCACCCGGTCCTCCGGCCGGACGATGTCGGCCATCATCGCCTGCACGGCGGGCCGCGAGGCGTTGGAGGCCATGCCGACCAGGAAGGCGACGCCGGCGATGGTGACCGGGTCCTGCATGAACCCGAGCACCGCGACGGACACGGCGGTGGCGGTCTGGGCGATCAGCAGCGTGGGCCGCCTGCCGAGCCGGTCGGCCATCACCCCGCCCCCGAGCGAGGAGACGACCCCGCCGAGCCCGTGCAACGAGGCGACGAGACCGGCGTACGAGGCCGAGTAGCCCCGGTCGAGCGTGAGGTACAGCGCCATGAACGTGGCGACGAACGCGCCGAGCCGGTTGACCAGGGTGCTCGTCCACAGCCACCAGAACTCGCGGGGCAGTCCGGAGACGGTCTCCCGGGCGGCACGTCTGAGACGGGCGACGGACGCGACGGACGCGGCAGACATGGACGGGACCCCCCACGGGTACGGAGATGTAAGCGGCTAACGCGGTATGCGCAACTTACCTGTACCGGGCGGACGGCGGCCACTCGATTAACGGCGGCCGCCGTGAAACTCCTGGGCCACCCGCGCCACGTCCGCACATCGTCCGCCGCCCGTCCGCCCACCGAGCGGACGGGGCGGCGGCCCGAACACGTGGATTACGCTCTGAGGCATGGCCGACGCACCGTACAAGCTGATCCTCCTCCGCCACGGCGAGAGCGAGTGGAACGCGAAGAACCTGTTCACCGGCTGGGTGGACGTCAACCTGAACGAGAAGGGCGAGAAGGAGGCAGTCCGCGGTGGCGAGCTCCTGAAGGACGCCGACCTCCTCCCCGACGTGGTCCACACGTCCCTCCAGAAGCGCGCGATCCGCACGGCCCAGCTGGCCCTCGAGGCCGCGGACCGCCACTGGATCCCGGTCCACCGCAGCTGGCGCCTGAACGAGCGCCACTACGGCGCCCTGCAGGGCAAGGACAAGGCGGCGACGCTGGCCGAGTTCGGCGAGGAGCAGTTCATGCTCTGGCGCCGCTCCTACGACACCCCGCCGCCCCCGCTCCCGGACGACTCAGAGTTCTCCCAGGCGAACGACGCCCGCTACGCCACCATCCCGCCGGAGCTGCGCCCGCGCACGGAGTGCCTCAAGGACGTCGTGCTCCGCATGCTCCCGTACTGGTACGACGGCATCGTCCCCGACCTCCTGACCGGCCGCACGGTCCTCGTGGCCGCCCACGGCAACTCCCTGCGCGCCCTGGTCAAGCACCTCGACGGCATCTCGGACGCCGACATCGCGGGCCTCAACATCCCGACGGGCATCCCCCTGTACTACGAGCTCGACGCCGACTTCCACCCGGTCACCCCCGGCGGCAAGTACCTCGACCCGGAGGCAGCGGCAGCGGCCATCGAGGCGGTCAAGAACCAGGGCAAGAAGAAGTAGTCTTCGCGATCATGCCCCTGAGCTGCGCGGACGGCGTGGCTCAGGGGCATTTTCACGGCCTGGGCCCTCTCACGCCCGCCGCCTACGACCCGCCGTGGAAGAAGCCGGAGTTCAGGTCCCTGATGACGACGTCGAGTGAGTGTCCACTGACGATGAGCGGTCCACTCCAGGGTGCGGTGAGTGCGAAGAGCAACGCCAGGCTCAGCCCGACCACGCTCGCAACACCCGCGATGAGCAGTGACGTCCGCAGGCTGCTGCGGAAGACCAGTGCACCGGCGTTCACGATCAAGGCCAGTCCGCTGACCGCGAGCGTGACGACGTAGAGCGCGGGAATGCTGCGCGAGGCGGCCGCGACGCGGGCGCGACGATTGCTGATGACAGCGTCCAGGGAAGCCACCAGCTCCGTGCCGGTCGGGGTTCCCAGTTCGGGCCGGGCCGCCTCGTCGCGCACGCTTCGCTCCAGCCGTGCGATCGCGCGGGCGGTGGCCGGGTCGTTACCGGACGCCGCTGCCGCACCCTGCCATTCCCTGGCACGCGTGGTCCGCAAGTAGTCCACCAGTGCCGCATGGATCGGCTCCGGCTGGACTCGCGGACTTGTCGCCGCCCACGCCAGGCGGGAGGCCGCGGCCGCCTCGTCGCTCACCAACCCGTCCGCTGCGCGCAGGTAGCCGGCCTCGCTGGCCAGCGAGAGTGCCGCGAAGATCGCGAAGGCGGCGCCGAGTGTCGGCATCAGGGGCGTGGCGATCTGCGGCACCCGGTCCCGTTCCCCGACCGGTACGAGCGCCCGGACGGCGATGCGCGCCACGGCTGCGACCAGGAAGGCGAGCACGAGTCCGCCCACGACCAGCACCACCGCCGGCAGCGAGGTCAACCAGTTCACCGCATCACCCACAACGCGTTTCCACGAGCACCCCACGGCGGCGACACACCGGCCCCCGGGACCTGGAGCTCCTCGTCGATCACTTTCAATGAACGCTCCATGATCACAGGTCGAAGACCTCTGACGCCCGCGACGCTCGGCACGGCATCTCGCTTCGTCGGCCAAACAGCCGAGTACGGCCCAGTACGAGGCTGTGATGACGACGACCGCCGCGCCCGTCTCACGTTCCATCTGGTTTCAGCCTGGTTCGCCGCCGGGAGGGGGCTTTTCGTTGCCCTTGGGCCGTCACCGGGCCCTGGTCACCCCGTCGGCCTGGTGACGCCGGAGACCGTCGTCTTCGCCACCGTCCACCCACTCCAGTTGACCGAGGCCGCGATCAAGGCGCTGTCACCGAGGCTGGTCTGGATCGAGGGTGGCCGCTCGAGTGGCGTGAAAGGCCGTCCGCCACCGGGCGCAGTCGTACGGCGGCGTCCAGGCCGGTGCCTGGAGCCGAGTGCAGGGTGATGTCGCCGCCGGAAGCCTGGACGAGGTGGCGGACGATGGGCAGGCCGAGGCCGGTTCCGTCGTGGTGGGAGCCGGCGGCTCGCCAGAAGCGGTCGAAGGCGCGGGCCCGATCGGCCTCGGCCATGCCGGGGCCCCGGTCGATGATCTTCGGCCGGACGGGTCGGAGTCGGCCAGGACGACGCCCTGCCGGTCGGTGACGACGACGCGGCCGCCGGTGCGGGTGGCGTAGTCGCCCACGACATCGGGCAAGGCGTCCAGGTTGCCCTCCTCGATGTTCTCCTCGGTGACCTCGGCGAGCATCGAGGCGTCGCGCTCCACGCTCTGGGAGGCGTGGGAGACCTCCGCGCGCGCGTAGATCCAGCCGAGCGGGAGCTCCAGCCCGGCCAGGACGAGAATCGCCAGACCGAGGTAGCTGAGCAGCAGACGCCGGGTCATCCGGCCGCCCCGGGTTCCCCATCGGTGCCGGGGACGGTGAGACGGAAGCCGACACCGCGAGCGTGGTGATCCAGGCCGGGTCGCCGAGCTTGCGGCGCAGCGCGGCGACGTGCGCGTCGAGGGTCTTGGTGGGGCCGAAGAAATGGGGGTCCCACACCGTGTCCATGATCTGCTGCCGCGAGCAGACCGTTCCGGGGTCCTCGGCGAGGTAGGCGAGCAGGTCGAACTCGCGCGGCGTGAGCGCGATCGCCGCTCCGTCCAGGCGGACCTGGCGGGTGCGGCGGTTGAGCTCCAGGGAGCCGAGCAGCTGCGGTCCGGGAGCCTCGGGCGCTGCCTGGTGGGCCGGCGCGAGGAGGGGCGGCGCGCCCTTGGTGCGACGGGTGACCGCCCGGATGCGGGCCACCAGCTCCCGTACGCCGAAGGGCTTGGCCAGGTAGTCGTCGGCGCCCAGTTCCAGGCCGACGACGCGGTCGGCTTCCTCTCCCCGCGCGGTGATCATGATGATCGGAACGGCGGAGCGGGCGCGCAGGCTGCGGCAGACGTCCAGGCCGTCCATGTCGGGCAGACCGAGGTCGAGCAGGACCAGGTCGGGTGAATCCTCGGTGCCGACGAGTCCGGCGGCACCGGTGCGGACGTGGTCCACGGTGAAGCCGTACCGCCCCAGCCCTTCGGTGAGCGGGCCGGCGATTCGGTCGTCGTCTTCGATGAGCAGGAGCCGCATGGCGCCAGGCTCGCACAGCTGTGCCAGCGGAGTTGAGGTGTTCACGAGAAGCCGCCTGGGACCGGGGAGGCGTGCAGGATGGTGAGGGCCTGGGTGTTTCCGCCCGGCCGATCGGCACGGGATGTGGGACCGGCCGGGCGGCGGGAGCGAGGCGATGACGATCGCCGGCCGTGGGGAGTCGGTCGTCGGCGTGGTCGTCGTCCTCGCGTCCCCGCTCCTCCTCCCCGTGCTCCTCGTGCTCGTCACCGCTTGTCCGGCACCTGCTGTCTCCCTTCCGGCCGGTGGAACCGCGCCTCTCAGCCGTCGTTCTCCGTCTCCTCGGTGCCTTCCTGCTTGGTGTCGGTGACCTTGAAGGACTTGTCCAGGTACACCTCGACCGAGGTGCCGTCCTCCTTCTTCACCTCCACCGCGTACATGCCGGGCTTCTCCGCGTCCTCCTCGGACTTCAGCACCGTGCCCGGGTACGCGGCGACGGCCGCCGCCTCCGCCTTCTGCTTCACATCGCCCGTCAGCGGCGGTTCCTTCTTGTCGTCGGTGTCCCCGGCGGCCTCTCCCGCCGCATCGGCACCTCCCGTGCTCTTGGCGGCCTGCTGAGTGTCCGACTTCGAACTGCCGGAGCTGTCGTCGGAGCCACCACCACAGGCGGTGAGGGCGAACATCAGCGCGGCGGCGGGTGCGGCGAGGAGGGCACGACGGGGCAAGGCACGCATGAGCTGTCTCCAGACTCCGGGGATCGATGATCCGGAAACCGGACCACCGGGGGACGGGAACGACCCTAGGAAGCCCATGTCGAGAGCCCGTCCAACGAGTGGAGAGCGGCAGCCCAGCAAATGTCCAAAGTTTCGCTTCGAATGGTGGGACGTGAGGAGTCAGCCGGAGACGGCGAAGGAAAGCCGCGGTCCAGTTTTGGCTCGGCAGGTATCGAAATCGCAGGTCAGCGGTGTGAAGCGGGCGTTTCCTTGTGGATCTGTGCCGACGACCACAGCAAACAGGTCGAACGAAGGCGCATACTGAGCCATGACCAAGCCTGCTGCGCCGAAGCGCCATCTGCCCACGAGCCCGTTCAAGGCCCCGGTCGCACCGGCCCCCAAGTACTTCGCCGTGGGCGATCAGGTCACGCACGACATGTATGGCCTCGGCCGAGTCGTCGGCATCGAGGACGGAGTCGCGGTGCTCGTCGACTTCGGCTCGTCGCAGATGCGGATCTTGAGCCCGTACGCCAAGATGACCAAGCTGTAGTACCGCTGTGCCCGGTCACGGCACAACCAGGTTCCAGTAGGGGCCTGCACCGAGAGAGAGTTCTCCGATCGACATGACGTCGCTGTTCTCCGCCCTGGAAGGGCAACCCAGTCGCTCCGCCGCGGTATCGCCGCCTCCGGCGACCAACCCCTTCCAGGCCCCCGACTTCGGGGATGACGAAACCTTGCTGTTCGAGGACGTGCAGGAGCCGGACCCGGCCGTACGTCCGGCGCGGCGCAAGGCGGCTTAGCTCCGCACACAGCTCCACGCATACCGGCCGGCGGTTCGGCATCCGGCCGCGCGCCGGCCTCCGTGCCGCGGTGATCGCCCGGCCCGGCGGCACGCGGCGAGCCGGCTCACTGACGGCTGACGTTTCTGGTCACGCCGGTGATGACGGTCGTGGCCAGGATCCAGCCGGTGATGATGAGGGTGTAGGACAGCGCCTGGTACCAGCCGTCCGGCGCGAAGGCGTCCTCCTGGCCGAAGGAGATCACGGGCAGCAGCAGGTCGAGGGTGTAGAAGACCGGGTTGAAGTGAGGGGCCTCGGCCGTCTTGAGGGCGCGGGGGTGGTGCAGGGCGTACGCCACCGAGCCGACGGCCAGCAGGGACACCAGCCAGGCGCAGGCGCGCAGTGGACGGAAGCCGTAGCCGACGGTCGCGTCCTGGGCGTAGCCCCACAGGCGTCCGTACCAGGCCCGCGTGCCGCGCAGGCGGCGCTGCTTGGCGAGTTGGACGAGTCGGGCGGCGTGGTCGTCGCCGACACGGCGGTAGGCGGCGGTCAACTGCTCGTAGGTCTGGGGGACATAGCCGTCCGCGTCGCGGTCCAGCATGGGCAGGCGGCGTTCGGCGGGTTCGTGCGGGGCGAGGTCGGTGTAGACGAGGCCGTTGAGGAGCACCTCCTCCGGCACCGCCTCCACTTCCAGGACCAGGACCTCGATCTGGGCACGGCGCAGATTCAGCGTGCCTTCCATGGGCGGGCTCTTGCGCAGCCAGAGTTCCCCGATGGTGCAACTGCTCGCGCGCAGCGCCGCGTCGCCGGGGTTCGACAGGGACGCGTACGACAGGTCGAGCCGGCCGGTGATGCGGGCGCCCCGCAGGCCGATCCAGCCTCGTACGTGGGTGCGCCGCATGTGCAGGTCGCCGTCCACCAGGAGGGTCTGGGCGTCGAGGGCGAAGCTGCCGGGGTGGCTCAGCCGTGCGTCGTCGAGGCTGGCGGATCCGGCGATCGAGGTGCTGTTGAGGTCCACCGCTCCGCGTGTCCGCAGTCCGGGTGCCCACAGGTCGTCGCCGATGGTCGCATGGCTGAGCAGGAGCGCGCGCTGCGCGGTGTCCGGCGCCGTGATCTCGGCCCGGTCCAGGAACACGGTCCCGGCGATGTGCGTCCCGCCGAGCCGGACCTGTCCGAGGAACCGGCAGCCCGTGAGGTGCAGGATGCCGTCCACCTGCATGGTGGCGGCGGCGAAGCCGGGCAGTACGGAGCCGCTGAGGTTGAGGTGGCGGAGCCTGGAGGCGTACAGCTGGGGCACGTCCTCGAAGAAGCAGTCGCTCAGCCGTATCGGATGCTCGATCGCGCCGTGCGACAGGTCGAGGACGCCGGTGATGCGCGCGCCGCCCAGTCTGAGGGCCGGTATCTCCCCTTGCTCCAGGGGTCCGTTGAGGAGCAGGGCCCGCAGTACGGATGCGCGGACGGTTCGGTCGGGGCCCCAGTCCGCTCCCTGCGCCGTGTCCTCGTCCTCGGCGGTACGGAGGTCCACCGCCACACCCGCGGCGAAGGCCTGCCACACCCTCAGTTCGACCGGTGAGAGATCGTTTGTCTCCATCAGCCGGGACTCTGGCGTCACGCCCCGGCACTGTCAACCCGTCAGGTGTGTCCGGCCCGGCGGCGAGCGGGCGCACTGTGGGCGGTCACTTCGAAGCGCACGCCTCGGACGCGTCGGCATCCTCGCCGGCGCAGGCCATCCCGGATGCCAGGGCCCGGGCGGCGTCGGCGAAGTACTGTTCGTCGGCGCCGGGGGTGAGGCCGAGGGTGACGCCCTGGGTGAGGCCGGTGAACAGTGCCCGGAGGGCCACGGCCAGGCGCCGCGCCTGATCCGGCGTCACGAGGCTTCCCCTGTGCGGCCTCCCGGCGAACAGCGCGACCAGATGGCTCTCCTGCGCCTGGACGGAGGTTGCGAGCCTGGATCCGAGCTCCGGGTCGTGCAGGGCCATGTCCAGCAGGGTGATCTGCAGTGACAGGGCGGCCGACGCTTCGGAGGCGTCACAGGTGCGCCGGAAGTGCCGGGCGAGGGCGTCGACCGCTTCCAGGAGGTCCAGCCCTGCGGGAACGGCCTGCTCGATCTCTTCGTAGTGCGGCCGCAGATGGTCGGTGACCAGGGCGACCACCAGGCCGTTCTTGCTGCCGAAGAGGGAGTAGACGGCGCCGGTGGTCAGGCCGGCCCGAGCGGCGATGTCCTCGAGCCGGGCGCGGTGCCCGTCTCGGGAGACGGCCTCGAACGCGGCCTCCAGCAGGGCGCGGCGGTTGCGGTCCTTCGTTTCCGCTCTCGTCATTCTCATAACCTCATTATTCTAGTAATCGAGTTACGCATTCCGAGGCAGGACCAGGCAGCAGAAGGGAACGCTCGTGACCCAGGCCCAGACCCAGGCCACCGCGACGGCGGCGACCTACCGGATGGTGGGGATCGTCGCCGACGGCATCTTCAAGGTGCTGATCGGCGCGGCCTTCGTCATCGGCGCGACCCGGCTCGGTGATCTGCTCGGCGTGGCAACCTGGCTGATGATCACCTCCGGCGTGGTCCTGCTCATCGGCGGCGGGATCGAGATCAGGTTCGTGCGCAGCCGCTCGCCGCGCACGTACACGCGGCTCATGATCGGCTACGACAGCTGCTGGACGCTGACGGCGCTCGCCGGCCTTCTGCTGGCATGGCGGGGCAGCGGCGCCGGGGGAGAGGTGTGGGTGGGATACCAGACGGTGGCGCCACTCGTCTTCGCCGCACTGTTGGTGACATCCGCCCCGGTACGGACGATCGCGGACGCCCCCGCGAAGGATTCCGCACACTGACCCGGGGCCCGCGCTCCCGACCGGACGCCTGGCGCCCGGCGCTTGACCCGCTTCGGTGACCGTGAGCCCGGCGGCGATTCGGCCGCGGAGGTTCTGGAAACCTGTAGCTGCATGTTCCGAAGCATCGTGTGGGGATGTGCCGCGGGGGCTGCCGGTACCACCGCCCTGAACGCCGTGACGTACGCCGACATGGCGCTGCGGGGGCGGCCTTCCAGCGGGACCCCGGAGACGGTGGTGGACAAGGTCAGCTCGGGCCTGGGGCATCCGGTCCCGGAGTCGGAGGGGCGGGAGAACCGGCTGACCGGCCTGGGGGCGCTGTCGGGCATCGCCGTGGGGGTCGCGGCCGGCGTGGCCGTGGCACTCGCTCACCGGGCGGGTGCGCGCGTACCGGTGTGGCTGGGCGGGCCGCTCACCGGGGTCCTGGCGATGGCGGCGGCGGACGCTCCGATCGCCGGCCTGGGTGTCAGTGATCCACGGACGTGGTCCGCGGCGGACTGGGCCTCGGACGTGGTCCCGCACCTCGCCTACGGCCTGGTCACCTACGGAGTCGTGGCGGCGTCCGCGGACCGGTGATCCCCCGGTGGGCGGCCTTCGGGCCGCGGGAAGCGGCCGTCCCGATTTCCCGTGCTACTTCCCGCAGGCTGGGAACTCGGCCCGTGTAGCGAACCCGGACAGCGACCCGGGGACGGGATACTGAGGGATCATGTCTGCTGACCGCTTGGCCCGACGGGGGTGATGACCATGCCGCCCGAGCAGCCCGAGCAGCCGGACGGTGGTGGTATGCCGCCCGATGTGAGGGGTCGAATGCACGTCAGTGACGCGCTGGCCGCCGCCGCTCGCGAGGTGCGGCACGACCCGCAGCGGATGCCGGAGGCGCTGTGCGCGGCGTGTGTGCGGCTGCTGCCGGTGACCGGTGCCTCCGTGTCGATCTCCGGCGGCCGCGGGATCCAGATGACCTGGTGCGCCAGTGACCGGGTCGCGGCGCGGCTCGCCGAACTGCAGTACACCCTGGGCGACGGGCCCTGCCAGACCGCCCTGGAGCAGGGCGCGCCCGTGATCGCCGCCGATCTGACCGAGGGGCGTGACGTCCGGCGCTGGCCGGTCTTCGCGCACGAGGCGACCGGGCTCGGTGTGCTCGCGGTGTTCTCGCTGCCCCTGGGGGTCAGCGGCGCCGCTGTCGGCACCCTCGATCTGTACTGCGACGAGGCGGGCGGGCTGTCCGAACCCGACCTGCGCACGGCGCTGTGGGTGCGCGAGGCGGTCACGTACGCCCTGATGAGCGTGCAGCCCGCCTACGACGACACCGATGATGCGGTGGAAGAAGGGGTAGCGTCCTGGGTGGAGGCCTCGGAGGCCGACCACACCGAGGTCTACCAGGCGGTCGGCATGGTGATGGTGCAGATCGAGGTGGACCCCGAGCAGGCCCTGGACCGGATGCGCGCCCGCGCCTTCGCCGAAGGCCTTACGGTCAGCCAGGTGGCCCGGGACGTCCTGGCCCGCCGACTCCGCTTCCAGCCGGAGCCGGACAGCCGCGACGACGAGCAGGGAAGGGACGGTGACCGGTCATGAGCCGGGAACAGCAGCTCGCCGAGGCGCTCGTCGGACTGGCCGACTCCTTCGCCGACGACATCGACCCCGTCGTGCTCGTGGACCGGCTGGCACAGCACTGTGTGGAGATCAGCGGCGCCGACGCGGTCGGCATCATGGCCGTCACCGCCCGCGGCGACCTGCGGACGCTCGCGGTCACCGACGACCAGGCCGGTTTCCTGGAGCTGTTCGAGCTGCAGACGGACGAGGGACCCTGCCTGGACTGTTTTCGCGAGGGTCACCGTGTCGACGCCCGGAACCTCGCCGCCGACACCGACCGCTGGCCCCAGGTCGTCCCGTTCGCCCTGCGCAGCGGCTTCCGCGCGGCGCACGCGCTGCCGTTGCGCGTCCACGGGCAGACCATCGGCGCCGTCAACCTGCTGCTGCACGAGCCGGGCGGGCTGGCCCCGCTCGAACTGGACCTGGCCCAGGCGCTCGCGGACGTGTCGGCCGTCGCGCTCGTCAACTGGACCCCGGACCCGCTGCGGCCCACCGACGTCGCCAGCAGCGTCCAGGCCGCGCTGGCCGGCCGCGCGGCGGTGAGCATGGCCACCGGGATGATCGCCGAGACGGCACGCCTCCCCCTGGCCGAGGCCCACGGCCTGCTGCGCGCCTACTCCCGGGACCGGCACCAGCGCCTCGTCGACACCGCGCACGCCCTGATCCGCCGCGCCCTCACCGCGGACGCGGTGATCGCGGCCCGGAGGTGACGCCCGGCGCGGAGTCGGCGCCCCGCACCCGCGCCCCCGAAGTCGGCGTCCCACGCGCGGAGTTGATGCCCTCGCGCGCCCCCCGGAGCCGGCGCCCGACCCGGTACGAGGCACCGATCTGCCGTCCCGCCCGCACGCGACTAGGCTGATAACTGCCGGGAAGTGCCCGGCAGCGAGGCCCGCAGGTCCCGTGGCCCCCCAGCGCAGGGAGCGGCCATGCAGAAGTTCTCCTGCGAGACCGTGGCCGACCTGACGGTCCCCGGACTGGCCACCGGCAGGCTGACGGTACTCGCCGTGCACGGCGTCGCCGACGCCTCGACCAGTACGGGTCTCGCCGCCGCCCTCGCCGCGCCGGGCTCCGCCCAGCTCGTCGTCGACCTGACCGGCCTGTACCGGCTGGAGTCAGCGGGCGCCGAGACCCTGTACCGGTTCGCCGAGGAGTCCGCCGCTCGCGGCCGCCCGCTGCGCCTGACCGGCTGCACCGCCCAGACGGCCGCCGTGCTCGCCCGGACCGGGGCGGCCCGCGAGCCGGCCGGCCGGGCCGGGCCCGAGCTGTACGCGACGGTGTCCGAAGCGCTCGCCGCGGTGATCGCGGCGGCCGCGGCGGCACCGGAGCCGGCGCCCGGACCGTCGTTCGCGCGCACCGACGCGGTGGAACTGCGGCACCGCCTGCTCGCCCACGCCCTGGTCGCCCGGGCGCAGGGCCTGCTCATGGAGCGCTACGGCCTTCCCGGCCCGGGTGCCGCCGGCACGCTGCTGCGTACGGTGGCCCGGCGGCACGGGATGCGGACGGCCCGGCTGGCCGGGGCCCTGGCGCAGGCCGGGGCGCCACGGCCCGGCGAGCCCTGGTTCACCGGCCGCGGGCACCCCGCCGAGCCCGCCGTCGGTTTCCTGCCCCTGCCCGTCGGCCAGGCGCTGCCGCTGTCGGTGTTCCTGGACGCGCTCCGCGACACCGTCTGCGCGATCACGCACACCGACATGGCCAACGTGCAGCTCCTGGACCCCAGTGACAACACACTGTGGCTGGAGTCCCACTGCGGCTTCCCCGCCGACTTCGTGCACTTCTTCGCGGTGGTCGACGGCACCACGACCCCGTGCGGCCACGCGGCCCGCAAGAGCGAACGGGTCGTGGTGGACGACGTGGCCAGCGCCCCTTACTTCGACGAGCCCTCACGCGCCGCGGCGCTCGCCGCGCACAGCCGCTCGGTGCAGTGCACGCCCATCCCCGGCCCCGCCGGCCGTGCGCAGGGCATGTTCTCCACCCATCACGCCCAGCCGGGCCACGACTTCACCGGTGCCCAGTTCGTCGCCCTGGACACCGTCGCCCGGGAGGCGGGGGCCTGGCTGGACTGGTACCGGACGAACACGGTGCTGGACGCGCTGGAGGACCTGCACCGCAGAGCACAGGGGACCTGAACGCGGCGCGCGGGGACCGAGCACACCGGAGGGCCGGTGTGAAACGGGTTCACACCGGCCCTCCGGGATCGTTACGGGTCAGCCGCACTGGCAGGGCGCGCCCGACTGGCACCCGCAGCCACAGCCCGACCCGCAGCCGCACGCGGCGACGAGCGGGAGGTGCCTGCTCTCGGTGGGCTGGTCCGACTCGCGCGTCTGCGCGGGGTCGGGCGTGGTGCCGGGGGATTCGGCCATGGGTCCCCTCCTCAGAGGCTCGGCGAAGTGCCTTCGCCCATTCCATGCCCGTTCCGCCGGGCGCATCAACGGCGCATCGAGGCGTCCGCCCGCCCCGCCCGGCCTCCCGCGAGCCGGGCACGAGCCGGCCGGGAGCGGCGGCTCGTGCCCGGACGGGCGGCTCTACGCCCCCTCGACCTTGGTCACCGGCTTGATGTCCTGCTGCAGGTCGTCCGCGTGCTCGCCGGTCACCAGGTAGACGACCCGCTTGGCGACGGCCACCGCGTGGTCGGCGTACCGCTCGTAGTACCGGCCCAGCAGGGTGACGTCGACGGCGGTCTCGATGCCGTGCTTCCAGCGGTCGTCGATCAGGTGCTGGAAGAGGGTGCGGTGCAGCAGGTCCATCTCGTCGTCGTCCTGCTCGAGCTGCATCGCGAGGTCGACGTCCTTGGTGACCAGCACCTCGGCCGCCTTCGCCATCAGGCGCTGGGCGAGCTGGCCCATCTCCAGGATCGTGGCGTGCAGGTCGTGCGGGACCGCGCGCTCGGGGAAGCGCAGCCGGGCCAGCTTCGCCACGTGCTGGGCGAGGTCACCGGAGCGCTCCAGGTCGGCCGACATGCGCAGTGAGGTGACCACGATCCGCAGATCGGTCGCCACCGGCTGCTGGCGGGCGAGCAGGGCTATCGCCCGGGCCTCCAGGTCGTGCTGGAGCTCGTCGACCTTCTTGTCGGCGACGATCACGTTCTCGGCCAGCTTCAGGTCGGTGTCGAGGATGGCGGTCGTGGCGCGCCCGATCGCCGACCCGACCAGCCGGGCCATCTCCACCAGGCTGTCGCCGATCGAGTCAAGTTCCTCGTGGTACGCGTCCCGCATCAGAGATTCCCTCTCGTACGTTCTTCCTTCGGGGTTCCCGGGGGCCGTGACACCAGGCGCCCCGTGGCGTGACCGGCGGTGTGAACCCCACGCTCCCACGTTCTGCCCCGTACGCGTCCGTTTCCGCCACCCCAAATGAACCGGTCCTGGCTCCAAGGTGAACTCTGGGCGACGAGTGTTCGAGGTCGCACCTCGACGGCTGTGGTCATGTCGCACGCCGTGCCTAACCTTGTGGCATGGACGTGAACGCGGCGGTCGCCGCAGCGGCAGCGATCGCCGGGGTGCTCACCGGTGTCATCGCCATGCTGGCGTTCCGCTGGAGCGAACGCGACCAGAAGCGACCCACCAGGACTTCCTTGCACACCGATGCCGTACTCCCGCCCGGCGTGGACACCGTACTGTCCGTGCTCCGCTCCTCGGCCGTCGTCCTCGACGAGGCCGACGCCGTCGTCAAGGCCAGCTCCGCCGCCTACGCCCTCGGGCTGGTCCGCGGCGGCAAGCTCTCGGTCGAGCCGATGCTGCAGATGGCGCGGGACACCAGACGCGACGGCGAGATACGCCAGGTCGAACTGGACCTGCCGCGGCGCGGCACCGGACGCGGCGAGGCGCTCGCCGTCTCCGCGCGCGTGGCCCCGCTCGGCTCCCGGCTGGTCCTGCTGCTGGTCGAGGACCTCACCGAGGCCCGCAAGATCGAAGCCGTACGGCGCGACTTCGTGGCCAACGTCAGCCATGAGCTGAAGACGCCCGTCGGCGCGCTCTCCCTGCTCTCCGAGGCCGTCATGGACGCCTCCGACGAGCCCGAGGCCGTCCAGCGCTTCGCCGGCCGCATGCAGATCGAGGCGACCCGGCTGACCAACCTGGTCCAGGAGCTCATCGACCTGTCGCGGGTCCAGAACGACGACCCCCTCGAGGACGCCGAACCGGTCCGGGTGGACGAACTGGTCGCCGAGGCCGTCGACCGCTGCCGCCACCAGGCGGGCACCAAGCAGATCATCATGGCCGCCGGGGGAACCGCCGACCTGCACGTCTGGGGCAACCGCGGCCAGCTCGCCGCCGCCCTCGGCAACCTGGTCGAGAACGCCGTGAACTACTCCCCGGCCCGCACCCGCGTCGGCATCGCCGCCCGCAGGATCAGCGCCCCGGGCGGCGACCTGATCGAGCTGGCCGTCACCGACCAGGGCATCGGCATCTCCGACAAGGACAAGGAGCGCATCTTCGAGCGCTTCTACCGCGTCGACCCGGCCCGCTCCCGGGCCACCGGAGGCACCGGTCTGGGTCTCGCGATCGTCAAGCACGTGGTCGCCTCGCACGGCGGGGAGGTCACGGTGTGGAGCGCCGAGAACCAGGGCTCCACGTTCACCCTCAGACTGCCGGAGGCGGGCGCGGCCCGCGACCGCGCACAGCAGCACCCCGACCTCGATGACGAGGCCGGCGGCGCCCCCGACTCATCTCCTTACGAACCGCTTCCCGCCCCGGAGGTCCTTCCGTGACCCGAGTGCTCGTCGTCGAGGACGAGGAGTCCTTCTCCGACGCCCTGTCGTACATGCTCCGCAAGGAGGGCTTCGAGGTCGCCGTCGCGGCCACCGGCCCCGACGGACTCGACGAGTTCGAGCGCAACGGCGCCGACCTCGTTCTCCTCGACCTGATGCTGCCGGGTCTGCCCGGTACGGAGGTGTGCCGTCAGCTGCGCGGCCGCTCCAACGTCCCCGTGATCATGGTGACCGCGAAGGACAGCGAGATCGACAAGGTCGTGGGGCTCGAGATAGGAGCCGACGACTACGTCACCAAGCCCTTCTCCTCCCGCGAGCTGGTCGCCCGTATCCGCGCGGTGCTGCGCCGCCGCGGCGAGCCGGAGGAGGTCACCCCGGCCGCCCTGGAGGCGGGCCCGGTCCGCATGGACGTCGACCGGCACGTGGTGACGGTCTCCGGCTCCAAGGTCGACCTCCCGCTGAAGGAGTTCGACCTGCTGGAGATGCTGCTGCGCAACGCGGGCCGCGTCCTGACCCGCATGCAGCTCATCGACCGGGTCTGGGGCGCCGACTACGTGGGCGACACCAAAACCCTGGACGTCCACGTCAAGCGCCTGCGCGCCAAGATCGAACCCGACCCGGGCGCGCCGCGCTACCTGGTGACGGTGCGCGGCCTGGGCTACAAGTTCGAGCCGTAGGCCCGACGGCGGGCAGCGCACGACGAAGGGCGGCACCCCGCACGGGGTGCCGCCCTTCGTCGTGCACGGCTGCTCAGTTGCCGGCGGCCGACTGCGACGCGGAGTCGCTCGGGGTGGCGCCGGTGGCGTCGCCGCCGGAGGCGTCCCCGCCCGAGACGGTCGCGGCGTCCGAGGCGCTCGCGGAGGCGCTCGCCTTGCCCGGCTTGCCCTTGCCGGAGGCGGTCGCGCCCGGGGCCGCGGAGGCCGAGGCGGACGGGACCTCGCTCGGGCCCCAGCCGCTGAAGTAGCTGGTGGCCGGCACCACGAAGGCGCGCAGGCTCACGTCACCGGTCTTGTCGAAGGTGAAGGTCACCTTCTGGGCGTTGCCGTCCCGGACCGCCTCGCGGCTGCTCTCCAGCACCGCGGAGGCGTTGTCCTTGCCGCCGAGGATGAGCGAGCCCTGCGGCGGAATGGTCAGGCTCTGGCCCTTGGCGGGGTGCAGCGTGGCGGTCTTGCCGGTGCCCGGGACGGCGATCGACTGCAGGGTCTGCGCGGTCTTGCCGGTGTTGAAGATGGTCGCGGACACGACGGCCGGCCCGGTCGACGTCAGGTCGGGCTGCGTGATGACCGTGGCGTTCTGGACCTTGATGCTTCCGACGCTGGTCGCCGCGTTGTCCGGCTTGATCTGCAGGGTCTGGGCGTCGTTGCCGGAGCCGCACGCGGCGAGCGAGGCGACCGAGAAGGCGATGGCGGCGGCGCCGAGGGCGCCGCGTCGAAGGCTGCTGCTCACGGCGGCGGCATCTCCTTGAACGCAGGGGCGGCTCCCGTATAAAGCCGCCCTAAGTGTCTGTCAGCGGCCTCAGGTTACCGAGCCGTTCCCGCGCGACCGCACCCGACCCTCCCCCAAGCGCCCCGCTTCCCTCCGGGTGGGGGTACCCCGGGGGCCGCAGGTGACTCACCGGTCACATTGCCGGAGCGGTCGTCCGCATTCGTATAACGCCCCCGCGACACCGAGGTCCGCATCCCGGCAACACGCTGCGCGAAATTTCCGTGAAGGAATGCGCGACCACCTCGGATATTGATCATCCGCCGCCCTTCCGGGGTCTTGTGATCAATTCCGGATTCGTCTCGGACCCGACCTCCGCCGCCGAACGGAGTAGCGGAAGTCGTACGCTTGGGAGCGGACATATCGGGACGTTCAACCTTCTGGAGGCGGCTCGGGGCGTGTGTGGCGTTCGTGTTTCGCCTCGCCCGGAGAGCCCCTCCGACCTGCGAATTCCCGCCGCCTTCCGGCTCGGACGACTCCCTCGCAGCACGTTCCTGTTGCTGTTGTCAAGCCCCGAGATATGCCCTGACCTGCGAAAACGCCATTCAGAACACGCCGTATCCGTGTTACCCTGGATAGCCACGGAAGGGGTACCTGTCACATGACGTTCAAGGTTGGCGACACCGTGGTCTATCCCCATCACGGGGCCGCGCTGATCGAGGCTATCGAAACTCGTCAGATCAAAGGCGTGGACAAGACCTACTTGGTGCTGAAGGTCGCCCAGGGTGACCTCACGGTGCGTGTGCCAGCGGACAATGCGGAGTTCGTCGGCGTGCGTGATGTGGTCGGTCAGGACGGGCTGGACCGGGTCTTCGAGGTACTGCGCGCGCCGTACGCAGAGGAGCCCACGAACTGGTCCCGTCGCTACAAGGCAAACCTGGAGAAGCTCGCCTCCGGCGATGTCATCAAGGTCGCGGAAGTCGTGCGTGACCTGTGGCGTCGCGAGCGCGAACGCGGACTCTCCGCCGGCGAGAAGCGCATGCTCGCCAAGGCCCGCCAGATCCTGGTGAGCGAACTCGCCCTCGCGGAGAACACCAACGAGGACAAGGCCGAGGCCCTGCTCGACGAGGTGCTCGCCTCCTGACGCGCGGCAGGCGGCGACCACTGCCGTCAGCACGCTCAGCACAGTGAAAATGCCGCGGTGCCCGATGACACTCACCCTGTCGCCGGGCGCTGCGGCATGTTCGTCCCCGGACATACCGGCCACCGAGCCGGGCCGCCGCGAGTGCCTGCCGTTCATCTCGGGGGAGAGCCCCCGATACTTGTCGTGCCGGGCCCGGGCAGATGGCTCGACCAGGGTCACGGAAGGGTCCGGTCGAGCGGTCGTGCCCGGCACTCTCCAGGCCATACCCACCTAGGTCGAGCACACAAACCTGACAGGAACCGATGTCTGACGATTCGCGCCCCGCACCCGCGCAGATCCCCGTCGCCGCCGTGATTCCCGCCGCCGGCCGCGGCGTACGCCTCGGCCCGGGCGCCCCCAAGGCGCTCCGCACGCTGAACGGCACGCCCATGCTGATCCACGCGGTGCGCGCCCTCGCCGCGTCCCGCCATGTCTCCCTGGTGATCGTCGTCGCGCCGCCCGACGGAGCCGCCGAGGTCAAGTCGCTGCTCGACGCGCACGCCCTCCCCGACCGGACCGACTTCCTCGTCGTGCCCGGCGGGGACAGCCGCCAGGAGTCGGTCCGGCTCGGCCTCGACGCCCTGCCGCCCGAGTACGGCGTCGTCCTCGTCCACGACGCGGCCCGCCCGCTGGTGCCGGTCGACACCGTGGACGCGGTCATCGAGGCCGTGCGCGACGGAGCGCCCGCCGTCGTTCCCGCGCTGCCGCTGGCCGACACCGTCAAGGAGGTCGGGCCCGCGGCCGTCCCCGGCGACCCCGAACCGGTCGTGGCCACGCCCGAGCGGTCCCGGCTGCGTGCCGTGCAGACTCCCCAGGGCTTCGACCGGGAGACCCTGGTCCGCGCCCACGAGACGGTCACCGAGGACGTCACGGACGACGCGAGCATGGTCGAGCGGCTCGGCCAGCGGGTCGTCACCGTCCCCGGCCACGAGGAGGCCTTCAAGGTCACCCGCCCGCTCGACCTCGTCCTCGCCGAGGCGGTCCTGGCCCGCAGGAGGCTCAACGATGGCTTCTGACGCTCCCGTGCTGCCCCAGGTCGGCATCGGCACCGACATCCACGCCTTCGAGGACGGCCGCGAGCTGTGGTGCGCCGGCCTGAAGTGGGAGGGCGAGGGACCGGGTCTGGCCGGGCACTCCGACGCGGACGTCGTCGCCCACGCCGCCTGCAACGCGCTCTTCTCCGCGGCCGGACTCGGCGACCTCGGACAGCACTTCGGCACCGGCCGCCCCGAGTGGTCCGGCGCCTCCGGGGTCACCCTGCTCACCGAGGCCGCCCGGATCGTCCGCGAGGCCGGATTCACCATCGGCAACGTCGCCGTCCAGGTCGTCGGGCCCCGCCCGAAGATCGGCAAGCGGCGGGACGAGGCGCAGAAGATCCTCTCCAAGGCGGCCGGCGCGCCGGTGTCGGTGTCCGGCGCGACGACGGACGGGCTCGGCTTCCCCGGACGCGAGGAGGGCCTGATGGCGGTCGCCACCGCGCTCGTGGTGCGGGTGCGCTGACGGCGTGCGAGGGTACCTGCAGAGTCACCGCAGACTCGAGGTAGTGGAGGTACCCATGCCCGCCGCCCTGTCCGACCGGCTCAAGTCCCTGCTCGACCGACCCGTCTTCGTCGTGGTCGGCACGATCCAGCCCGACGGCAGCCCGCAACTGTCCCCGGTGTGGGTGAAGCGGGACGGCGACCAGATCCTGTTCTCCACGACCGTCGACCGCCGCAAGAAGAAGAACATCGACCGCGACCCCCGGGTGAGCGTGGTGGTCCAGGACCCCGAGATGCCCTACGTCTACGGCGAGATCCGGGGCACCGCGGAGATCACCACCGACGGGGCCGACGGCCTCATCGACGAGCTGTCGCTGAAATACACCGGCAAGAAGTACGCCGAGTTCAACCCCGCCTCGGCCGACGACGCCGATCGGGTGGTCGTCCGGATCACGCCCAAGAAGGTCGTGGGCATGTTCTAGCCAACCGGCGCTAGGCACCTCTCCGGGCCCACTACCCTGGAGAGGTGACTATTCGCCTGTACGACACCAGCGCCCGGCAGATCCGTGACTTCGCCCCGCTCAAGCCGGGTTGTGTCTCGATCTACCTCTGTGGCGCCACGGTGCAGGCGGCCCCGCACATCGGGCACATCCGCTCGGGCCTGAACTTCGACATCATGCGCCGCTGGTTCGAGTACCGCGGCTACGAGGTGACGTTCGTCCGCAACGTCACCGACATCGACGACAAGATCATCGCCAAGGCCAAGGAGCAGAACCGGCCCTGGTGGTCGATCGGCTACGAGAACGAGCGCGCCTTCAACGACGGCTACACCGCCCTCGGCTGCCTGCCGCCCACCTACGAGCCCCGCGCCACCGGCCACGTCACCGAGATGGTCGAGATGATGCAGGGCCTCATCGAGCGCGGGCACGCCTACGCGGCCGACGGCAACGTCTACTTCGACGTACGGTCCTTCCCGCGCTACCTGGAGCTGTCGCGGCAGGAGCTGGACAACCTGCTCCAGCCGTCCGGCGAGGGCGAGACCGGCAAGCGGGACCCGCGCGACTTCGCCATGTGGAAGGCGGCCAAGCCGGGCGAGCCCACCTGGCCCACCCCGTGGGGCCCCGGCCGGCCCGGCTGGCACCTGGAGTGCTCCGCCATGGCCCACAAGTACCTGGGCAGCGCCTTCGACATCCACGGCGGCGGCCTGGACCTGATCTTCCCGCACCACGAGAACGAGATCGCCCAGGCCAAGGCCTACGGCGACGACTTCGCCCAGTACTGGGTGCACAACGCCTGGGTCACCATGGCCGGCGACAAGATGTCCAAGTCGCTCGGCAACAGCGTCCTGGTCTCCGAGATGGTCAGGCAGTGGCGCCCCGTCGTCCTGCGCTACTACCTCGGCACCCCGCACTACCGGTCGATGATCGAGTACAGCGAGGATGCGCTGCGCGACGCCGAGTCGGCGTTCGCTCGCATCGAGGGCTTCGTGCAGCGCGTGGTCGAACTGGCCGGGGGAGTGGTCGAACCGGCCGCCGAGGTCCCGCCCGCGTTCGCCGACGCCATGGACGACGACCTGGGCGTCCCGCAGGCCCTCGCCGTGGTGCACACCACCGTCCGGCAGGGCAACAGCGCGCTGGCCGCCGACGACAAGGAGGCCGCCGTCGCGCGGCTCGCCGAGGTGCGGGCCATGCTCGGTGTCCTCGGCCTCGACCCGCTCGCCCCGCAGTGGGCCGGCGAGAGCGACCGGGGCGAGGACCTCCACGGCGTCGTCGACAGCCTCGTACGCCTCGTCCTCGAGCAGCGCGAGTCCGCTCGCGGGCGCAAGGACTGGGCCACCGCCGACGCCATCCGCGACCAGCTCAACCAGTCCGGACTGGTCATCGAGGACAGCCCGCAGGGCCCGCGCTGGAGCCTCGGCCAGCGCTGAACCCGCGGACGATCCGGTGATCGATTGTGCCGTCCGGCCCTCCGGGCGGCACACTGCATAGACGTACGAACACTTCCGTCAGAGAACAGGTAGGTCATGGCCGCGAACAACCGCCGCATGTCCGGCAAGAAGGGCGCGCAGGTCGGCAGTGGCGGCCAGCGGCGCAAGGGCCTTGAAGGCAGGGGCCCGACCCCGCCCGCCGAGATGCGCAAGGGCCACAAGAAGAACCGCGTCGCCAACGCCAAGGCGAAGCAGGCCGTGCGCCGCCCCGTGGCCCGGGGCCGCGGCGGCAAGTCCGCCTCCGAGCTGGTCGTCGGCCGCAACCCGGTCGTCGAGGCGTTGCGCGAGGGCGTGCCCGCGTCCACGCTGTACGTGCAGCAGTTCATCGACAACGACGAGCGCGTCCGCGAGGCCCTCCAGCTCGCCGCCGAGCGCGGCGGGATCAACCTCATGGAGGCCCCGCGCCCGGAGCTCGACCGGATGACCAACGGCCTGAACCACCAGGGTCTGGTCCTGCAGGTCCCGCCGTACGAGTACGCGCACCCCGAGGACCTCACCGCGGCGGCCTACGACGAGGGCGAGGACCCGCTGATCGTCGCCCTCGACGGCGTCACCGACCCGCGCAACCTCGGCGCGGTCGTCCGTTCCGTCTCCGCCTTCGGCGGGCACGGCGTGGTCGTCCCCGAGCGCCGCTCGGCCGGGATGACCGCCGGCGCGTGGAAGACCTCCGCCGGTACGGCCGCCCGTACCCCGGTCGCCCGCGCCACCAACCTCACCCGCACCCTGGAGGCCTGCAAGAAGGCCGGCATCACGGTCGTCGGCCTCGCCGCCGACGGCGAGGTGGAGCTCGGTGACCTGGAGGCGCTGGGTGGCCCGGTGGTCATCGTGGTCGGCTCCGAGGGCAAGGGCCTGTCCCGCCTGGTCGGCGAGACCTGCGACTACCGGGTCCGCATCCCGATGCCGGGTGGCGCGGAGTCGCTGAACGCCGGTGTGGCGGCGGGCATCGTGCTGTACGAGGCGGCGCGCCGCCGAAGCTGACGTGACGTCACGCGGACGGGACTGAACGCCCGTCCGCAACTTCACCCGCACGGGGGAATTCCGGTGTTCATGGGGTGTTCCGGACACCTTTGACGGGGTCCGGACACATCCGCCCCGTCACGGCAGTGTCCTAACTCCACGTCACTCGGTTAGATGAGTGTGGACACCAGAACACCCCGCACACCCACGGGGGACCGCTCGTCGGGGTACGACGACGCTCCCGCGCTGAGCATGGTGAAGGTGCCGAGCGATCCGGCGCAGGTCATCGTCACCCACGCCAGCTTCCGCGTGCAGCTGGGCGCGTCGTCGAGGCGCAGCCAATCCCCGCGGATCGCCCGGCACCTGAGTGCCGCCCAGGACGCCGCCCACATGCCGTCCATGGGCGCGGCGGGCCGGGCCGGGGCGGCCGGCCGCCGCCGGCCCGTCGTGTGGAGCGGCAGGTCCGCCCCCGACGACACCGGCGCCCACCGGCTGCTCCAGGCAGTGCGGGGCAGCAGCGTCCGCCACTCCGAGGAGACCGGCCGCGAAGCCGGCGCCACCCAGGTCATCCCCCGCGTAGGCGGCGGGTACCCCGGCGCCTACGACGGCCTCGACGAGACCGCGCAGACCCCCGTCGTCGGTCACCAGCGCACCTCCCCGGACGACGGCACCCGGCTGCTGCCGCCCCTGCGCGGCGGCGGCAGCGCCTACGACGAACCGGGCTACGCCGAGTCGGCCTACAGCGACTCCGGGTACGAAGAACCGGCCTACGGCGACGACGAGTTCGACGACTACGAGGACTCCGCCGAGGCGGCCGGCGACCGCCCCCGCCGCGGCAGGCGGCACAGCGACGACCCGGCCCGGCACGCCTACTATCCGGGCCGCCGGATGAACCTCGGTGTCGTCCTGCTCCCGCTGCGCGTCTTCCTCGGCTTCATCTCCATCTACGCCGGCATGGGCAAGCTGTGCGACCCCGTCTACTTCGACGGCGGCAAGCGCGGCTCCATGGTCACCTGGCTCAACACCCTGCACCCGTGGGAAGTGGCCGAGCCGCTGCGCCAGTTCGCCCTGCACCACCCCATCGGCTCCGGGCTGGTCATCGCCTTCCTCCAGGTGGTCGTCGGTGTCCTGACCATCGCCGGCTGCTGGCAGCGGGTCGCGGCCGTCGTGGGCGCCCTGCTCTCCGCCGCACTGATCGTCACCGTGAGCTGGAAGACGGTCCCGGCCTACGACGCGCCCGACATCATCTACCTGGCCGCCTGGTCCCCGCTGATCATCGCCGGCGCCCCGGTCTACTCGGTCGACGGCCGACTCGCCGGCAGCGCCTGGCGCCGGCTCGGGCCCCGCTCCGACATCTGGGAGCTGCGCCGCTACGTCCTGCGCCGCGGCGCCCTCGTCACCGCGGTCACCGTCGGCCTCACCCTGCTCGTCGGCTCCCTGCTGGGCGGCGCGGTGCGCGACTCCAGCCGGGTCGTCGTCCCCGGCCCGGGCGAGGCCCCCCGCAACAACGCGCCCGGCTCCCCGCTCCCGAAGAAGCCCGGCCAGGGCCGGCGGACGTCCCCGCCAGCCTCCAGGGCACCCAGCGGCGGCGCCACCACCAGCCCGTCCGGAGCGGCGACGACGCCCGGTGCGAGCCGCGGCAGCTCCGGCGCCACCACGACGACGCCCAGCCAGACCCAGGGCACCACGGGCCGGGTCCCGCCCCGCCCGAGCTCCCCGGCCGGCGGCGCCCCGAGCACCACGGCGGGACCGACCAGCACCGGTGGCGGCTCGACGGGCGGCAGCGACTCGACCGGCGGCACCGGATCGGGCGGCAGCACCTCCTCCGGCCAGCCCGGCCTGGTGGGCGGCCTGCTCGGCTAGCCCGCCGTACCCCCGCCGTACCGACGGCGAAGGGCCCGTACCACCGCGGTACGGGCCCTTCGGCGTGTTCGGCGTACGGCCGGGCTACCGTCCCAGAGCCGCGAGTTCCTTGGCCGCCTCGGCGAGGTCCTTCGCGGTGTCGATGGCCCGCCAGTAGGCGCCCTGCGGGATCGGGAAGCCCGCCAGCTGACGCTCGCGGGCCAGCCTCGGGAAGGTCGTCCGCTCGTGGTCGCCCCGCTCGGGCAGCAGGCCGGCGAACTCGGGCGAGAACACGTAGACACCCGCGTTGATCTCGAACGTCGACGGCGGGGACTCGATGAAGTCCGTGATGTGCCCGAAGCCGTCGGTCCGCACCGCGCCCCAGGGGATCCGCGGCCTGGCCAGCGCCAGCGTGGCGACGGCGTCCCGCTCGGTGTGGAAGTCGGCCATGTCCCGCAGGGAGAAACGGGTCCAGATGTCGCCGTTGGTGGCGTACCAGGGCCGGTCGGGGTGGGGCAGACGCGCGGCGGCGTACTTCAGGCCGCCACCGCGGCCGAGGGGCTCCGTCTCGACGACGGTGGTGACGGACACCGGGAGATCGGCCGAGTCCAGCCACTTCTCCAGGACCTCGGCGAGGTGGCCGCAGGAGACCACCACGTCCGTCACGCCCTCCTCGGCGAGCCAGGCCAGCTGATGGCCGATGATCGGAGTACCCGTGCCCGGGATCTCGACCATCGGCTTGGGCCGGTCGTCGGTGTAGGGGCGCAGCCGTGAGCCCTGGCCACCGGCCAGGACGACGGCTTGAGTGGGGCGCGACGCCGCGTTCGGATGGGTCATGCCCCGAACTGTACGTGGCCCCCCGGCCGGGGTTCGGACCGCGACCGGCGCACCGGCAGCGCCCGCGCACGGGGGCACCGGCTCGGGGTGGAGCCGGTGCCCGCTTCCCGGTCGCCGCTCAGCTGTGCGCGGTCAGCACACCGGAGGCGAAGGACGTGTCACAGACCGGGCGGGCGTACGACTGGGCGCGCGAGGGGCCGTAGATGCGCACGGCGGCCTTGCCCAGGGCGCGGGCGATGGAGCCGCAGTGCCTGGCCAGTGACGGGTGTCCGTTGACCGCCTGCTGGAGGTGGGTCAGGACCACGCCCGGGTCCTTGTCCTGCAGCTCGGTCATCAGCTGGTCACGGAGCACGTCCTGCGGGGCGCGGGAGACGGCCTTGGAGGAGACGGACGCCGAGGAGACGTCCGAGGCCATGAGCACCGAGCTGGATGAACTCCCCGTCCAGTTGACCCGGGTGACCGCGAGGGTTCCGGAGAGCACCAGGACGACGGGCAGGACGAGGGCGAGCGTGCGGCCGATACGGCGGGCAGGGCCGCCCCGATGGCCGTGTCGCGTCTGAGGGATGGTGGAGTGCTTCACGCGTGTGAGGGTAGCGCCCGGTAATGATTTGGCGACATTTAGTCACCCTTATGGGCGATGAAGTGCCGCTACTTTCTGGGTAAGGGGTTGACGCCGACCGCCCGAAATGATCGCTCTGCCGGGGTATATCTCCGCAACGGAAGAGGCCCCGCGGCAGTTCGCGGGGCCTCTGGCGTCAACGTGACCGGTTCATCCCGGATTCACCCGGGGTTTCGCGGCCGGAGCGCGGCTCAGTCGGTGAGCCGCTCGCCCGTGGAGGTCGAGAACACGTGGGTCTCGCCCGGACGCGGCACGACGTGCAGCGTGGCGCCCTTGTCCGGCACCTGGCGGCCGTTGACCCGGACCACCAGGTCCTTGACCTCGCCGCCGACCTCGGCGGTGCCGTAGACGTAGCCGTCGGCGCCCAGCTCCTCGACGACGTTCACGGAGACGGCGAGACCGGCCGGAGCGTCCTCGGAGTCCTTGGACAGCGTGGTGGCGGCGGCACCGCCGCCCAGCTCGACCACGTCGAAGTGCTCGGGCCTGACACCGACGGTGACCGTGCGGTCGCCCTTGTCGGCGGCGGCCTTCAGCGCGTCCCGGTTCACCGGCACCACGCTGTTGCCGAACTTCACACCGCCGTCGGTGATCGGGACCTCGACCAGGTTCATGGCCGGGGAGCCGATGAAGCCGGCGACGAAGAGGTTCGCGGGCTTGTCGTACATGTTGCGCGGGGAGTCGACCTGCTGGAGCAGACCGTCCTTGAGCACGGCCACCCGGTCGCCCATCGTCATGGCCTCGACCTGGTCGTGGGTGACGTAGACGGTGGTGATGCCGAGGCGGCGCTGCAGCGAGGCGATCTGCGTACGGGTGGACACGCGGAGCTTGGCGTCCAGGTTGGACAGCGGCTCGTCCATGAGGAAGACCTGCGGCTCACGCACGATGGCGCGGCCCATGGCGACACGCTGGCGCTGACCGCCGGAGAGCGCCTTCGGCTTGCGGTCCAGGTACTCCGTGAGGTCGAGGATCTTCGCGGCCTCTTCGACCTTCTGCCGGATCTCCGCCTTGTTGACGCCGGCGATCTTGAGCGCGAAGCCCATGTTGTCGGCGACCGTCATGTGCGGGTACAGGGCGTAGTTCTGGAACACCATGGCGATGTCCCGGTCCTTGGGCGGCAGGTGCGTGACGTCGCGGTCACCGATGCGGATCGCGCCGCCGTTGACGTCCTCCAGGCCCGCGAGCATGCGCAGGGAGGTGGACTTTCCGCAGCCCGACGGGCCGACCAGGACGAGGAACTCGCCGTCCTCGATCGCGATCTCGAGACCGTCGACGGCGGGCTTGGTGGAACCCGGGTAGATCCGGGTCGCCTTGTCGAACGTGACAGTGGCCATGGTGAATGGGCCCCCTTCTACCGGCAGGAACGTGCCGGACGATCCGTTGTAGGAAGGTGGTTGGTGTAGTCCACCGAAGTGAACCGGCTCAGGACGCTACCTGGCGCCACGCGGTCTGTCAGTACCCGCAGCCCTGTGAACTTCGCGGAAATTGCCCACGGAGGCAGAGCGCCACTCTTTTGACCTGCTTCGCTTCCTGCTTCAACGCCCACCGCCTGCCACACACAACCCTGGCGGGCTGCGCCTGGCCGGTCTCACAGGGACTCCACAGGCATTCCGGCCGACGGCCCGTCGGTCCGTACCGCAAAATGGCGGGTGTCCGTCCCCTTGACGTGCCCCTTCAGCGGAGTCGCCTTGCGCGCGGGGTGCTTGCTGCGGTCGCCGATGCCGAGATCCTCACGCTTGATGCTTCGCGCTGTGCCGCCCCTCACGGCTTCCGGCTTCTCCGCCACGTCCCCCATGAACCCCTCCCGGTGATCCGCTCGCTCTTCGGAAGAGCACGTCAGATCGATCAACGAACGGGTGCACGGATGGTTACGCGCGGTCCCGGAACCTGCCGAGCGCGACAAACTCCGTGCCTGGAGAATGGGGCTCTGTGTACAGTGGATCCGCCTCCGCGTACGGCGTCGTAGTGCGCGGTGCCTCCTTAGCTCAGCTGGCCAGAGCAAGATCCTTGTAAGATCGAGGTCGTCGGTTCGAATCCGACAGGGGGCTCCACACGACAGGGCCACCCGCACTCACCGGTGCGGGTGGCCCTTTTCGTGCCGTCTCGGGTCAGCCGGTTCGCAGCAGGGTTCCGAGCACCTCGCGCAGCACGCCCTCCGGGTCGGGTACGGCGCCCGTCGCGCGCCAGGCCACGAAGCCGTCCGGGCGGACGAGGACCGCGCCGTCGGCGGTGACGCCGTGCAGCTCGGCCCAGTCGGCGGAGTCGTCCTCGTAGGTCAGGTCCGCGTCCGCGCCCGGGCCGACGCGGTAGGCGTCCAGGCGTACGCCGTCCGCCGCGGCGATCCCGCGGGCCGCCGTGTACCAGCCCGCGTCGTCCGGGGCGTCGCTGAGGAGGACGAGGGAGCGCTCGTAGAGGTCCAGGGTGGACAGCCGGCGGTTGGCGCGGCGCAGCCACAGGTGCGGGGCGCGGGTGCCGGGGCGGCCGGTGAGGTCGAGGGCGTCGGGGACGATCGGCCGGTCGGGGTCGGCGCCGAGGACGGCGCCGTGGGGGTAGTGGTAGCCGAGGACCACGTTGAGGATGCCGCCGCGCTTGCTTCCGCCGACGCCGGGGGCGGGGGCGAAGCCGGGGTGGCTGTGCTCGACGGAGCGGGCGGAGGCGCGGGCGCTGGTGGCGATGGCGACCGGGCGGCGCTCGGTGTCGTAGGTGGCGAGGAGGGCGGGGTCCGCCCAGCCGTCGAGGACGGCGGCGAGTTTCCAGGCGAGGTTGTGGGCGTCCTGGATGCCGGTGTTGGAGCCGAAGGCGCCGGTGGGTGACATCTCGTGGGCGGAGTCGCCGGCGAGGAAGACGCGGCCGCGGGAGTAGCGGTCGGCCACTCGTTCGGCGGCGCGCCAGGACGCCTTTCCGGTGATTTCGACGTCGAGGCCGGGGACGCCGACGGCTCGGCGGATGTGGCGCTGGAGCCGTTCCTCGGTGAACTCCTCGAGGGTCTCGCCGCGCTCGGGGTGCCAGGGGGCGTGGAAGACCCAGTGCTCCTTGTTGTCGACGGGAAGCAGGGCGCCGTCGGCCTCGGGGTCGGTGAGGTAGCAGCAGATGAAGCGGCGGTCGCCGACGGTGTCGGCCAGCCGGGTGGAGCGGAAGGTGACGCTGACGTTGGCGAAGAGGTCGCCGGGGCCGCTCTGTCCGATGCCGAGGGCGCCCCGGACGGGGCTGCGGGGGCCGTCGGCGGCGACGAGGTAGTCCGCCCGGACGGTGTAGCGCTCCTCGGTGCCGCGGTCGAGGATCACGGCCGTCACTCCGTCGGCGTCCTGTTCGAAGGACTCCATCTGGTGGAAGTAGCGCAGGTCGCCGCCGAGTTCGCGGGCGCTGTCGACGAGGACTGGCTCGAGGTCGTTCTGGCTGCACAGGCACCAGCCGGTGGGGCTGAACCTGGCGAGTCCGCCGCCGGGGTCGATGTGCTTGAAGAGCCATTCGCCGGCGTCACCCACGAGGGTGGGCGTCTGCAGGATGCCGTGGTTGTCGGCGAGGAGTGAGGCCGCCGCCTTGATGTCCGGTTCGATGCCGGCCACCCGGAGGAGCTCCATCGTGCGGACGTTGTTGCCGCGTCCGCGTGGGTGGATGGAGGTGCCGGAGTGCCGCTCGACGAGCATGTGCCGGACACCGAGACGGCCCAGGAAGACGGACGTGGACAGGCCCACCAGGGAGCCGCCCACGATGAGGACGGGGACCCGGTGGTCGGCTTTCTGATGCATCGAAGCCTCCAGAGGCAAGGGGGGCGCGGGTGGGAGGGCCTGTGTGTGTTCTTGCCCGGTGGCGATGGCTCCGCGTGCCCAATCACCCACGTGGTTCATACGAGTCGCGGGCGTGAGGGGTCCGGCACAGGATCAAGGAACGCTGCCGTCGCGTCAGTCGCGCGGCATCGACTCTGCCCCGCGAAGGAGATGTGTACAGGATGACCACGACGTCTGAACGTCCTTCAGCCAAGCCGGCCCGTGAGGTGTCGAAGCGTGTCTCGCAGTCCGTCTTCGACGGCTCGCGGCTCCGGGTGGTGCTGCTGGTCGATGTCCACGACGGTGCGCAGCAGCAGTTCCTGGAGGCATACGAGCAGCTGTGCAACCAGGTCGCGTCGGTGCCGGGCCATGTGAGCGACCAGCTCTGCCAGTCCATCGAGAACCCGTCCCAGTGGCTCATCACGAGCGAGTGGGAGAGTGCGCCGCCGTTCCTCACCTGGGTGAACAGCGAGGAGCACGTGCGGATGGTGGAGCCGCTGCACAGCTGCGTCCGGGACACCCGGTCGCTGCGGTTCCACGTGGTGCGTGAGACCGGTGGCGCCGCGCCGCAGGCCGAGCCGGGGCAGCGCCGGCTGCAGGCTCACCCGCGCATCGGCGACGGTGTGATCCGGCACGCGCTGACCTTCACCGTCAAGCCCGGCAGTGAGAAGAAGGTCGCGGAGATCCTCTCGGACTACGCCTCGCCCGAGGCCCGGGTGGACGACACCACGCGGCTGTGCCGGACCTCGCTGTTCATGCACGGCAACCGCGTGGTGCGGGCCATCGAGGTGCGGGGCGACCTGCTCGCGGCGCTGCGGCACGTGGCCCGGCAGCCCGAGGTGCGGGCCGTGGAGGAGGCGATCAACCCGTATCTGGAGCAGGAGCGGGACCTCGACGACCAGGAGTCGGCCCGGATGTTCTTCACCCGTGCGGCGCTGCCGGCCGTGCACCACGTGAGCGCGGGTGACCACCAGGAGGGGCTGCGCCAGGCCCTGTACTACGCGGCCCGGCCGGGCCGGGGAATGCGGCTGGCGGAGCTGCTGGCGCGGGCCGACTCGGAGTCCGCGGACGACCCGGCCAGCCCGGTGCTGCGCAGCACGGTGTTCCAGCGTGACGACGTCGTGGTGCGGCTGGTCGACGTCCGTTCCGAGCAGGGTGCCGAGGCGGTGCCGCTGCCGGCGCGGGTGGCTGCCGAGGTGCGTGAACTGCTGGACGCCGAGGCCGCGCGTATGGACCTGATCACCGACCGCCGTTCGCCCGAAGCCTGATCCGGCTCGGCGGCTCCTTCCAGCACCCAGCGCCGTACGCGGCACAGACACCGGAGGAAACGTTGTCCATCAAACCCCGTCCGAAAATCGTGGACCTCAGTGAGGTCGAGCCCAACGTCCGGCGAGGTGGCGACCTGCGCGCCATGCTCACCCCTGCCACGGTCGGTTCCACCAGCGGCTTCATGGGCGTGGCCATCGTGCAGCCCGGTGACCGCATCGGTGAGCACTACCACCCGTACTCGGAGGAGTTCGTCTACGTCGTCTGCGGCCAGCTCGAGGTGGACCTGGACGACGAGCCGCACTCGCTGCGGCCCGAGCAGGGTCTGATGATCCCGGCGCACATGCGGCACCGGTTCCGCAACGTCGGGAACGTGGAGGCGCGGATCGTCTTCCACCTGGGTCCGCTGGCGCCGCGTCCGCAGCTCGGTCATGTCGACACCGAGGAGACGGAGATCATCGGGGCCGCCGCGGTGGTCACGGAGCCGGCCGCGGCGGGTGCCGCCCGCGACCGAGGTCAGGTCCGGTCATGACCCGGCGCGTGGCGGTCACTGGCATAGGCATCGTGGCTCCGGGTGGTATCGGCGTACCGGCTTTCTGGGATCTGCTTGCCAACGGCCGGACCGCGACGCGGGGCATCACCTTCTTCGATCCCTCGGGGCTGCGGTCGCGGATAGCGGCGGAGTGCGACTTCGATCCGGCGGCGCACGGCCTGGACGAGGAGCAGGTCGTGCGGGCGGACCGGTACATCCAGTTCGCCCTGGTCGCCGGGGAGGAGGCGGTCCGGGACTCAGGGATCGACCTGTCGGCGGAGGACCCGTGGCGCGTGGGTGTCTCGGTGGGCACCGCGGTGGGTGGTACGACCCGGCTGGAGAACGACTACGTCCTGGTCAGCCACCGTGGTGAGCGCTGGGACGTCGACCATCGGGAGGCGGAGCCGCAGCTGCACCGGGCGTTCTCGCCGAGCACGGTCGCCTCCGCGGTGGCGGAGCGTTTCGGCGCGCAGGGTCCGGTGCAGACCGTCTCGACCGGCTGCACCTCGGGCCTGGACGCCGTCGGTTACGCCTTCCATACGGTCGAGGAGGGCCGGGCCGACATCTGCATAGCCGGGGCGTCGGACTCGCCGATCTCCCCGATCACCATGGCCTGCTTCGACGCGATCAAGGCCACGTCCCCGAACAACGACGATCCGGCGCACGCCTCCCGGCCCTTCGACAACAACCGTGACGGGTTCGTCATGGGCGAGGGCGGCGCGGTGCTCGTCCTGGAGGAGCTGGAGCACGCCCGGGCCCGCGGCGCGCACGTCTACTGCGAGCTCGGCGGCTACGCCACCTTCGGCAACGCCTACCACATGACCGGCCTGACCAGCGAGGGTCTGGAGATGGCCCGGGCGATCGACATGGCCCTCGGCCACGCCCGGCTGGACCCCACGGCGATCGACTACGTCAACGCCCATGGCTCCGGCACCCGGCAGAACGACCGCCACGAGACGGCGGCCGTGAAGCGGGCGCTCGGCCACCATGCCTACGACACCCCCATGAGCTCCATCAAGTCGATGGTGGGGCACTCCCTCGGGGCGATCGGGGCGATCGAGGTGGTCGCGTGCGTGCTGGCCCTCGCCAAGCAGGTCGTACCCCCGACCGCGAACTACGAGATCCCCGACCCCGAGTGCGACCTGGACTACGTCCCGCGTGTCGCCCGCGACCGGAAGCTGAGCAGCGTCCTGTCCGTGGGCAGCGGGTTCGGCGGCTTCCAGTCCGCGGTGGTCCTGACCCGTTCCAGGGAGTGAGGACACGATGAGTGCTCCGCATGAACGGCGCGCGGCCGTCACCGGCATCGGGGTGGTCGCGCCCAACGGAACCAGCACCGACACGTTCTGGAAGGCCACCCAGGAAGGCCTCAGTGTCCTCGACCGGGTCACCCGGGAGGGCTGTGAGCACCTTCCGCTGAAGGTGGCCGGCGAGGTCCGCGGCTTTGAACCGGCGGCGACCATCGACGAGCGGTTCCTCGTCCAGACCGACCGGTTCACGCACTTCGCCCTGGCCGCCGCGGACTTCGCGCTGGAGGACGCCCGGCTGGGGCAGGCCGACACCTCCGGGGAGCCGTACTCCATCGGGGTGGTCACCGCGGCCGGTTCCGGCGGCGGTGAGTTCGGCCAGCGCGAGCTCCAGCAGCTCTGGGGCAAGGGCAGCCGGTTCGTCGGCCCGTACCAGTCCATCGCCTGGTTCTACGCCGCGAGCACCGGCCAGATCTCCATCCGCCGTAAGTTCAAGGGCCCCTGCTCGGTCGTCGCCTCCGACGAGGCCGGCGGTCTGGACGCCCTCGCGCACGCCGCCCGGGCGGTGCGGCGCGGCACCGATGTGATGGTGGCCGGTTCCACCGAGGCGCCGCTGGCGCCGTACTCGGTGGTCTGCCAGCTCGGCTACGAGGAGCTGAGCACGGTCACCGATCCGTCCCGCGCCTACCGCCCGTTCACGGACACCGCGTGCGGTTTCGTACCGGCCGAGGGCGGCGCGATGCTCGTGGTGGAGGCGGAGACCTCGGCGCGTGAGCGCGGCGCGGACGTGCGGGCCTACGTCGCGGGCCACGCGGCGACCTTCACCGGTGCCTCCCGCTGGGACCGGTCCCGGGACGGGCTGGCGCAGGCCATCAGGCAGGCGCTGGACGAGGCCGGCTGTGCTCCCGAGGAGGTCGACGTCGTCTTCGCCGACGCTCTCGGGGTGCCGGAGGCGGACCGGGCCGAGGCCCTCGCGCTCGCCGACGTCCTCGGCGCGCGCGGCACCCGGGTACCGGTCACCGCGCCGAAGACCGGTATCGGCCGGGGCTACTGCGCGGCTCCGGTGCTGGACACCGCGGCGGCGGTGCTCGCGATGGAGCACGGCCTGATCCCGCCCACCCCCAACGTCGCCGACGTCTGCCACGACCTCGACCTCGTGACGGGCCGCGCCCGCGTCGCCGAGCTGCGTACGGCGCTGGTGCTCAGCCGTGGACTCATGGGGTCGAACTCGGCGCTCGTGCTCCGGCACGGCGCCGTGAAGTGAGGACAGCAAAGGAGGAGAGCAATGCCGCAGATCACCGTGGAAGAACTCGCCGCGCTGATGAAGAAGGCTGCCGGGGTCACCGTCAGCCCGCAGCAGCTCCAGGACATGCCGGACACCGGATTCGACGTCCTCGGCATCGACTCGCTCGGCCTGCTCGGCATCGTCGGCGAGCTGGAGAACACGCACGGCACCCCGATGCCGATCGACGCGGAGCGCTGCAAGACACCCCAGCAGTTCCTCAACCTCGTCAACAGCACCTTGATGGCAGGAGCCTGAGATGGCAGGACACACGCAGAACGAGATCACCATCGCCGCGCCGCTCGACCTGGTCTGGGACATGACCAACGACCTGGAGAAGTGGCCGCAGCTGTTCAGCGAGTACGCGTCCGTCGAGATCCTCTCCCGGGAGGGGAAGAAGACGACGTTCCGGCTGACCATGCACCCGGACGAGAACGGCACGGTCTGGAGCTGGGTCTCCGAGCGCGAGCCCGACCGCAAGGCCCGCACCGTGAAGGCCCGCCGGGTCGAGACCGGCCCGTTCGCCCACATGGACATCCTCTGGGAGTACGAGGAGGTCGCGGCCGGCACCCGGATGGTCTGGACGCAGGACTTCGCGATGAAGCCGGACGCCCCGGTCGACGACGACTGGATGACCGACAACATCAACAGGAACTCCAAGGTCCAGATGGCCCTCATCCGGGAGAAGATCGAGAAGGCGGCCGCCGGACGGCGTCCCGCGCCCGCCCTGGCCGACTAGCCGGAGGAAGGACCGAGACCATGCACCAGGCACTGATCGTCGCGCGCATGGCCCCGGGCTCCGCCCCGGACATCGCCAAGGTGTTCGAGGAGTCCGACCGGGGAGAGCTGCCCCACCTCGTCGGTGTGGTGCGGCGCAGCCTCTTCCAGTTCGGCGATGTGTACATGCACCTCGTCGAGTCCGAGCGCGACCCCGGGCCCGCCATCGCCAAGGTGACCGGGCACCCCGAGTTCCGTGACATCAGCGAGCGTCTGACGGCGTACGTCAGCGCGTACGACCCGGAGACCTGGCGGTCTCCCAAGGACGCGATGGCACAGCGCTTCTACGTCTGGGAGCGCGACTGAGCCGTACGGCACCCCCGGACGGCCACCGGCCGCCGGGCCCGCAGCGTCGCGGGCCCGGCGGCCGGTGGCCTGTGCCGTCACGTCCGTGTCAGGCGGGCACGTGGCAGTCGAACGCGTGCAGGTACGGGTTGACCGGACTGATGTCGCCCACCTTCAGGCCCGCCGAGGTCAGCCTGCTCACCATGGAGTCGGTGGTGTGCTTGGCCCCGCCGACGTTGAGGAGCAGCAGCAGGTCCATGGCGGTGCTGAAACGCATCGAGGGGGTGTCGTCCACCAGGTTCTCGATGACGACGACCCGGGTGCCCGGGCCGCCCGCCTCCACGACGTTGCGCAGCGTGCGGGACGTGCTCTCGTCGTCCCACTCCAGGATGTTCTTGATGATGTAGACGTCGGCCTGGACCGGGATCGCGTCCCGGACGTCGCCGGGCACGATCCGCGCGCGGTCGGCGAGGTCGCCGCCCTGACGCAGCCGCGGCAGAGCGTTCTCGACCACCCGGGGCAGGTCGAGCAGGCTGCCGCGCATCGACGGGTACTTGTCCAGCAGGCAGGCCACCACATGCCCCTGGCCGCCGCCGATGTCCGCGACCGACTTGGCCCCGGACAGGTCGAGCAGGGCCGCGACCTCGCGCGCGGACTGCTCGCTGGAGCGGGTCATGGCGCGGTTGAAGACGTCCGCGGACTCCGGGGCGTCCTCGTTGAGGTAGGTGAAGAACTCCTTGCCGTACAGGCCCTCGACGACGTTGTCGCCGGTGCGCACGGCCTCGTCCAGCTTGGGCCAGGCGTCCCAGGTCCACGGTTCGGTGCACCACAGGGCGATGGCACGCAGGCTGTTGGGGTCGTCCTCGCGCAGCAGCCGGGACATGCCGGTGTGCGCGAAGGTGCCGTCCGGCCGCTCGGCGAAGACGTCGTAGCAGGACAGTGCCCGCAGCAGCCGGCGCAGGGGCTTGGGTTCGGTCTTGACCGCGGCGGCGAGGTCCTCGGCGGTCATCGGGGTGTCGTCGAGGGCGTCGGCGACGCCCAGCCGGGCGGCGGCCCGGACGGCGGCGGACACGGCCGCGCCGAACACGAGTTCGCGCAGCCGCATGGGAGGCGGTGGTGCTGTTTCAGCGGACGTCATCTGCCGCCCTCTCTCTTTCCTTGGCCTTCGTCGGTCCAGCAGTGGCAGCGCCCGTGCGGTCAGCACAGGCCCGCGGGCTTGGAAGCCCGGCAGGAGTTGCGCTCGAAGGAGTTGGTCTTGCCGGTCTCGGTGCTCACCAGGTCGGCGGGGGAGTTCTCCGAGAGGACGTTGCCGTCGACGCGGTTGTCGGTGCCGGCCACGCCCACGAAGCTCTTGAACAGCACGATGCCGCCGGACAGCGGGGACTTGCCGGAGTTGCCGGTGACCCAGTTCCGGGAGACCCGGGCCTGCTCGGTGCCGGTCAGGACGATGCCGGAGCCCTTCAGGGCGGGCAGCCGCTCGGTCTTCGGGCAGGACCTGTTGTTCGCGACGACCTGGTTGGCGGTGACGTCCAGGTGGCCGGCCTTGGGCTTGTTCTCGTCACCGACCACGAAGACCCCGGCGCAGTTGCCGGAGACGTAGTTCCGGGCGACGGTCAGGTTCCGCAGCCGGCGTACGGTGACGCCGATCCGGTTGCCCTCAAGACGGTTGTGCGACACCAGGGTCTGCTTGGCGTCGTAGGCGCCGGCCTCCTCCTGGATGGTGTTGGCGAGGAACACGCCCGCGTCACCGTTGCCGTGCGCGTAGTTGTCCCGCAGCAGGCTGCGCACCGACCGCTCCTCGGCGATGCCCCACACGCCGTTGTCCGCGGCGTTCACCCCGCGCACGGTCAGGCCGTCGGTCGCCATGCCGAACACCCCGGTGCGGCTGAACTTGGTCACCTTCAGGTCGGCGACGGTGACGCCCTTGACGTCCTTCGTCTTGGTGCCCAGCACACAGATGCCGTTGCCGCCCTCGGCGCAGCTCTTCGCGATCTTCTTGGCAGGCTTCTTGGAGGACTTCTTCGCAGCCTTCGTGGCCTTCTTCGTGGCCTTCTTCGTGGCCTTCTTCGCGGCCTTCTTGGCGTTCGCCTTGGCGGGCTTCTTGGCGGGCTTCTTGGCGGCGGGCTCGATGACCGTCCCGGAACCCACGCCCCGCAGGGTCACGTGGGGGGTGCGGATCGTCACGCTCTCGTGGTAGGTGCCGGCGAGCACCAGAACCGTGTCGCCGGCCTCGGCGGCGTCGACCGCCTTCTGGATCGACTCGCCGGGGCGGACCACCAGGGTCGAGTGGGCGGCCACCGCGGGGGCCGCGCTGAGGCCGGTGCCGAGGAGGGCGGCGGAGCACGCGAGATATGCGATGTGGCATCTCTTCATATCGCGTACGGTATGGCTGGTTTATCCTTATATGGCCGGATAGGCCATCCGGCGGCGTGTCAGGAACGGCGCGGGCGGCGGACCGGGACCGGGAGCGCCGGCCGCTGTTCCCGGGCCGGTGGTGACCCGTTCGGCCCCGCCGGGCACCGCCCCCGCGATGCCACCCGGACGGCGCATCCCGCGAAGTGGCGGGGACGGTCGCCCGCCGGGCCCGGCGGAGGGCCGGTGGCCGGACTCGCCAGGCGCCCCGAACCCCGTGGCGACCATACTGTCGGTTGTGAACCGGGTCATCCGCGCACGGCGAGGTCTCCGGGCGGCCGCGGCCTATGTGCGCAGCGCCCCGGGCACCTACGTGTGGCTGACCATCCTGTTCGTCACCACCGTCGCCCTGCACCACATGTCACCGGCGTTCGAGCAGGACTTCCTGAGGCAGCGTTCGACCAACATCCACGAGCTGTCGCGGAACCCGCTGCGGGTGCTGATCACCAGCGCGATGTGGATCGACAGCGGGCACTGGCTGCCGTACGCCGTGCTGTACACCGTCTTCCACGCCCAGGCGGAGCGCTGGCTCGGATCCTTGCGCTGGCTCGCGGTGTGCGTTGCCGCGCACGTGCTCGCCACGCTGGTCAGCGAGCTGGCCCTGCTCCAGGCGATCCACGACGGCCACGCCCCGCCCTCCGCCGTCAACACCCTGGACATCGGCGTGAGTTACGCGCTGGCCGGGGTGATGGCGGTGCTCACCTACCGGATCGCGGCACCCTGGCGGTACCTGTACCTCGCGTCCCTGCTCGCCTTCTACGCCGTGCCGCTGGCCGCGAGCCGTACCTTCACCGACTTCGGGCACTTCCTGGCCGTCCTGGTGGGTCTCGCGTGCCGTCCGCTGGTCAGGGGCCGCGGAAAAGCATGGAATCCGAAGGAGACACTGGCCGCTCCCAGGGGTTAACGTCCCGGCCATGAGCAGCTCGGCAACCAGTGTCGTCAACGGTGGGATCTCCTTCTGGTACGCGGACGACGGCCTCCCCGCGGTGCGCGAACCGCTGTCCGGGGACGCCTCGGCCGACGTCGTCGTCGTCGGCGGCGGCTACACGGGACTGTGGACCGCGTACTACCTGAAGAAGGCCGCCCCCTTCCTGCGGATCACCGTCCTGGAGCAGAAGTTCTGCGGGTACGGCGCCTCCGGCCGCAACGGCGGCTGGCTCTACAACGGGATCGCGGGCCGCGACCGGTACGCGAAGCTGCACGGCCACGAGGCCGCCGTACGCCTGCAGCGGGCGATGAACGACACCGTGGCCGAGGTGGTCGCCGTCACCGAGGCGGAGGGCATCGACGCCGGTGTGCACCGGGGCGGGGTACTGGAAGTGGCGACCACCCCGGCCCAGTTGGCGCGGCTGCGGGCCTTCCACGAGCACGAGCTGTCGTTCGGCGAGAAGGACCGCGAGCTGTACGGTGCCCGGCAGACCGCGGAGCGGATCAGGGTGGCCGGCGCGGTGGGTTCGAGCTGGACCCCGCACGGCGCCCGGCTGCACCCGGTGAAGCTGGTCAAGGGGCTCGCGGCGGCCGTGGAGGCGCTGGGGGTGGTCATCCACGAGTCGACCCCGGTCACCGAGATCCGGCCCAAGCACGCCGTGACCCCGTACGGCACGGTCCGCGCGCCCTACGTGCTGCGCTGCACGGAGGGCTTCACCGCCTCGCTCAGCGGCCAGCGGCGGACCTGGCTGCCGATGAACTCCTCGATGATCGCCACCGAGCCGCTCACCGACGAGCAGTGGGCGGCGATCGGCTGGGACGGCCGGGAGACGCTGGGCGACATGGCCCACGCCTACATGTACGCGCAGCGCACCGCCGACGGCCGGATCGCGCTGGGCGGACGCGGAGTGCCGTACCGCTTCGGCTCGCGCACCGACAACGACGGCCGCACCCAGGACGGGACGGTCGAGGCCCTGCGGGAGATCCTGACCCGCTTCTTCCCGGCCCTCGCGGGCGTGCGGGTCGAGCACGCCTGGTCCGGTGTGCTCGGCGTCCCGCGCGACTGGTGCGCCACGGTCACCCTCGACCGGTCCACCGGGCTCGGCTGGGCGGGCGGCTACGTCGGCTCGGGCGTCGCCACCGCCAATCTGGCCGCCCGCACCCTGCGCGACCTAGTGCGGCAGGACTCGGGCCAGGCCGGCCGCACCGGGCTGACGGACCTGCCCTGGGTGAACCACAAGGTCCGCAAGTGGGAGCCGGAACCCTTCCGCTGGCTCGGCGTGCACGGCATGTACGCCACCTACCGCGCCGCCGACCGGCGCGAACTGCTCCGCCCGGGCAGCGGTTCCTCCCGGCTGGCACGGGTGGCCGACCGGGTGGCGGGCCGGAGCTGACCGGGGTGACCGGGCCGGCCGCACATCCGGTTAGCCTCACCCCCATGATTCGCTCCGCCACCCCCGCCGACGTCCCCGTCATCCACGCCCTGGTCCGTGAACTGGCCGAGTACGAGAAAGCCCCGCACGAGGCGCGGGCGACCGAGGAGCAGCTCCGTGAGGCGCTGTTCGGGGAGCGCCCGGCGGCGTTCGCGCACATGGCCGTGGACGAGGGCAGCGGGGAGTGCGTCGGCTTCGCGCTGTGGTTCCTGAACTTCTCCACCTGGCGCGGTGTGCACGGCATCTACCTGGAGGACCTGTACGTCCGCCCGTCCGCCAGGGGCGGCGGGCACGGCCGGGCGCTGCTGACCGAGCTGGCACGCATCTGCGTCCGGAGCGGCTACGAGCGCCTGGAGTGGTCGGTGCTCGACTGGAACCGCCCCGCGATCGGCTTCTACGAGGCCCTCGGCGCGCGCCCGCAGGACGAGTGGACGGTGTACCGGCTCACCGACGGGGCGCTGGCCGAGCTGGGCCGCTCAGCCGACTGACTCGGGCACCGGTGTCTCGGCCGGTGCCCCGTGGCCCGGGGCCCGGGCGGTCACCATCAGGCCCGCCACCAGGCCGGCCAGCAGCATCACGCCCGCCGCCCACCAGATCGCGACCGTGTACCCGTGCACCACGCCCGCCGGGACGACCGCGGCCTTGGAGGCCGGGCCGCGCAGGTGGGCGGTGATGTAGGCGGCGCTGCTGGTGGTGGCGACGGTGTTGAGCAGGGCCGTGCCGATCGAGCCGCCCACCTGCTGGGAGGTGTTGACGGTCGCCGAGGTGACGCCGGCGTCGCGCGGGGCCACACCGGCGGTGGCGGTGGCGAACACCGGCATGAAGGTCAGGCCCATGCCGAGGCCCATCAGGATCAGCGCGGGCAGGATCTCGCCGGTGTAGGCGGAGCCGACGGTCATCCGGGTCAGGAGCAGCAGCCCCGAGGCGGCCAGCAGCATGCCGGGCACCATGAGCAGGCGCGGGGCCACCCGCTGCAGTAGCCGGGCCGATATCTGGGTGGAGCCGATGATGATCGCGGCGGTCAGCGGCAGGAAGGCCAGGCCCGCCCGGACCGGCGAGTAGCCGAGGATGACCTGCAGGTAGTAGGTCATGAACAGGAACAGCCCGAACATGCCGATCACCGCGAGCATCATGGTCAGGAAGCAGCCCGCGCGGTTGCGGTCCCGGATGATGTGCAGCGGCAGCAGCGGGCTCGGCGCGCGGGTCTGCCACCGGACGAACGCGGCGAGCAGCACCGCGCCGGACGCGAACAGGGCGATGACCAGCGGGTCGCTCCAGCCGCGCGGCTCGGCCTCGGCGAAGCCGTAGACGATCGCGACGAGTCCGCCGCAGCCGAGCAGCACGCCGGGTACGTCGAGCCGGGCCTCGCGCTGGCCCGGGCGGTCGTGCAGCAGGGCGAAGGCGCCGAGCACCGCGACGGCGGCGATGGGCACGTTGACGTACAGGCACCAGCGCCAGTTCAGGTACTCGGTGAGCAGGCCGCCGACGATGAACCCGATGGCCGAGCCGCTGCCGGCCAGGGCGCCGTAGATGCCGAAGGCCTTGCCGCGCTCGTGCGGGTCGGTGAACGTCGTGGTCAGCAGGCTCAGCGCGGAGGGCGCGAGCAGGGCGGCGAAGGCGCCCTGGAGGGCGCGGGCGCCGAACAGCATGCCGGAGCTGGTGGCCGCGCCGCCGAGCGCGGAGGCGGCCGCGAAGCCGATGAGCCCGATGACGAAGGTGCGTTTTCGGCCCACGAGGTCGGCGACCCGGCCGCCCAGCAGCAGGAGTCCGCCGAAGGCCAGCGTGTAGGCGGTGATCACCCACTGCCGGTCGGCGTCGGACATGTGCAGGTCGTGCTGGGCGGAGGGCAGCGCGATGTTCACGATGGTCGCGTCCAGGACCACCATCAGCTGGGCGAGGGCGATGACGACCAGGCCCCACCACCGGTGGGGATCGGCCCCGCCGGCGCCTGCGGACGCCGGCGGGGCCTCACCCTTTCGGCCGATATCCATCTGGTCAGAACACCATGAATCGGTGGGTATCGCATCCGCGTGTCCCGGGGTCGTCGCACGGGGCCGGTTCCCGCGGGCCGGCCCTGTTGTCAGTGGCACGGTGCAGCATGGGGGCATGGCGAGGAGAGCGGCGGCCGCGGACGGCACACGGGTGAAGGGCGCGCGGCGGCCGGAGGTGCGGCTGCCGCCCCTGGAGCCCTGGAACGGCGGCGCACTGGAGCCGGACGGCGACTACGACGGTCTCGAGTTCCGGGCGGCGGACCTGGCCGGGCAGGACGGTGCCGGCGCCCGCTTCATGGACTGCGCGCTGACGGACTGCGCGGTGGACGAAGCGGTGCTGCGCCGCGCGCGCGTGCTGGACTCGGTCCTGCGCGGCCTGCGGGGCGTCGGCGCCGACCTCGCCGAGGCCACGTTCCGGGACGTGGAGCTGATCGACCCCCGGCTCGGCGGCACCCAGCTGCACGGGGCCGTGCTGGAGCGGGTCGTGATCCGCGGCGGCAAGATCGACTTCATCAACCTGCGCGAGGCCCGGCTGCGGGACGTCGTCTTCGACTCCTGCGTCCTGGTCGAGCCGGACTTCGCCGGGGCCCGCCTGGAGCGGGTGGAGTTCACCGGCTGCGCCCTGAAGGAGGCCGACTTCGGCGGCGCGACCCTCAAGGACGTCGACCTGCGCGGGGCGGCCCCGCTGGAGATCACCCGGGGCCTGGACCGGCTGGCGGGGGCGGTGATCAGCACGGGGCAGCTGCTGGACCTGGCTCCGGTGCTGGCGGGCGAGCTGGGGATCAGGGTGGAGGACTGAGGGCTCAGGCCACGCGGGGGAAGCGGGCCTGCAGCGTCCAGATCGCCGGGTTCTCCGACAGGTCCTCGTGCAGATCGCTCAGGTCGGCGATCAGGTCGTGCAGGAAGTCGCGGGACTCCCGGCGCAGTTCGGCGTGGGAGAAGGACAGCGGAGCCTCCTCGGCCGGCATCCAGTCGGCCTCGATGTCCACCCAGCCGAAACGGCGCTCGAAGAGCATCCGGTCGGTGGACTCGGTGAAGTCCAGCTCCGCCTGCTGCGGCCGGGAGGCACGCGAGCCCATCGGGTCCCGGTCCAGCCGCTCCACGATGTCGCACAGCGCCCAGGCGAAGTCCAGCACCGGCACCCATCCCCAGGCTGTGGACAGCTCGCGGTCCGATTTCGTGTCCGCGAGATAGACGTCCCCGCAGAACAGGTCGTGCCGCAGCGCGTGGACGTCCGCGCGGCGGTAGTCGGTCTGCGGCGGGTCAGGGAAGCGGTTGGAGAGGGCGTAGCCGATGTCGAGCACGCAGGAGATGGTGTCACGCCCGGCCAACGCGCCCCCGCTCCGGTGCGCGCCGCCGCCGTACGATCGCTGACATGTCCAGATCCGCACGCCTTGTCCCGGCCGTCGCCGGCCTCCTCGCGCTCGCCCTCACCGGCACCGCGTGCGACGGCGGCGTCCACGGCACCCCGGGCGGCTCGGGCGTGCACGACCCGTACTTCCCGAAGGCGGGCAACGGCGGCTACGACGTCACCCACTACGCCCTGGCCCTCGACTACACCCCTGACACCCGCCGGCTCACCGGACGGGCCGTGATCACCGCCCGCGCCACCCAGGACCTGACCGCCTTCGACCTCGATCTCGACGGGCTGGACGTCGGCTCGGTCACCGTCGACGGCAGGGACGCCCGCTGGAACCGCGCCGGCCAGGAACTCACCGTCCGCCCCCACGACGACCTCCGCGACGGCGAGACCTTCACCGCCACCGTCCGCTACTCCGGCACCCCGCGGACCCTCACCGACCCCGACGGCTCCGAGGAGGGCTGGCTGCCCACCGCCGACGGCGCGCTCGGCCTCGGCGAGCCGGTCGGTTCGATGGCCTGGTTCCCCGGCAATCACCATCCCTCGGACAAGGCCGCCTACGACATCAAGGTCACCGTCCCCGAGGGCCTGCAGGCCGTCTCCAACGGGGAGCCGGCCGGCCGGACCAGCAAGGGCGGCCGGACGACGTACTCCTGGCACACCGCCGAGCCCATGGCGAGCTACGTGGCCACCGTCGCCGTCGGCCACTACGACATCGGCCGCGGCACCGGGCCGCACGGGCTGCCCGTGCTCACCGCCGTCGACCCCGCGCAGGCCAAGGCGAGCAAGGACGTCCTGGCGAAGATCCCGGAGATCCTCGACTGGGAGGAGAAGAACTTCGGGCCGTACCCCTTCTCCTCCGCCGGAGCGGTCGTCGACCGCCCGGGGGACGCCCAGTACGCGCTGGAGACGCAGACCCGTCCCGTCTTCCCCGGCGCCCCCGACACCGGCACGCTCGTCCACGAACTCGCCCACCAGTGGTACGGCGACTCGGTCACCCCGAGGAGCTGGCGGGACATGTGGCTCAACGAGGGCTTCGCGACGTACGCGGAGTGGCTGTACCAGGAGGACCACGGCGGCAGGAGCGCCCAGCAGACCTTCACCGACCTGTACGACGGCGACGACGACGCCGTCTGGGACTTCCCGCCGGCCAGGCCGGCCGGCGCCGCGCACATCTCCGGCAGCCCCGTCTACGAGCGCGGCGCCATGGTGCTGCAGAAGATCCGCCGGAAGGTCGGCGACGACACCTTCCACGACATCCTCGAGGGCTGGGCCGCCGCCCACCGCCACGGCACCGCCGACACCGCCCAGTTCACCGCGTTCGTGGAGAGGAAGGCCCCGGACGAGGACTTCGGCGGGATCTGGAAGGACTGGCTCTACGGAGACGGCAAGCCGGACCGCCCGTGACGGACGGCCCGGCTGCCGAAGACCCGCTGCGCGGGACTAGTTGACGTTGACGGCCTTCCAGGCCGCCGCCACCGCGTTGTACTCCGCGCTGCCCGAGCCGTACAGGGCGGCCGCCGCCTGCAGGGTGCCGCTGCGGGCGCCCGCGTAGTTGGTGGTCGAGGTGAAGTACGTGCTCAGGGCCTTGTACCAGATCTGGATCGCCTTGTCCCGGCCGATCCCGGTGACCGTGGAGCCGTCGTACGTCGGGGAGTTGTAGGACACCCCGTTGACCGTCTTCGCGCCGCTGCCCTCCGACAGCAGGTAGAAGAAGTGGTTGGCGACACCGGACGAGTAGTGCACGTCCAGGCGGCCGACGGACTTCGACCAGTAGTCGGCGGAGCCGCCGTCCTTGCTGGGCTTGTCCATGTAGCGCAGCGGGGTGCCGTTGCCGTTGATGTCGATCTTCTCGCCGATGAGGTAGTCACCGGGGTCGGAGGAGTTGTTCGCGAAGAACTCCACCGCGGTGCCGAAGATGTCGCTGGTGGCCTCGTTCAGGCCGCCGGACTCGCCCCGGTAGTTGAGCTTCGCCGTGGCCGCGGTCAGACCGTGGCTCATCTCGTGGCCGGCCACGTCGAGCGAGGTCAGCGGGTCGGCGTTGTTGGTGCCGTCGCCGTACGTCATGCAGAAGCAGCTGTCGTCCCAGAAGGCGTTGACGTAGGCGTTGCCGTAGTGGACGCGGGAGTAGGCGGCCCTGCCGTCGCCCGCGATGCCGTTGCGGTTGAACGCGGACTTGTAGAAGTCCCAGGTGACGGCGGCGCCGTAGGCGGCGTCCACGGCGGCGGTCTGGCGGTTGGAGACGGTGCCGTTGCCCCAGGCGTCGTCGGCGTCGTGGAAGAGGGCACCGGTGCCGCTGGTGCCGCCGTTCAGGTCGTAGGTCTTGTGACCGCCGCGGCCGCCGTCGGTCAGGTCGTAGCCGCCGGAGGCGGAAGCGGTGGTGCCGATGGTGACCGTGCCGCTGTACTGGCTGGTGCCCGTGCCGGTGTCGACCGCCTCGTAGGAGTAGATCTTCTTGCCGGTCCGCGCGTCGGTGATGACGTGCAGTGCGCTCGGGGTGCCGTCGTGCTGGACGCCCTTGACGACGGACTCGTAGGCGAGGACCGGCTTGGCACCGGCCGCCCAGACCACCTTGCGGGAGGACGAGGCGGTGGCCTTCGCGGTGTCCGCGGCCTTGACGGCGGTCTTCTTCGCGCTCGTGGCGGAGACGGCGGCCGTGGTGGTCGGCACGGATATGCGGGCCTTGGCCGCCTTGCTCACGCCCTTGAGCGTGCCGTTCTTCGCCACGTGGGTGACCAGGTCGCCGCCGAGCACGGGAAGACCCGCGTACGTGCGCTCGTAACGGGTGTGGACGGTGCCGTTCGCGTCCTTGACCACGTCCCGGACGACCAGCTTCTCCTTGGCGCCCAGCCCGAGTTCGTGAGCCGCGGCACCGGCGTGCCGCTGAGCCGCCTCGATGGCGGCGGCGCGGGCCGGAGCGCTGAACGGGACGGCCGTGGCGCCGGGGGTGTGCGTGGGGGCGGCGGTGGCGGAACCGTTCTGCAGCGCGAGGACGACCATCGCCGCGGAGCCGGCCAGCGCGGCGGCGCGCATCGCGGTCCTGCGGGAGGCGCGGGGGTGCTGAGTCACTCGTTCTCCTTATGGCTGGCCTCCGGTGGGGCCGGAGACACAGTTGGGGCACAGGGGACGTACAAGCTGCGGCGGGTGCGGAGAGAGTGACACCGGCGAGGCTCTGTTTGACAGAGCGCCGACAAAACTTTACGTGTTGTTATCCGAATGCCGTGCCCCGGGAACCGTTATCCGGACGGACGTCGAGCGCTCAACTCATCATCCATCAAGCGGATTTGAGGCCTTCCGCGTCACACCTCGCGGTCCGGGCGGTCCACCGCGCCCTCGGCCTCCCACATGTCCAGCATGCGGGCAAGGCCGGGCGGCCAGACCGGCTCCGGCTCCTCGGCCAGTTCCCGCCTGCTCCACCAGCGCCAGGTGAGGATTCCGTCGGCGGCGTGCGCGGCGGCCAGATCGGGGCCGGACGGCTCGCGGTGCGGGCCGTGGGTGACGTAGACGTGCTCGTGCTGGTGCACGGGGACGCGGGTGTGTGTGAAGTCGTGTTCCCAGGTGCACAGCAGCGGGCCCGGCAGCAGGTCGGTCCAGCCGGTCTCCTCGGCCAGTTCCCGCAGGGCGCCCTCGCGCGGGGTCTCGCCCGGCTCCAGCCCGCCGCCGGGCAGCGCCCAGTGGACGCCGACCTCGACGTTGTCGTACCGGAAGAGCAGCACCGCGCCGTCGGGGTCCACGACGGCGACCCGGGCGGCCTGCCGGGGTGTCCGCAGCACCTTGCGCAGCACGGCGCAGGGGCGGCCGAGGGCGTGGTCGGGGCGGTGGTCGACGACCTCGTAGCCGAGGGCGGTCCAGAAGGCCAGCGCCCCGGGGTTGTTGTCGAGGACGGCGAGGCGCACGGCCCGGCGGCCGGCGGCCCGGAAGCGCTCCTCCACAGCCGTGGCGACCCGGCGGCCGTGGCCCCTGCCCTGTTCGGCCGAGTCCACCATCAGCAGCCCGATCCACGGATCGGGATCGGCCGGGTCGGGGTGGTGGGCCAGTGTGATCACGACGGCGACCAGACGCCCCTCGGACCGGGCCAGCAGCACCTCGGCGTCCGGCTGGGCCAGCTCGTCGGCCAGCGCCGCCGCCACCTGCTCGCCCCGGATGTCGTCCGGGTCGGGGAAGTCGCCGCTGAGCGCGTGAAACGCGCGGTTGGAGGCGTAGAGCGCCGTCAGTTCGGTGAGCAGCGGGGCCGGGAGGTCATGATCGGCGGTGAGGGCGAGGGGTTCGAGGATCACCCGGGCAACGTATCGCGCGGGGTGGCGGCGCCTTCGCCGGATTTCCGGGTGCCCGCGTGCGGGGGCGGGAGGGCCCCGGCCGACGGGCCGGGGGCTCCCGCTCCACGAGCGGTGCGTCAGACGTTCACACCGAAGTCCTGGGCGATGCCCACCAGGCCCGAGGCGTACCCCTGGCCCACCGCGCGGAACTTCCACTCCGCGCCGTTGCGGTACAGCTCGCCGAAGACCATGGCCGTCTCGGTGGCGGCGTCCTCGGAGAGGTCGTAGCGGGCGATCTCCGCGCCGCCGGCCTGGTTGACGATGCGGATGTAGGCGTTGCGGACCTGGCCGAAGTTCTGGCCGCGGTTCTCGGCGTCGTAGATGGAGACCGGGAAGACGATCTTGTCGACGTCGGCCGGGAGCGCGGCCAGGTTGACGTTGATCGCCTCGTCGTCGCCGGCGCCCTCGCCGGTGCGGTTGTCACCCGTGTGGACGATGGAGTTGTCCGGCGTCTGCTTGTTGTTGAAGAAGACGAAGTGGGCGTCCGAGTAGACCTTGCCCTGCGTGTTGACCGCGATGGCGGAGGCGTCCAGGTCGAAGTCCGTGCCGGTGGTGGTGCGGACGTCCCAGCCGAGGCCCACGGTGACGGCGGTCAGGCCCGGAGCCTCCTTGGTGAGCGAGACGTTGCCACCCTTGGACAGGCTTACAGCCATGATTGGGAGTCCCTTCCCTAGTTATTCGTGCGCATCTGTGCCGACGAAGCTACCGTCACCGGGGAGAACGTCGAGGGGGGTACCGGTGGTTCCGGGTCCCTTTACCTTTTTTACCCATGTGGCCGTCACCGGCGAAAACCGCGTGACGTGGGACGGGTCGAGCCGGGAACATGGGAGGCATGTCCGGTCCCCATGTCATCCGCGGTTCGGTCTCGCTGCCCGAGGCCGAGCTGATGTGGCGTTTCTCGAGGTCCTCCGGGCCGGGCGGCCAGCACGTCAACACCAGCGACTCCCAGGTCGAGCTGCGCTTCGACCTGGCGCGCACCGAGGCGCTGCCGCCGGTGTGGAAGGAGCGGGCGCTGGGCCGGCTGGCCGGGCGGCTGGTGGACGGGGTGGTCGTCGTACGGTCCTCCGAGCACCGCTCCCAGTGGCGCAACCGCGAGGCCGCCGCCGTACGCCTCGCCGCCCTCCTCGCCGAGGCCACCGCGCCCCCGCCCAAGCCCCGTCGCCCCACCCGCATCCCCCGCGGCATCAACGAGCGCCGGCTGCGCGAGAAGAAGCAGCGCTCGGACCGCAAGCGCGGCCGCTCCGGGCGGGACTGGACGTGAGGAAGTGCCTCTCAACCGATCAACGTGCGGCGCGGTGAGCGGACCGATCCGGACAGAGGGCGCTCGGCGCTCTTCCTTGCGCTCAGCACGACCATCAACGTGCCCAGGCAGTACAGGACGGCCGCACCGGAAGTGATCAGGCTCGCCGCGATCGAGTTTGCATTGGGCGCGGCCGCCGCGGCAATGGCCGCGACCGCGTTGGTCCGGCGGATGCCACGTAGGTGCTTGCCCGCGTAGACATGCAGCGGCTCGGCTCTGTCGTGGTGGTTGCCGTCCCTGGTGACGTCCACCGTGGCCACGACGGAGGCGATGACGGTGCCGAGGACGAGCACCAGGGTCGTGCCTGCGACCAGGAGCAGCAGGGCCAGTGCCGACAGCACCATGCAGAGCTGAGCCGTGCGCGTCGCGTCTTTGAAGTCGCGGTCTGGCAGACGGTAGCCGAGATCGACTTTGATGCGGGCCGCGGTCTCTTCCTCGGGGCGCTCGACCTCGACGTCGAATTGCTGCAGAGCGGAGTTGGACAGGCCGGTCTGCACGGGTACCAGATGGACTCCTTCCGCATCCGGGGCGAAGGCGGGAACCAGACCATCCGGGGCGACGAATTGCAGTCGGTTTCGCACCTGCAGGGGAAGCGTGAGAGAGACCGAGACGACCACCCGGCCCAGGCCGTCCCGTCGTGTGGCGCAGTCCTCCTCGTAGTCGTAGGTCACCTCGGAGGGCAGCCCCGGATAGACGTCCAGCAGAGCGACGACGGGCGTATAGCGCATCACGTCCGCGACGCGGTCCCTAAGGATCTCCTCCACGTCGTCCGACTGCCGGGTGCGCTGCAGCAGGTCGGTCAGTTCGTCGTTCCCGCCATACCAACCGATGGAACTCAGCCGTCGGGACAGCTCGGCGCGCCCCGAAGCGCCGGAAGCCTGCTCACCAGCGTCCACGAGGCGGCCGAGGCCCTGGGCCAGAGTGCGTGCGGCTTCGTGTGCCCGTAGCACGTCGACCGGCCGGGTGCCGCGCTCGCTGAGGCGGAGATTGTCGAGCTGCTCCCATTGGTTCCTCGGCAGAACATCGGCAAGAACCAGGCTCCGGCCGGTCCGGTCCTCGGTTGCCAGCCTGGTGGTCACGTGGTGGACCGCCACCTTGCTCGAGGCCAGTTCGACGCGCTGGACACGGGTCCTGATGGTTCTCGACGGGTGGGCCAAGTCCTCCAGGAGACGCAGTTCACCGCCCAGAACCGGTACTCCGCGCGGATCGACCGCGGCGGTGGCATCAGGGGCGACCAGCGCCGTCAGCGGTGTGACCGGGGTCGGTCGTTCCGTGTAGTGGACGACCAGGTCGCGGGCGAGTAGCACGAGCCGAGTGGCCGCCGGGTTCGCGGGCGTGCCGTACCGGGTCAGGAGGTCGTTCAGCAGGACCACCGTGGCGTGGTCGACGTGGGCCGGGGCGTTCAGGATCTGTGCGACCGCCTTGATGATGCCGGCCAGCTCTTGGTCGCCGGTCGCGTCGGAAGCGGTGGCCACCTCGGCCGCAGCCCGGCCGGCGGCCTCGGCGCACCCGGCCACGAGTGCGCCGTGTGAGAACGCCGCGAGCCGCTCGGTCGCCAGAGCCGGGCGGAAGGCTGCCAGGTGCCGGATCTCGTGCACGTACCAGGTGAGCCTGTCTGTGCGCAGCGGCTCCAAGGGCTGGTGGTAATAGGCGACCGCGATCCGGTGGGCCTGCCGGTACAGCGCCGGCCTCTCGGTTCGCATGCGGTCGTACAGGGCGGCCCGCAGGACGGAGCGAATGCCGTACTGCTCCCCGCCCGCGGACCCCAGAAGCGGAACCCGGTCCTTCACCACGAAAGGAGACGCGGTCACCTGCTCCGGTGTCACCCCGACGCCGAGGTCGGCGGCTGTGTGAGCGGTGAGACCCGCGGTGAACCACTGGTGCACGGCGAGCGCCTGCAACAGTGTGGCCTGGTCCGAGGGCAGTTCGTCGAAGCGGGCCAGTGCCTGCCGGACGACGGATTCCTGTGTCATGGCCTCAGCCGTCCCTGCCGTCGTGATCGTCGGTCCCGCCGCTGGGCCGATTGCCGTCCGGGCGCGCGGGGACGGGCTCCTCCGGCTCCATGTGGTAGGCGAAGAACTCGGCCAGCAGTCCCGGCACGCCACCGTGCGTCCGCTGGATGGCCACGGCCTTGTCCCGGAGGCTGGCGAACCCGAGCGCTTCGATCCAGTCGTGCACAGCGTCCACGTCGAACGGTGGCAGCACAAGCGTGTGCACGGCTCCGGAGTACGGTCGGGACAGGCGAGGGGTCTCTCGTCCGGCGACGAAGACGCTCACCTCGCGCCGGGTCAGCAGGTTGGGTAGCAGCCTGCGCCCCAGCCAGTCCCGCATCGGCTGGGCGCACGCCTCGAACGCGTCGAGGCAGATCACCGGCCTGCGGGTGTCGCCGATCAGGTTGTCCAGCAGGGCATCGCTCAGCGCGTCGGTCCGCAGGCTTCGATCCTCGGCCTGCGCGAGCAGCTGTATCGCCGAGTTCCGGACCCGTACGTTGGTGAAGCTGACCTGCGTGGACGCCGACTGCTCCGCGAATCGGTCACGGGTGGTGCGATAGCTGGGCACGTCGACCCGCTGGCCTCGCGCCTGCATCGCCAGTGCCTCGAGCACCTCATGCTCCGTGGTCATACGTGACAGATCGACGAAGTAGACGCCGTCCGCCCTGTGCCGCTCGTAGATTTCGAACAGCAGGGACGACTTGCCGATGTCCTCCGGTCCCTCGAAGAACAGTGCCTGGCGTTCCTCGTCCCGCTGTGCGTCCCGAGCCGTGAGGCGCGCCGCTTGTGCCAACTGATCGGCACGATCGATGTGCCGGTGATCCTCCGCCGGTTCGGGCACCCGTTCTCCCCGCCGCTCTGTCCGATTCGTTCCGCCGAACCCTCACGTCCTCAGGGTCACGCCGCCGTCATGGCGTGTTCTGGCCAGGGGAGGGGGGCTCGGTGCCCGTACGGGTGGGTGCGGCCGTGCCGTCGTCCGGGAGGATCTCCAGGGTTGTGTCCGTGAACCGGGTTCTCTTGAAGGACGTTCTGGCGCTCTTCACGATCCGCATCACGGATCGCTTGGACTTGAAGCCGTCCGTCTGCATGGTCTGGTCCGTGAGCGGCGCGGCCTCCTCGCCTCCTTCCACGCCGGCGCGTACGCCCAGCCCCTGGAAATTCGCGCTCTTCAGCGATCCGCGCCGTAGACCGAGAACGATCAGCGCGAGCACAACGACCACGATGATGCCTATGACGATCAGTTGGCTGGTACTCAGGTCCGCCATCGTCAACGTGTCTCCCCCCCCGGGACCGTCGCGTTTCTGACGGCCTGTGAGAACAATTCCACAAATGAGCGTCGCTGTGGAGGAGTTGTGAAGATTTACCTGTCTTTTAGGTCGAGGTTAGGCGGGCGCGGACCGTCCCGAGGTGTGTTGCTCTGGATAGGCCGTCAGCCCAAGTGCCGGTAGCGCCCGCGGTAGTACATCAGCGGGCCGCCCTCCGCGCCCGGTGCGCGCGCGGTCAGTACCCGGCCGATGACGAGGGTGTGGTCGCCGGCCGTCACCCGCTGCTCGGTGCGGCACTCCAGGGCGGCCAGCGCGCCGTCCACCAGCGGTGCGCCGGTGATCTCGCCGCGCACCCGCGGCAGGTCCTGGAAGAGCAGCCGGTCGCTGATGCGGCCCTTCATGGCGAAGCGCCCGGCGATGTGGCGCTGCCCCTCGGCGAGCACCGAGACCGCCCACAGCGGCTGTTCGTCGAGCAGGTCGTCCATGCGCGAGCCCGTGCGCAGGCTGACCATCACCAGCGGCGGGTCCAGCGAGACGGACATGAAGGCCGTCGCGGTCATGCCGACGTCCTCGCCACCGGGCGCGTCCGGGTCGTCGGGGTCCAGCGGCGGTTCCTGAGCGGTCACCAGGACCACGCCCGCGGCCAGCCGGGACATGGCGGCCCGGAACTCGTCGTTGCTCACCCCCTCAGCATGCCCGGTGACTGCTGCGGCGGTGGGGGAGGAGGTGTTCAGCACGCCATGAACGCTAATCTCCGCCCCGGACGGGCCGCATCGGGCCCCGGCCCTAGCCGGGTCCTAGGACCGGAGGACCACGAGGTGACGGTTCGTGCATCTTGTGCACACAACGACAAAGCTTGCGTTCAGTAAACGCACAGGGAAAACGCAGAAACTCCACTCAATTGTTCACGTTCCCCTGTGACTTGAGTCACAAGGGACAGATATTGTTGACTCTGTGTACCGAGTGAGCAGCGCGCTGTGATTCAGTGGCTGAAGACCACTGAGAGACGACGGGACGCACGTAAGGAAGCGCCGAAGACAACCCTTGATTCGCTGCGAGGTCTCGGGGGGAGGGCGAGCATGGAGACCGAGTCGGAGCCGTATGTCCGCCTTGCGTCCCTGCGGCAGCTGCACCAGGTCATGGCCGACATGAACACGGCACGCAGCCTGGCGGACACACTGCAGACGGTCGCCGACGGCGCGGTCAGCGCTCTCGGGTACGAGCTGGCGTGCGTCAACCTCGTGCGCCCCGACGGGGACCTCGTCATCGCCGCCTTCTCCGGCAACTCCGCCGCCGAGGCCCTGATCACCGGCCGGGTCGGCTCCCGCGACTCCTGGGACCGGCGGCTGGGCATGGGCGAACAGTGGGGCGACCTCGTGTTCATACCCCACACCGAGGGCTGGGTGCTGGACGACGACGACGTCCCGCAGTGGTACACCGACGGTCCCGCCCCGCGCTTCGAGGACGAGTGGCACCCCTCCGACCGCCTCTTCGCCCCGATGTACACGCCCGGGCCACAGGGCGGCGGCTCCTCGGGCGAGTTGCTCGGCGTCATATCCGTCGACCGGCCGCGCAACGGCCGTCACCCCGGCGCCTGGGGCCGCGAGGCCCTGCAGATGTACGCCTTCCAGGCCGCCATCGCGATCAGCAACGCGCGTCTGCGTTCCAACATGCAGCGGGCCCTGGTCCGCCTCGAGCGCGAGCAGCAGGCACTCAGGGCCAGCGAGGAGAGCTTCCGGCAGGCCTTCGAGTACGCGCCCTCCGGCATGGCCATCGCCGAGATGGGCGGTGACCAGCACGGCCGGATCCTGCGCACCAACGACGCCCTGTGCCGGCTGCTCGGCCGTCCCGCCTCCGCGATGCGCCGCTACTCCTTCTCGGACCTGGTCCACCCCGAGGACATCGGCACGCTGCTCCGGACGTCCGCCGAGGGCGGCCGGGCCGAGCTGCGCCTGGGCCGCCGCGACGGCAGCTACGTCTGGGTGAGCCTGCGCAACAGCGTCGTCGCCGACGCCGCCGACGGGCCCCGCTTCCTGCTGACCCACGTCGAGGACATCGAGGACCGCAAGCGCCGCGAGCTCCAGCTCGCCCACCGCGCCTCCCACGACTCCCTCACCGGCCTGCCGAACTCCGCCGAGCTGCGCTCGCGGCTCTCCGCGCGCCTGTGCCACCGCCCGTCCCACGCCGGAGCCCTGGAGTCCCTGGACGCGGCCTACGGCCACCCCGCCTTCGACGCCCCGCCCGGGCACGGGTTCGACTTCGCGCAGAATGTGGAGGCGTTCGACGGCTACGACCACCACGTCCACACCGTCGCGCCCGAGGACGGCCACGACGACGGCACCAAGGGCCTCGCGGTCCTCTTCTGCGACCTGGACGGCTTCAAGTCGATCAACGACAGGTTCGGCCACAACGCGGGCGACGCGGTGCTCATCGAGGTCGCCCGGCGGCTGACCCGCGGGGTGCGCGACGGCGACACGGTCGCCCGGCTCGGCGGCGACGAGTTCGTGATCCTCGCCGACGGCCTCGGCAAGGCCGACGCCCAGGACCTCGCCGTACGTCTGCGCAACGAGATCATCCAGCCCATCCGCGCCGAGGACCGGGCCGTCCGGGTGGGCGCGAGTTTCGGCATCGGCTGGGCCCACTGCGGCATGACCGCGGACGAAGTGCTGAAGTCCGCCGACGAACGGATGTACGTAGAGAAACGATCTCGTCCCAAACAGCACCGGCGTGCCGGATGAATCGCAGGTCAGTGAGCTGATGCGATACGGGTCACCCGTTTGGCTCAGTCGGAGCGGGTAGGCTCGCCATTCCACACCCGTATCGCATCCACCCGCACCTGTTGAGGAGTACCAAGGGATGACGCCCGGCGACAACGGCGCGAGCACGCCCGAGGACGACGACCCGTTCGGCTACCTCTACGCCGACGGCCAGGCCCGAGGAGCCCAGCCGCCGTCGGGTGGCTACGGCTATCCGAACTCGGTCAGCAGAGTGCGCGCGGTCGGCGAGCGCCAGTACGCCCCGCAGGCCGCCCCGTACGGCCAGCAGCAGCCCACGGTCCCGCAGCAGGGTGCCTACGGCCAGCCGAGCGCCCACTACCAGGCCCCGGAGACGCTGCCCGGCGGTGCACCGACGAGCAGGCAGTCCATGCCGCCCGCCGGCGGTGGCGGCGGGCGCCGCGGCCCGAACACCAAGGGCCTGCTGATCGGCGCGATCGCCGTGGTCGCCGCGGTCGTCATCGGCATCGGTGTGGCGATGATCAACGGCAACACGGACGACGACAAGTCGGGCAACCAGGCGGACGCCTCCCCGACCCAGTCTCAGAGCAGCAGGCCCAGCCCGTCGAACAGCGCCTCGGCACCGGCCGGCGAACTGCCGAAGACGGACGCCGCCGGCCTCCAGCTCGCCGGCAACGCCGCCAAGGCCTCCGACGTCAAGGGTGCCCAGGCGGCGGGCGGCACCTATGTGGGCGGCCTGAACAGCGTCGGGTCCTCGGTCACCTGGACGTTCGACAACGTTCCCGAGCAGGGGGCCTACACCCTCTTCGCGCACTTCAGCGTGGTCGGCGAGGACCAGGCGATGACGGTCACCGTCAACGGCAAGCCGTTCGGCAGCAAGCTGCCGCTGAAGAACTACACGCACACCAGCGACGGTGACTTCTCCAAGGGCTGGACCACGACGTTCGTGTGGCCCACCCTCGAGAAGGGCCACAACACGGTTGCCATCTCCTGCCAGCCCGGCGACAAGTGCGACGCTCTGCTGGACCAGCTCTGGATCAAGAAGGGCCAGGTCAAGAGCTAGGGTCTCTTGGCCGGATCAGGCCGGATCAGGCCGGACCAGGGAGCGGGGTCCGGGCCCCTCGGGGTCCGGACCCTCACGCCGCGCTGACCACTCCGGTCACCGCGACCCGCTCCAGCAGCTCCTCGTAGGTGCCGGGGTCGAACTCGCCCGCGCCGGGCGCCCGTACCGTCGCCGCCGACAGCGCCGCCGCCCGGGCCAGCCGCTCCGGCCAGGGCAGTCGCTCCACGAGCCCCGACAGCAGGGCCGCCACCGCCGAGTCGCCCGCGCCCGTCGGGTTGCCGTGGACGCGGGCGGGCGGGGCGGCGCGCCAGCGGCCCTCGGGGGTGGCCGCGAGCAGGCCTTCCGGGCCGAGGGAGGCGACCACCGCGTGGGCGCCGCGTCGGCGGGCGTCCTGGGTGGCGCGCAACGGCTCGTGGGAGCCGGTGAGTTCGGCCAGTTCCTCGGAGTTGGGCTTGATGATGTCGGGCCGGGCCGCCACCCCGCGGCGCAGCGGCTCCCCGCCGGCGTCCAGCAGCACGGGGACGCCGTGGGCGCGGGCCGCGCGTATCAGCCCCGCGTACGCGCCCACCGGCACGCCCGGCGGGAGGCTGCCGGACAGGGCCACCGCCGAGGCACGGCCGAGCAGTTCCGCGTACCGGTCCTGGAAGGCCGCCCATTCGGCCGGGGCTATCTGCGGGCCCGGCTCGTTGAGCTGGGTGGTGTCGCCGGTCCGCTCGTCCACGACGGCGACCGTGCGCCGGGTGGCCCCGCCGATGGGCACCAGCGCGTCCGTCACCCGGGGCGTGTCCGCGAGGTGTTCGCGCAGGACCCGGCCGGTGGCGCCGCCCGCGAAGCCGGTGGCCGTCACCTCGTGGCCGAGGGCGGCCAGGACCCGGGCCACGTTCACGCCCTTGCCGCCCGGCCGTTCGAGGACCTGGGAGACCCGGTGCGAGGTGTGCGGCCGCAGCGACCGTACGCGGTAGGTGATGTCGAGAGCGGTGTTCAGTGTGACCGTGAGGATCACCAGGTCCGACCTCCCTCGAAGTCCGTCGTGCCATCGGTTTGCGGGGACCCGATCATGCCAAAGAGACGGCGGCCGGCCCAGTGCGAGGGTCGGTCACCGTCTCTCGACGCCGGAACGGATCAGGGCAGTTGGGGCGCGGCGACCCATTCCCCCTGGCGCAGCACGCCCTTGAGGTCGAAGTCCGCGTCCAGCAGCACCAGGTCGGCGTCCTTGCCGGCCTCCAGGGAGCCGATGCGGTCGGACAGGCCCAGCAGGCGGGCCGGGTTCACGGACAGGGCGGTGACGGCGTCCGGCACCGGCAGCCCGTCGACCGTCACCGCCCGCTTGAACGCGCGGTCCAGGGTCAGCGTGGAGCCGGCGATCGAACCGCCGTGCACCAGCCGGGCCACGCCCTCGCTGACCTCGACCTCCAGCGGGCCGAGCATGTAGCGGCCGTCGCCGATGCCGGCCGCGTCCATCGCGTCGGTGATGAACGCGACCCGGTCCGCGCCCGCGTGACGGAACGCCAGCTCCAGCGCGGCGGGATGCAGATGGGTGCCGTCGTTGATCAGCTCGACGGTGACCCGCTCGTCCTGGAGCAGGGCGGCGATGGGGCCGGGGGAGCGGTGGCCCAGGGTGGGCATGGCGTTGAAGAGGTGGGTGGCGACCGTGGCGCCCGCGTCGATGGCCGCGACGGTCTGCTCGTAGGTGGCGTCCGTGTGCCCGACGGCCGCGATCACCCCGTGCTCGGCGAGCAGCCGCACCGACTCGATGCCGCCCGGCAGTTCCGTGGCGAGCGTGACCATCCTCGCCCGGCCGCGCCCGGCGTCGATCAGCTTGCGCACCTCGGCCGGCTCCGGGTCGCGCAGCAGTTCCTCGGAGTGCGCGCCCTTGCGGCACGGCGAGATGAACGGTCCCTCGAAGTGGATGCCCGCGATGTCCCCCTGCTCGGCCAGCTCGCTCAGCAGCCCGGCCTGCCGGACCAGCAGGTCCATCTCGTCGGTGACGGTGGAGGCGACCAGCGTGGTGGTGCCGTGCCGCCGGTGGGTGCGGACGGCGGTGAGGATCTCCTCGGCCGTGCCGGAGAAGGACGCCCCGCCGCCGCCGTGGTTGTGGATGTCCACGAAGCCCGGGACCAGCCAGTGACCGCTCACGTCGATCACCTCGGCACCGGACGGGGCCGCGGCGCCCCCGGTGTCCGGCGCGCCGGCCGCGGTGATCCTCGTGCCCTCCACGGTCACGCGTCCGTCGTCCACCACCCCGGTGGGCAGCACCACCCGAGCACCTGCGAGAACCAAGCTGGGAGCCATCAGGCGGTTACCTCCGAGGGGTCGGTCGTGGGGCCGGTGGAGTCGAGGAGATCCCGGGCGAGAAGTCCCGCGCCCAGGCAGCCGGCGGTGTCGCCGAGGGCGGCGGGGACGATGGACGGCAGTTTCTGGAAGGTGACCCGGCGCCGGACGGCGTCCCGCAGCGGCTGGAACAACACTTCCCCCGCCTCGGCCAGACCGCCACCGATGATCAGCGTGCGCGGGTCCAGCAGGGTGAGCGCGGTGACCAGCCCGTCGGCCAGCGCGTCCACCGCCTCCTGCCACACCCGGACGGCGTTCGGGTCACCGGACGCGACGGCCTTGGCGCAGTCGGCCGCGTCGGCCTCCGGGTCCCCGCAGGCCGCGGCCCATGCCTCGCTGACGGCGGACGCGGAGGCGTACCGCTCCAGGCAGCCGTGCTGGGCGCAGGGGCACGGGGTGCCCCCGGGCCGTACGACGATGTGCCCGATCTCGCCGGCGAAGCCGTGCGCGCCCGCCTCCACCCGGCCGTCCACGCCGATGGCGCCGGCGATCCCGGTGCCCAGCGGTACGAACAGGAACCGGTCGGCGCCCTTGCCCGCGCCGATCCGTCCCTCGGCGAGTCCGCCGGTGCGCACGTCGTGGCCGAGCGCCACCGGGACGCCGAGCCGCTCGGCGAGCAGGGCGCGCAGGGGTACGTCACGCCAGCCGAGGTTGGCGGCGTACACGGCGATCCCGTGCTCGTCGTCGACGATGCCGGGGACCGCGATGCCGGCCGCCGCGGCCGGCTCGCCGTAGGTCTCGACGCCGTACGCGCGCAGTTCGGCGGCGAAGCCGAGGATCGTCCCGACCACCGCGTCCGGCCCGCGCTCGCGTCCCGTCGCCCGGCGGGCGCGGTGCAGCAGCTCGCCGTCGTCTCCGACGAGGGCGGCCTTCATCCCGGTACCGCCCACGTCCAGGGCGATGACATGTCTCACGGGGGACAGTGTGGCCCCCTGACCCACAAGAGGTCTAGTCCACTCACGTGGTGTAGACCTTATGTGTCCACATATTGAACGGTCAGACAGCAGGGTTGGGGCTTTGAGGGTGCGTCGGCGTACGGCAGGAACGATCGCGGTGGTGTCCGCACTGGGCATGACGGCGGTCCTCGGCGGCTGCGGGAGCACGGACTCCTCCGACGTGACCCTCAGACTCGTCGCCGCCGACTACGGCGACTCGGCGGCGAACGGCTCCAAGAAGTACTGGGACGAGCTGGCCAAGGAGTACGAGGCCGAGCACGGGGTGAAGGTCGAGGTCAGCGTCTACTCCTGGAACGACGTCGACCGCAAGGTCAAGGAGATGGTCGACGCCGGGCACGCCCCCGACCTGGCCCAGATCGGCGCCTACGCCGACTACGCGGCCGCAGGCAAGCTGTACCAGGCCTCCGACCTGCTCTCCATACGCACCCAGGCCGACTTCCCCGCCGCGCTCTCCGACGCCGGCCAGTGGAAGCACGTGCAGTACGGCATCCCCTTCGCGGCCTCCACCCGGGTGCTCTTCTACAACAAGACCCTGTTCAGCCAGGCCGGCATCACCCCGCCCACCACCTGGGACGAGCTGGCGGCCGACGCCCGCGCGCTCAAGGACAAGGGCGTGAAGTACCCCTACGCGCTGCCGCTCGGCCCCGAGGAGGCCCAGGCCGAGACCATGCAGTGGCTGCTGGGCGGCGGCGACGGCTACACCGACGACATCGGCGCCTACAGCATCGACTCCGCGAAGAACGTGGAGACCTTCACCTGGCTCAAGGACGACCTGGTCGGCAAGGGCCTGACCGGCCCGGTCGCACCCGGCAGGCTGAACCGCGCGGACGCCTTCACCGCCTTCACGAACGGCCAGGTCGGCATGCTCAACGGCCACCCCACGCTGATCCGGCAGGCCGTCAAGAAGGGCGTGAAGTTCGGCACGGTCCCGATGCCGGGCCGCACCGGCCGGACCAAGGCCTCCATGGGCGTCGCCGACTGGATGATGGGCTTCCGGCAGAACGGGCACGCCCGCGAGATCGGTGACTTCCTCGACTTCGTCTACGAGAAGAAGAACGTGCTCGCCTTCTCCCGCGAGTACGGGCTGCTGCCGGTGACCGACTCCGCGTCCCGCGCCATGTCCGGCTCGGACGCGGCCGGTGACAAGGTCCTGCGTCCCTTCCTCGACGAACTCCCGCTCTCCCAGCTCTACCCGGTCGGCAAGACCTCGTGGGCCTCGGTCAGCGCGGCCGTGAAGAAGAACATCGGCCAGGCGGTCACGCCCGGCGGCAGCCCCGCCGACGTGCTGTCCCGGCTCCAGTCGACGGCGTCGGCCGCGGACAGCGCCGACGTCAACTGACCGGCTGTCGGTGCCCGGCGCTACGGTTGGCCGCATGGAGGAACTGGGCAGCCGCGAACAGGCCATCCTCGCGCTGGAGCGCCGGGGCTTCGCCGGCCCCGGCGCGAAGGAACGGGCCGTCCGCGAGGAACTGGGCCTCGCCCCGGTGCGCTACTACCAGCTCCTCAACGCCCTCCTGGACGACGCCCGGGCGCTCGCCGCGGACCCGGTCACGGTGAACCGCCTGCGCCGGGTGCGGGAGGCCCGCCGCGAGGAGCGCTGAACCGCCGGCCCGGACCGGGGGGAACGCTCCAGGAGTGACCCGGGCCCGCGCCGGATACTGTCCCTGTATGGACCTCCTGCCGACCCCGGCGACCCAGGCGGGCCGCGACGGACTGCACACGCTGCTGGCCAAGCCCCGCGCGGCGGTGATCGGCCTCGACTTCGACGGCACCCTCGCCCCGATCGTCGCCGACCCCGAGCAGGCCCGCGCCCACCCGGACGCCGTTCCCGCGCTCGCCGCGCTCGCCCCCGAGGTGGCCTCCGTCGCCGTGGTCACCGGCCGGCCCGCCGAGGTCGCCGTGCGGTACGGCGGCTTCGCGGACGTGCCCGGCCTGGAACACCTCACCGTCCTCGGCCACTACGGCGCCGAGCGCTGGGACGCCGCGACCGGCGAGATCACCGCGCCCCCGCCGCACCCGGGTGTGGCCGCGGTCCGCGCCGAACTGCCCGGGCTGCTGGAGCGCGCCGGCGCCGGGCACGGCACCTGGACCGAGGACAAGGGCCGGGCCGTCGCCGTGCACACCCGCCGCGCCGACGACCCCCAGGCCGCCTTCGAGGCCCTGCGCGGGCCCCTCACCGAACTCGCCGCCCGGCACGGCCTGATCGTCGAACCCGGCCGGCTGGTCCTGGAACTGCGCCCGCCCGGCATGGACAAGGGCGTCGCCCTCCTCGACCACGTCCGCCGCACCGCCGCCGGGTCCGTCCTCTACGCGGGCGACGACCTGGGCGACCTGCCCGCCTTCGCGGCCGTCGGGGAACTCCGCGCCGAGGGCGTCCCCGGCCTGCTGGTCTGCAGCGGCAGCACCGAGGTCACGGAACTGGCCGAACGGGCGGACCTGGTGGTCGACGGCCCGGAGGGGGTCGTCGCGCTCCTGCGCGCCCTGGCGGCCAGGCTCGGCTGACGCAGGCCCGCCGGACCCTCAGCCGGTCAGCGCGCCGAGCTGGTCCAGGAACCACTGCGCCGGCGGCAGCGCGGTGGCGGCGGCGGCCAGCCGCTTGGACCGCTCCGCCCGCTCGCCCTGGGGCAGGCCCAGCGCGGTGTGCAGCGCGTCCGCCGTCCCCACGACGTCGTACGGGTTGACCACGATCGCGTCCTCGCCCAGCTCCTCGTACGCCCCGGCCTCGCGCGACAGCACCAGCGCGCACCCCTCGTCGGAGACGACCGGCACCTCCTTGGCGACCAGGTTCATGCCGTCCCGGATCGGGTTGACCAGGGCCACGTCCGCGAGCCGGTAGGCGGCCAGGGAGCGGGCGAAGTCGTCCTTCACGTGCAGCACCACCGGCGTCCAGCCGGGCGTCCCGTAACGGGAGTTGATCTCGTCCGCGACCCGTTGCACCTCGGCCGTGTAGTCGCGGTAGACCGCGAGGTCCTGCCGCGAGGGGTAGGCGAAGGCGATGTGCACCACCCGCTCGCGCCACTCCGGGTGGCCCTCCAGGAGCTGCCGGTACGCCAGCAGTCCGCGCACGATGTTCTTGGACAGCTCGGTGCGGTCCACCCGGACGATGGTCCGGCGCCCCTCGCCGATCTCCGCGCGCAGGGCCGTCATCCGCTCGTCCACGTCCGGCCGGTGCGCCCGCTCGCGCAGGAAGTCCGCGTCCGCGCCGAGCCCGTGCACCCCGATCCGGGTCCCGGACGGGATGCCGGGGCCGAGCACCGCGTGGCAGCAGTCCGTGAACGCGTCCGCCCAGCGCCTGGTCAGGAACGCCGCCCGGTCCGCGCCGAGGATGCCGGTCAGCAGCTCGGCGGCGATGTCGTCGGGCAGCAGCCGGAAGTAGTCCGGCGGGGCCCACGGGGTGTGCGAGAAGTGGCCGATGCGCAGGTCGGGACGGAGCTGCCGGAGCATCCGCGGGGCGAGGGCCAGGTGGTAGTCCTGGATGAGCACCGCGGCACCCTCGGCCGCCTCCTGCGCCAGCGCCTCGGCGAACGCCCGGTTGTACGCCTGGTACGAGGCCCACTGGCGGCGGAACTCCGCGTCGAGGACCGGCTCCAGCGGGGTCTGGTACAGCATGTGGTGGACGAACCAGAGCACCGAGTTGGCGATGCCGTTGTAGGCGTCGGCGAACACGGTCGCGTCGATGTCGAGCATCCGCACCCGCTGCTCGCCGGTGTCCTCGGCCGGCAGCAGACCCCCGCCCGCCCGCCGTACCGCCTCCCGGTCGCCGTCGCCGAGCGCGGCGCAGACCCAGACCGCGTTGTGGTCCGGCCCGATGGCCGAAAGACCCGAGACCAGCCCGCCCCCGCCCCGTCTGGCGCTCAGCGAGCCGTCCTCGAGCACCTCGTACGAAACCGGGCCGCGGTTGGACGCGACCAGCACCTCAGCACCCTGCGTGGCAGCCATGATTCTCAACCTAGCCCGGCCCGGAAACGCTCAAACGTACGCTCCGCCCCGGAAGGGGGCTGTATACGGCCGTTCTTCCGCGTCCACCGCACCGCGGCCGGGCCGCCCACCGGGCCGCTCAGGCCACCTTGCGGTGCGCGTACTCGGCGATCTCCACCATCGGCGGCCGCTCCTCGGTGTCCACCGAGTAGGTGCGCGGCTCGAACCCGTCCTCGCCCCGTTCGAACTGGGTGAGCGAGGGCCGTACGAGGTGGCCGCGGGCCAGCCGGAGCTGAGCGGTGCGGTAGATCGCCGCGGCCATCCGGCCGAGTGCCTGGCCGTCCTGGTGCCGGTGCCTGCGCACCCCCACGTCCACCTGGGCCAGCGCGTCCAGGCCCACCAGGTGCAGCGCGTCCACCAGCATGCCCAGCTCCACGCCGTAGCCCACCGGGAACGGGAGCTGTTCCAGCAGCGAGCGGCGGGCCGCGTATTCCCCGCCCAGTGGCTGCACGAAGCCGGCGAGCTGCGGCCAGTGCATGTTCAGCAGTGGGCGGGCCATCAGCTCGGTGACCCGGCCGCCCTGTCCGGCGGCGGCCGTGCCGGAGGCGCGCCCGTCGGGCACGGTGAGCGGGCGGTCGTACATCGCCTTGACCAGGTCGACGTCCGGCTCGGTGAGCAGCGGGCCGACGATGCCGAGGACGAAGTCGGAGGAGAACTCCCTCAGGTCTGCGTCGATGAAGCAGACGATGTCCCCGCTCGTCGCCAGCAGCGAGCGCCACAGCACCTCGCCCTTGCCGGGGACGGCCGGTATGCGCGGCAGGACGCTGTCGCGGTGCACCACCCGGGCGCCGGCCGCGGCGGCGACCTCCGAGGTGCGGTCGGTGGAGCCGGAGTCGACGACGACGATCTCGTCGACCAGCGGAGCCTGCCGCATGAGGTCGTGACGGATGACGGCGACGATGTCGCCGACCGTCTCCTCCTCGTTGAGCGCGGGCAGGACGACGGAGACGGACTGCCCGGTGCGCTGCTTGGCGGCCAGGACTCCGTGCAGCGGGCGGTCGGCCACGGACCAGGAGCGGGTGGCCAGCCAGCGCTCGACTTCTTCCAGCACGGTCTGCGGCTCCTCACTGTCGTGATCACACCTGTTGGGGGAGGGTGATGCATCTCGCGGTTCGGACGACTATCTCAACTGTCCCGGCCGTCGGTTACAGTCTTGAACAACGCCGATGACCATCGCATGTCGGGGGTCGCCCGGCGTTCACAACCGAATACCGCTCATCCAGAGGGGCAGAGGGACACGGCCCGATGAAGCCCCGGCAACCCCCCTGAGCCGCACTCGTTTTTTCGCGCGAGGCTCCCGGCCAGGGAAGGTGCCAAATCCGTCTCACGGCGAGATGCGTCGTGAGGAAGATGAGGAGAAAGGGCCTCGCCTCCATGGCTGTGCAGACAGTTGCAAGCACCAGTGATCCCGCCGTCGATCTCGGCCCCGCCGCTGCCCTGAGCTGTCGCGAATGCGGACACCGGGTACCCCTCGGACCGGTCTTCGCGTGCGAGGAGTGTTTCGGCCCGCTGGAGATCGCCTACGACTTCTCCGCCTACGACACCGAAGAGCTGCGCCGGCGCATCGAGGCGGGTCCCGCGAACATCTGGCGCTACGCGCCCCTGCTGCCCGTTCCCGCCGACGTGGACCGGAAGCCGAACCTCAACCCCGGCTGGACCAAGCTCGTCAAGGCCGACAACCTGGCCCACGAGCTGGGCGTCACCGGCGGGCTGTACGTGAAGGACGACTCCGGCAACCCGACGCACTCCTTCAAGGACCGCGTCGTCGCCCAGGCCCTGGAGGCCGCGCGCGCCTTCGGCTTCACCACCCTGTCCTGCTCCTCCACCGGCAACCTCGCCGGTGCCGTCGGCGCCGCCGCCGCCCGGGCCGGCCTGCGCTCCTGCGTGTTCATCCCGCACGACCTGGAGCAGGGCAAGGTCGTCATGGCCGCGATCTACGGCGGCGAACTCGTCGGCATCGAGGGCAACTACGACGACGTGAACCGTTTCTGCTCCGAGCTGATCGGCGACCCGGCCGGCGAGGGCTGGGGCTTCGTCAACGTCAACCTGCGGCCGTACTACGCCGAGGGCTCCAAGACGCTGGCGTACGAGATCTGTGAGCAGCTCGGCTGGCGGCTGCCGGACCAGATCGTGGTCCCGATCGCCTCCGGCTCCCAGCTCACGAAGATCGACAAGGGTCTGCGGGAGCTGATCGAACTCGGTCTGGTCGAGGACCGGCCGTACAAGATCTTCGGTGCCCAGGCCGAGGGCTGCTCGCCGGTGTCGACCGCGTACAAGGCGGGCCACGACGTCGTACGGCCGCAGAAGCCGAACACCATCGCCAAGTCCCTCGCCATCGGCAACCCGGCCGACGGGCCGTACGTCCTGGACATCGCGCGCCGCACCGGCGGAGCGGTGGAGGACGTGACGGACGAGGAGGTCGTGGACGCGATCAAGCTGCTGGCCCGGACCGAGGGCATCTTCGCGGAGACGGCGGGCGGAGTGACCGTCGGCGTCACCCGCAAGCTGCTCAAGGAGGGCGTGCTGGACCCGGCGAAGACCACGGTCGTCCTCAACACCGGCGACGGCCTCAAGACCCTCGACGCGGTGGCCGGCACCGGCCTCACCGCCACCATCCGCCCGAACCTGGACTCCTTCCGAGAGGCTGGCCTCGCATGAGCGTGACCGTTCGCATCCCCACCATCCTGCGCACCTACACCGGCGGGCTGGCCGAGGTCGCCGCCGACGGCGCGAACCTCGCCGAGGTCATCGAGAACCTGGAGAAGAACCACACCGGGATCGCCGCGCGGGTGCTGGACGACCAGGGCAAGCTGCGCCGCTTCGTCAACGTGTACGTCAACGACGACGATGTCCGATTCGAGCAGGGACTGCAGACCGCGACCCCGGACGGCGCCGGTGTCTCCATCATTCCGGCCGTCGCCGGCGGCTGACAGAATGACCGATCATTACCTTCGGTAACGCCGGTTACCGATTGTTCATTGAATGGCCTCCCCCGTGCGAGAAACGGAGGGGGCCATTCTGTGTGATTGAGCGCGGTAGAGTTGGGGAACCCGCTCCCGGACCATGGGTCAGGAGCCCTGGATTCACCGCGATGCACCCGACAAGAAGTAGCCAAACTGTGGGTGCTTTCTGCGGCTTTTGTGCATTTTATGGAGCCCGACTTGCCCTGAATTCGGGCGAATTCACGCTACATTCCGGACCGCCCGCGTCCATATTTCTCGTCCGATTGACCTGTTGCAGACGGCAGTTGGGCAGATACATTCAGCGGCGGTCGACGCGTTCCGGCGCACGCCCCCGGCCAATGGGGGGTGAGGTCTGACCCGGGTCCGCGAAGTGTGGATCTGTGCAAGGGCCAGTAATAGGGGAGTTAGGCATGGCTCAGGGCACCGTCAAGTGGTTCAACGCGGAGAAGGGGTACGGCTTCATCGCGGTCGACGGTGGTGCGGACGTATTCGTCCACTACAGCGCCATTCAGATGGACGGCTACCGCACCCTGGAAGAGGGCCAGCGGGTGGAGTTCGAGATCTCGCAGGGCCAGAAGGGCCCGCAGGCCGACATGGTTCGCCTCAGCGCCTGAACGTTTCTTGCACGAAGGGCCCGCACCTCGCACAGGGTGCGGGCCCTTCGCCGTGCCCGGGCCCCTGTGTTCGCGGGCGGCTGACGGGGCCGCCCGTACCCCGGGAGGCGCTTGCACTCGGGCATGCCGAGTGCTAATCATTGCGTTAGCACTCTGAAGGTGAGAGTGACAACGAGGACCGGGTCGGTGAGGCCCGCAGGCCAAGTGGGGGAAGGAACCACGCGGCCGGCGAGCCGTCCGTCGCGGGCGCGGGCGCGGTCCGAAGGAATCACCCCCAGTCCTGGAGGGACCACTTCACATGGCCAAGATCATCGCGTTCGACGAGGAGGCGCGGCGCGGCCTCGAGCGCGGCATGAACCAGCTCGCGGACGCCGTCAAGGTGACGCTCGGCCCCAAGGGCCGCAACGTCGTCCTCGAGAAGAAGTGGGGCGCCCCCACGATCACCAACGATGGTGTCTCCATCGCCAAGGAGATCGAGCTCGAGGACCCGTACGAGAAGATCGGCGCCGAGCTGGTCAAGGAAGTCGCCAAGAAGACGGACGACGTCGCCGGTGACGGTACGACCACCGCGACCGTGCTCGCCCAGGCCCTGGTCAAGGAAGGCCTGCGCAACGTCGCCGCCGGTGCCAACCCGATGGCCCTGAAGCGCGGTATCGAGAAGGCCGTCGAGGCCGTCTCCGCCGCCCTGCTGGAGCAGGCGAAGGACGTCGAGACCAAGGAGCAGATCGCCTCCACCGCGTCCATCTCCGCCGCCGACACCCAGATCGGCGAGCTGATCGCCGAGGCCATGGACAAGGTCGGCAAGGAAGGCGTCATCACCGTCGAGGAGAGCAACACCTTCGGTCTCGAGCTCGAGCTCACCGAGGGCATGCGCTTCGACAAGGGCTACATCTCCGCCTACTTCGCGACCGACATGGAGCGCATGGAGGCGTCGCTCGAGGACCCGTACATCCTCATCGCCAACTCCAAGATCGCCTCCGTCAAGGACCTGCTCCCGCTGCTGGAGAAGGTCATGCAGTCGGGCAAGCCGCTGCTGATCATCGCCGAGGACGTCGAGGGCGAGGCCCTGTCGACCCTGGTGGTCAACAAGATCCGCGGCACCTTCAAGTCCGTCGCCGTCAAGGCCCCGGGCTTCGGCGACCGCCGCAAGGCCATGCTCGGCGACATCGCCATCCTCACGGGCGGCGAGGTCATCTCCGAGGAGGTCGGCCTCAAGCTGGAGAACGCGACCCTGGACCTCCTGGGCCGCGCCCGCAAGGTCGTCGTCACCAAGGACGAGACCACCATCGTGGACGGTGCCGGCTCCTCGGAGCAGGTGCAGGGCCGCGTGAACCAGATCCGCGCCGAGATCGAGAACAGCGACTCGGACTACGACCGCGAGAAGCTGCAGGAGCGCCTGGCGAAGCTCGCCGGCGGTGTCGCGGTCATCAAGGCCGGTGCCGCCACCGAGGTGGAGCTCAAGGAGCGCAAGCACCGCATCGAGGACGCCGTCCGCAACGCGAAGGCCGCCGTCGAGGAGGGCATCGTCGCCGGTGGTGGCGTGGCCCTGCTGCAGGCCTCCCAGGTGTTCGAGAAGCTGGAACTCGAGGGTGACGAGGCGACCGGCGCCAACGCCGTGAAGCTCGCCCTGGAGGCTCCGCTCAAGCAGATCGCCGTCAACGGTGGTCTCGAGGGTGGCGTCGTCGTGGAGAAGGTCCGCAACCTGACCGTCGGCCACGGCCTGAACGCCGCGACCGGTGAGTACGTCGACATGATCGCCGAGGGCATCATCGACCCGGCGAAGGTGACCCGTTCCGCGCTGCAGAACGCCGCCTCCATCGCCGCGCTGTTCCTCACCACCGAGGCCGTCATCGCCGACAAGCCGGAGAAGGCCGCCGCGGCCGCTCCGGGCGGCATGCCGGGCGGTGACATGGACTTCTGATCCCGCGCGGATCGGCCTGTCCTTTCCGAGGGCGGCATCCCCTGTCATGGCAGGGGATGCCGCCCTCGGGCGTGTCCGGGATCACAGTGGCCCCCGGCCGTGTGTGGAATGCGCGACAGCCCCTGGGAGGTTGCTTAAGGAGCTGCAACAATGCGTGCGCACATACCAATCGGTCTACCGAGTCGTCCCCGAGGAGCCCCCACGTGACCGTCACGCCGCCCCCCGCCTCCCGCGCGGCCCAGATCCTCTCCCGCCCGATCACCCTGGGCGGCCTCACCGTCCCCAACCGCATCGTGATGGCGCCGATGACCCGGATGTTCTCCCCGGGCGGCATCCCCGGCGATGACGTGGTGTCCTACTACGCCCGGCGCGCCGCCGCCGGTGTCGGCCTCATCGTCACCGAGGGCACCTACGTCGGCCACGAGTCGGCCGGCGGCAGCAGCCGCGTGCCCCGGTTCCACGGCGAGGAGCAGCTGGCCGGCTGGGCGAAGGTCGTCGAGGCGGTGCACCAGGCCGGCGGCACCATCGTGCCCCAGCTCTGGCACATCGGCACGGTCCGCAAGCAGGGCCAGAACCCGCACCCGGACGCCCCCTCCCACGGCCCCTCCGGGCTGCGCGTGGACGGCACCGAGGACGCCACCCCCATGACCCAGGACGACATCGACGCCGTCATCGGCGCCTTCGCCCAGGGCGCGGCCGACGCCGAGCGCATCGGCTTCGACGGTGTGGAGCTGCACGGCGCCCACGGCTACCTGCTCGACCAGTTCCTGTGGGAGGGCACCAACCGCCGCACCGACGCCTACGGCGGCGACCCGGTCGCCCGCACCACCTTCGCCGCGCAGATCGTGGCGGCCGTCCGCGCCGCGGTCTCCCCGGACTTCCCGGTCATCTTCCGCTTCTCGCAGTGGAAGCAGGAGGCCTACGACGCCCGCCTCGCCGAGACCCCCGAGGAGCTGGAGGCGATCCTCGCCCCGCTGGCCGCCGCCGGTGTCGACGTCTTCCACGCCTCCACCCGCCGCTACTGGCTCCCCGAGTTCGAGGGCTCCGACCTGAACCTCGCCGGCTGGACGAAGAAGCTCACCGGCAAGCCGGTCATCAGCGTCGGCTCGGTCGGCCTCGACGGCGACTTCATCAACGCGTTCCAGGGCGAGGGCTCCCCGGTCAAGAGCATCGACAACCTGCTGGACCGCCTGGAGGCCGAGGAGTTCGACATGGTCGCCGTCGGCCGCGCCCTGCTCCAGGACCCCGAGTGGGCGGCCAAGGTGCTCGGCGACCGCTTCGACGAGCTGAAGCCGTACGACGCGGCGGCGCTGCAGACCCTCAGCTGAGGTGGGCCGGGGGGGCCTAGAGGTTGCCCATCGGCTCGATGTCGACCTGGACGGGCGTCCCCCACACCCGCAGCACCTCGTAGTCGGTGAACTCGTGCACCAGCCGGTACGCCATCGCCGGCCGGGACCCGCGCCGCTGGGCGGCGAGATACGCCTCGGCCTCCCGCCGGTCCCGCCGGGGCGTCCCGCACAGCTGCCACTCCCGCCCGTTCCACGCCTCCGGCAGCCACCGCTGCTGGGGCTGGGGACGGTCGGCGCGGACGCCGTAGCGCGAGGGCGCGCCGGCGGGCGCCTCCCCGGCCTGGGTCCGGCCCCCGCTCTGGTACTCCGAGCGCCGGGCGGCCCTTCTGCGGGTCTCGCAGAGCAGGCACAGATCGGGCGCGCTCTTGTCGACGGGCCCGTGCGGATGCTCGGGACACCGGGTGCTGGGCGCACCCGCCCCCACGGTCTCGTCCAGCAGGTCGAGGGCGCGCCGCAGATCGGCCTTGACCTCGTGCAGCCGGGCGTCCGGGGTGTCGGCGGAGAGGGCGTCCCCGTGCTCCCCGAGCACCCTGAGGGCACGCCCGAGGGCGGTGAGCTGGGCGTGGTTCATATCGGTCCGCGCAGTCCTTCGGCTTCTCCGGGGCCAGGGTCGATGCCGGCCGGGCCGGCGGTTCGACGGTAGCGCGCCACGGGTGGCTCCGGGACCGCGAAGAGGTCCCGGAGCCCGGGAGTCGGGGTCGCGAGGCCGGGCTCCGGGCGAGCGGTCGACGAGACCGGCCCGCCTCCCCCGCGACGGCCCACCGAGGTGGGCGCAGGCACCGCGGGCTCCGGCACGGCGGGCTCCGGCGCGGGGGAGCGCGTTGCGGACGCGTGGCGCGACCCTCAGTCGGCCGTGACGGATAGTGCGGAACGCAGGTGGCCGCCGGACTCCTCCAGCAGGCGGGCGGCCGTGCGGCCGTCGACGCCGGCGAGGACGATCAGGATCGCGTTCTTCACCTCGCCCCCCGCCTCGGTCAGCGCCCGCTCGATCTCCTCGTCGGGGGCCCCGGTGGCCAGGGACACGATGCGGCGGGAACGGGCCCGCAGCTTGGCGTTGGAGGCGCGGACGTCGACCATCAGGTTCCCGTACGTCTTCCCCAGCCGGATCATCGTGATCGTCGACAGCATGTTGAGCACCAGCTTCTGCGCCGTGCCGGCCTTCAACCGGGTGGAACCGGTGAGCAGTTCGGGCCCCACGACGACTTCGATGCCGTGCTCGGCCGCGGCCGCGAGCGCGCTGTGCTCGTTGCAGGACAGGCCGACCGTCAGGGCGCCGACCGCGCGGGCGTGCTCGACGGCGCCCACGGCGTACGGGGTGCGGCCGGAGGCGGAGATGCCGACCACCGTGTCCTCGGGCCGGATCTTCAGCGCGTCCAGGTCCGCGCGGGCCAGTTCCGCGGAGTCCTCGGCGCCCTCGACCGAGGTGACCATCGCCTCGGGGCCGCCCGCGATCAGGCCGGCGACCTGACCGGGCTCGGTGTTGAAGGTGGGCGGGCACTCGGAGGCGTCGAGGACGCCGAGCCGCCCGGCGGTGCCGGCGCCGGCGTAGACCAGGCGCCCGCCGCGGGCCATGCGCTCGGCCACGGCGTCGATGGCGGCGGCGATATGCGGCAGCCGCGCGGCGACGGCGGCGGGCACGCCCGCGTCCTCGCCGTTCATGAGGCGGGCGATGTCGAGGGTGGGCAGCCGGTCGATCTCCGCGAGTTCCGGCCGGAAGGCTTCGGTGGTGAGGGACTCCAGCTCGTTGCGCAGGTCATGGGAGGTCATGGGGGGTGGCTCTCTCCGATTCGCGTGCTTGCACTCACCTGGGGGTGGAGCGGTGCCGGTGCGCCAGCGCCTCGTAGGACGCGGCCAGCGCGGGCGCCGCACTCTCGTACGTCCGCTGTGCCACCCCGACGAACAGGCAGTCCACCACCAGCAGCTGACTCGTCCGGGAGGACATCGCGGCGGGCCGCAGCTCCGTCTCCCGTGACGTGGACGTCGTCAGCACGTGGTCGGCGTACTGCGTCACCGGCGAGTCGGGCCTGCCGGTGATGGCGACGGTCGTCGCCCCGCGGTCGAACGCGACCCGGAGCGGCTCGATGACGTCGCCGGTGGAACCCGAGTGGGTGATGGCGATCGCCACATCACCCGAACGCAGCTGCACCGCGTTGGTCACGGCGAGATGCGGATCGCTGTGCGCGTGGGCTATGAGCCCTATCCGCAGCAGCTTCTGGGTGAGGTCCTGGGCGACCAGACCGGAGGCACCGATGCCGTACACATCGGTGCGGCGGGCGCCCGCGAGCGCGGCGACGGCCGCGCCGAGCTGCGCGGTGTCCAGTCCCGCGGCGGTGTCGGCGAGGGTCTGCTGCTCCTCGTAGGCGAGCTTGGTCACGACGTCCGCGATGGGGTCGTCCACGGCGATGTCCGTCGTGATCGCGGGCGCGCGGCCCGACTGCTGCTGAGCGGCCAGGCCGGCGAGGGCGAGGCGCAGATCGCGGTAGCCGGGATAGCCGAGCAGGCGGGCGGTGCGCACGACCGTCGCCTCGCTGGTGCCGGTCAGTTCGGCGAGGCCGGTGACCGTGAGGGCGGCGCAGCCGGCCGGGTCGCCCGCGACGGCCTCGGCGACGCGGTGCATGGAACGGGTCATGGAGGGGGCGAGGGTGCGCACCTTCGCGGCGAGGGAGCCGCCCGGACTGCCGAAAATTTCCTTCACGTCCTGGGTCACCAATGAAAGATATTTTCGGTTCCGTCCCGCGGTCAAGAGTGCGCACAATGGGACCATGGAGTCATTCACACCGCTCGAGCAGGCGCTGCACGCGGCCCGCGCGCTGGTCCTGGCCGACCTGGTCGCGGGCCGGGTCGCCGAGGCCGACGTGGTCTCACTGGTGGAGGACTCCGTCGCCGAACGGCGCTGGTGGGTCGAGCAGTGGCCGGACGGCGTGCCCTTCCTGCCCGGGCTGGTCGCGCAGGACGTCCAGGACGCGCTGCTGGAGCGCTACGGCCGCTGGCCGTTGTGCCCGGTGTGCGGCTCGGGCGACCCGCACGCCCTGGACGTGGAGCCGGAACTGGGCGCCGACCCGCACTGGGTGTGCCACAAGGCGGGCGTCCAGGTCGCATCGGTGGGGTCGCTGGGACGGGCCATGGGCGGGACGCCGTCCTCGTGAGGCGCCCGTGACCGTCTACATCGACCCGCCTGCCTGGCCCGGTCACGGCCGCATGTGGTCGCACCTGGTCAGTGACGTCTCCTACGACGAACTGCACGTGTTCGCGGCCGGGTTGGGCGTGCCCCGGCGGGCCTTCGAGCGTGACCACTACGACCTTCCGTCGCACCGGTACACGGACGCGGTGGCCGCCGGGGCGGTGCAGGTCAGCAGCCGCGAGGTGGTGCGGCTGCTGCGTGCCTCCGGACTGCGCCGGCCCAAGGGGCTCGCTCAGCGCCGCAGCTCGTAGGCCAGCTCCGCGCCGCTGCCGTCCTCCTCGCTCACCCGGGTGAAGCCGGCCCGGGCCAGTACGGCCTGGGAGGCGGTGTTCTCCCGCTCGACGGTCGCGAACAGGGAACCGACGTCGTCCCGGGCCAGCGCCCAGTCCGCCAGCGCGCGCACCGCCTCGGTGGCGTAGCCCTGCCCGCGGGCACCCTCCGCAAGGTCGTAGCCGATCTCCACCCGGCCGTCATCGTCCGGCGCGCTGTGGAAGCCGATGCCGCCGACCGCGCGGCCGTCCTCCTTCCGCACGAGGGCGAAGACCCCGAACTCCGGCCGGTGCACGCCGCCTTCGTACGCCTTCACCAGGAAGCCGGCGGCCTCCCGCGTGCCCTCGTAGGGCCCGCCCTCGATCCAGTCCAGGCCGCCGTCGCCGCCCAGCCGGAGGTCCCGTGCGACGGCCGGCCGCAGCCCGACCAGATCGAGCCGCTCGGTGGGGACGACGAGATTGTTGCGCCAGCGCCACTCGGTGACCGGCGCCCGCCCCGGCAGTTCACCCCGGCCGGTCGCCCAGAGCAGGGTCGGCCAGGCCGCGGTGCCGGGCTGCACATGCGGGAAGAGCCAGCCGAGCACGGCCTCGGCGAGACCCTCCTGCGGCGTGTACTCGACGCCGAGTGCCCGGGTGACGTCATGCGTGTGCAGCACCACCTCGGCGACACCCATCGCGGCGAAGCCCTCACGGTCGGCGCTGCGGAACGGGTAGGGGTGGAAGGCGCGGACGTGCGCCGGGGTGGTCCGCACGGCGGCGGCGAGCAGCACACCGGTCGTCCGCACGACCTCCAGCAGCCCGTCGTTGTCGGTGCCCTCGTCGAGCCTGATGTCGAACGGGACATAGGCGTCCCGCGGCCGTCCGGCCAACTGCCCGGCGTAGGCGATCAGATCACTCGCGACGTGCTCCACGGTCTCCCGGCAGCTCCACTCCAGCCCGGCCGCCCGCACCCCCTCCCAGTCCCGCCCCGCCACGGGCCCCAGCACCGCCAGACACCCCTCGACGGCCTTCATCACGTCGTCCCCGTTTATAGGTCGCATGGGGCGAACCCTAGGGGGGTGCTCTGCTGGGGGCGACGGTATTTCCGGATGCTCGGCGAAGCCCCTCAGCCCGACAGCAGTTCCAGTTCGCCCGTGAGGTTGTACCGAGCCGTGCGTTCCCAGTGCTCCTGGCCGTGCGGGGTGTGGAACAGGCGGGGCAGATCCAGGAGTTGGCGCAGGATGGCGGCGCGGCCCTCGCGGAAGGCCTCGTTGGGGATGAAGTGGTACTCCTCGCGGACCTCGGCCGTGTAGTGGGCGTACGCCGAAGGGGACGAGGCGAGGATCGCCAGGTCCGCGTCGCAGAGGACCTGGCCGTCGGGGTCGTCGTCCGCGGGGTCGTGGGTGACGGTGAGGCGGACCAGGCGGGCGACCTCGGCCGTCCTCGGTGCCGGCACCCCCGCCTCGGGCAGCGCGCGTTCCGCCAGTGCCGCGGAGCGTTCCTCGTTCTCGGAGCGGTCGGGCAGGTAGACCGCGTCGTGGAACCAGGCGGCCAGGCGCACCGCGTCCGGGTCGGCCGCGTGCTTCTCGAGCGTGTCGATGTGGTCCAGGACCGCCGTGAGGTGGGTCAGCGTGTGGTAGTGGCGCTGCGGCTCCTGCCAGCGGCCCAGGAGGTTGTCGGCGTACGGGGCGGGATCGGGGCCGCCGCCGGGGCCGCGGGCCCCTTCCAGGGCGCGGGCGAATCGGGCACGCAGGGCGTCGAGGTCGGCCATACCCCCATTGTTCCGTGACGTGCGCCGGCCGGCCCCCTAGCGTGACGTGTATGACGACTCCTGCGGATGTGCAAGACGTACGGGACCCCGAGCTGCCCGGCCGGCTGCTGAGCGCCGAGAGGGACGTGCTGGTACCGCTGTTGCGGGCGCGGACGGACGCGGACTTCGCGTTGCCGACCCTCGCCTGTCCGGGATGGACGGTGCGGGACGTGCTGGCGCACTGTTCCGCCGCGTTGACGCGGGTGGTGGAGAGCCGGTTCGAGAAGGGCGTGTTCTCGCCCGAGTCCAACGACCGGGACATCGCCGAACGCGCCCGGTGGACGAACGCCCAGGTCGTGGACGAGCTGGAGCGCGGGATGACCGAGGCGGGCCCGGTGATCGCCAAGGCCGGCGGGGCGCTGGACGTGCTCGCGCTCGGGGAGTGGGTGCACGCCGGGGACGTACGGGAGGTCCTGGGCGAGCCCGGGGCGTACGCGGGCGCGGGGCTGCCGGACGCGCTGGCGCTGCTGGCCCACGTCACGCGTGAGAAGGAGCACCTGTCGCTGCACGCCGACCTCGACGACCTGGACGAGCCGCTGCGGCTGGGCGCCGTGGCCGGGGACGCCCCGCCCGCCCGGTACATCGGCGACGCGCCCACCCTCGTACGGCTGTACTCCGGGCGGCCGGTGTCCGGCACGGCGTACGAGCTGGCGGGGGCGCGGGAGGGGGAGCTGAACATCTTCGGCTGAAGGGCGTACCCGGATCGGCGTAGTCTTGGATTGGACTAGACCTGTAGCCGTCGATGAACCGCCGACGCATACCGCCGATGAATGGGGTGCCATGAGCAAGCGTGCAGTCCTGGAGGTGATCGCCCTCGACATCGAGGACGCGGTCGCCGCCCAGGCCGGAGGCGCGGACCGCCTGGAACTGGTCACCGAGATGGCGGCCGACGGACTCACCCCGCCGGCCGCCACCGTCGCCGGGATCCGGGCCGCCGTCGACATCGACCTGCGCGTGATGCTGCGGCTGGCGGACGGCTTCGCGGCCGGTGACGTGGACCGGCTGGTCCGGGTCGCGCACGAGATGCGGGACGCGGGCGCCGACCAGTTCGTGCTCGGATTCCTCGACGCGGCGGCCGGGGTGGACCTGGCCGCCGTGGAGCGGCTGGTGTCCGCGCTGGACGGCTGCCGCTGGACCTTCCACCGGGCGATCGACCGCACCGCCGACCGCGACACCCTGCGCCGCCGGATCGCCGGTCTGCCCGGCCTGGACACGTATCTGACGGCCGGAGCCGCGGCCGGCGTGGACGCGGGGCTGCCGACGCTGGTGTCCGAGGCGGCGCTCGGCGGCAAGCCCGGCTACGAGCAGCAGATCATGGTGGGCGGCGGTCTGCGTCTCGACCATGTGCCGCGGCTCCGCGCCGCCGGCATCGAGGCGTTCCACATCGGCGGGGCGGCCCGCCCCGGCGGCTGGCTCGGACCCGTCTCGGCGGCGGCGGTCGAGCAGTGGCGGTCCGTGCTCGACGAGGACGTGGCCCTGGCCCGCTCGGACAGGCCCTAAGAAGCCCGGCCCTTCAGGGGGCGCAGACAGAAGGACGTGCCGTCGTCGCTGTACCGCGCGTAGGCGGCGTAGTCCCCGGACGCGCAGGAGCCGCTCTTCGGGTCGATGACGCGGTACTGGGCGTCCGGTGAGCCGCAGTCCACGGGCTTCAGTTCCTGCGCCGGCCAGGAGGCGTCGTTGCGCGCGCACGAATCGGCCTTCAGGGTCACGCCGGCGCTCCCGGTGCCCGTGCCGTCGTCGCTGCCGCTGTCGCCCGGCCCTGCCACGAGGCCGATGACGACGAGGGCCGTGACGGCGAGGACCAGCAGGCCCAGCACGGCGAGCGGGACGAGGGCGAGGATGCCGGCCGGGCGCCGGAACACCGGCCGGCCCGGGTCCAGCGGTGGCCGCCAACCGGGAGTGACCGGTGCCGGGATCCGCCGGATGCCGGACAGGGCGCCGAGGTTGGCCAGCAGCGTGAACGGCGTGATGAACACCGACAGCGGGCCCCACCAGCCCATGACCAGGGTGTCCGCCTGCATGTCCCGGAAGACGGCCAGCGCGCAGGTGTGGCAGAACACGCCCTGGCGGCGCAGGAACCGCATGATCACCAGCATGCCCTGGTGGCCGCGGACCGTCACCGGCGCCGCGGGAGCCGCCCCGCACATCTGGCACCCCGCCACCGGCCCGCCCGCCGGCCCGGCGCCCGGGTACGGACCGGGCGCCGGGGGGTACGGCCCGGGCGCCGCCGGCTGAGGCTGCGCGTACGGCCCGGGTGCCTGCTGATACGGCCCGGAAGGCTGCCCGTACGGCCCCGGCCCCGGCGCGTACGGCCCCGGCCCCGGCGCGTAGGGCCCCGGTGCCTGCTGGTGGGCGGGGTGCGACGGCGGTGGGGTGCTCAACTGGGCGCCTTCCGGGGGGACGTGACGGAGCGGGACGTCACAGGAGCCTAGTCGGCGAGCTGCCCGGGCAGCGGGGCGGTGTGGGTCACGGTCAGGCCGGACACCGCACGGGTCAGGGCCACGTACAGCCGGCGCAGGCCGGTCCGCTCGTCCGGTTCGCCGTCCACCACCGCCTGCGGTTCGTCGAGGACGACGTAGTCGTACTCCAGGCCCTTGGCGAGCGAGGCCGGTACCAGGGTGAGCCGGGTCTCGCGGGTGGTCTCCTCACCCGGGGCGAGATGGGCGATCCCGGCCGCGGCCAGCGCCTCGGCGAGGACCGGGATGCGGGCGTCCGCGGCGATCAGGCCCGTCGAGCCCTCGTGCCGCAGCAACTCCTCGCAGGCGCTGACCACTTCGGCCGGTTCGGCAACGGTGCGGACCTCGAAGAAGCCCGGGTTCTCCCGGACCGAGGCGACCGGGGTCAGACCCGGAGCGATGTGCGGGAGCAGCCGGGAGGCGTACGTGATGACGTCCGTGGGGACACGGAAACCGGCCGTCAGCTCCTCGATGACCCCCTCACGCTTGCCGAGATGGGCCAGCGCCTCGTCCCAGCTCCGGGTCGCCCACGCAGTGGTGCCCTGCGCCAGGTCGCCGAGGACGGTCGCGCTGCCCGTGGTGCAGCGGCGCCCGACGGCCCGGTACTGCATGGGGGACAGGTCCTGCGCCTCGTCCAGGACGACATGGCCCAGCGAGTGCGTGCGCTGGATCAGGTCGGTCGCCTCGTCGATCAGCACCGCGTCCGCCGCCGACCACTTCGCCGACTTCACGCTGCGCACCGGCTTGGCCCACAGGATCGTCTTCTGCTCGTCCTCGTCGAGGATCCCCTCGGCGTGCTCGGCGAGGAAATCGGCGTCGCTCAGCAGCCGCAGGACGAGCTTCGCCGGCTCCACGGCCGGCCAGGCCGCCTTCACGGCGGCTTTGACCGCGCTGTTGCGGGCGACCGCGTCCTGCACCCGGTCGTCCGGCGCCTCCCCGGCCCGCTCCATCTGCACCAGCACCGCGTGCGCGATCCGCTGCGGCAGGGCCTCGCGTGCGGCGCCGTAGCGGATGTCCCGGTCCAGCAACTCGCGGACCAGCTCCTCCAGTTCGTACGCCGGGACCCGCCAGCGCCGCGAGCCGCGCACCACCATGACCGGCTCGGTGGGCATGCTCACATGGGAGTACAGGGCCCGGCGCAGCACCTCGGCCAGCCGGGCGTCGCCCTTGACCACGGCGGCGGCCGCGTCGTCCGTGCCGCGCACCTCCACCTGCGCGACCAGGTCGTCGACCGTCGCCTGCTGCACGGTCAGCTCGCCGAGCGCCGGCAGGACCTGCTCGATGTAGTGCAGGAAGGACCGGTTCGGTCCGATGACCAGCGTGCCGGTGCGTGCGAGCCGCTCCCGGTGCGCGTAGAGGAGATAGGCGACCCGGTGCAGGCCGACGGCCGTCTTCCCGGTGCCGGGGCCGCCCTGCACGCAGACGGTCCCGCCGAGCCCGCTGCGGACGATCTCGTCCTGCTCGGGCTGGATGGTGGCCACGATGTCGCGCATCGGGCCGACGCGCGGCCGCTCGATCTCCTGCTGGAGCAGTTTGCTGGTGGTGGCCGCCTCGCCCGGGTCGGACAGGTGCTCGTCCTCGTACGCCGTGAGGTCGCCGCCGGTGTAGCCGAAGCGGCGGCGCAGCGCGATGTCCATCGGGGCCTTCTTGGACGCGCGGTAGAACGGCTGCGAGACCGGGGCACGCCAGTCGATGACCATCGGATCACCGTCGGCGTCGTGCACATGCCGCCGCCCGATGTAGAACTGCTCGCCCTCCGCGCCCTCCGCCCGTGCGGCCCCCGGGGCGTGCAGATAGTCGAGCCGGCCGAAGAACAGGGGGGTGCCGCTGAGGTCGGCCAGCGCCTTGATGCGCTCGTCGATCTGGCGGGCGAGCACCGCGGCGTTGACCCAGTTCGCGCTGACGTCGCTGATGTCCAGCGCCTCGACGTCCTCGCGCATGGCGCGCAGGGCCGACCGGGACGAGGCCAGGTGGGAGCGCTCTCGGGCCAGCGGGTCGCCGGGTGAGCCGTCGAATGGGCCGTCGAGCTTTTCGTGGGCGGGCGTGGACAAGGGGGTGCCTCCGGATGGGCCTGCTGCGTGGCTACGACGAATGCCGTCGGTTTCGGGCCGGCGACGGTGCCGTCCGGTTTCCGGCCGGGCGGCGGCACTCCGAGAGGGAGGCGGGCAAGAGCGGAGATTTTAAGTGAGAGTGGGGCGACGGGGCCAATGGATTTTGTCTCCCGCGCATTCTGGGCCGGGCAGGCCCTAGGGGACGGGGTCCGTCCTGTGTAGGGGAGCGCTCCACCCGGAGGGCTATGCGCGCTCCCCGGGAATTGGACCCGGAGACCGATTCCGGACACGCGCTCGAAGTTCCACCATGGAGACATGAGCGCAGCGACCATTTCTCCAGCCCCTGTCCGGCCCCCCTCCGGTGCCACGGCCATGGACGGCCCCCATCACCACCCCCTCGGCAACGCCCTGCGTGCCGTCAAGGTGTTCGTGGAGGCCGCGTTCGGGGTCGTGATCCTCGGCGAGTACGGCGAGGAGGCGGGCGTTCGCCGCAAATGACGACATAGGGTCACCTTCGTGCGGAAACGGACGGTGAAGCCCCTCCTCCCTGCCCTGCCACCTCGTCTCCCCTCGTTGCTGCCCCCGCTCCTCCTGGCGGTCTCCCTCTGCTCCTTCGCCACCCTGTGCCTGCTGCGACACGCCCCGATGGCCGATCTGCTGGTCTACCGGGCCGAGGGTGCCGCCGCCCTCCACGGCGGCGACCTGTACGGCTTGACGGCCACCCCCTGGCGGCTGCCGGCGACCTATCCGCCCTTCGCGGCGGTCCTGCTCATCCCGGCGAGCTGGATTCCGGTACCGGTCCTGAAGGCGGCGTTCCTCGCGGGCAACGCGCTCCTGCTCGCCGGGCTCGTCTCCCTCTCCGCCCGGCTCGCGGCACACCCTCCACCCCCGCCACCACACCGTTCCCCGCCACCACACCGTTCCCCGCCACCACGCCCGCCCCTGCCTCCGCCCGGCCCCCTGACGCCGGCCCCTCCGCACCGGCCGCCCCTGCCCCCGCCCCTCCTGTGCACGGCCACCGCCCTGGCCCTCTGGCTCGAACCGGTCTTCCAGACACTCCTCTTCGGCCAGATCAACCTCGCCGTCACCTGCCTGGTCCTGTGGGACCTGACCCGCCCCCCGGGCGCCCGGGGAAAGGGCCTGGCCCTCGGCCTGGCGACCGGCGTCAAACTCACCCCGGCGATCTTCATCGCCTACCTGCTGCTGAGGGGCCGCACCCGTGAGGCGGCCACGGCGACGGCGGCCTTCGCCGCCACCGTCCTGCTCGGCACCCTGCTGCTCCCCGCCGCGAGCGCCGAGTATTGGACACGGCGGCTGTACGAGACCGGCCGGGTGGGCAAGGTGTGGATCGTGGACAACCAGTCCCTGCAGGGGCTGACCGCCCGCGCGCTGCACGACCCGGCGCCGGGGATCTGCTGGATCCTCACGGCGGCGGCCGTGGGCGTGGCCGGCCTCTACCTGGCGGCCCGTGCCTCGCAGGACCGCCACGGCATCCTGCTGACCGCGTTCACGGCCCTGCTGGTCTCCCCGATCAGCTGGTCCCACCACTGGGTGTGGTGCGTGCCGCTGCTGGCGGTGCTGCTGGCCGACGGCCGCCCGCGGCTCGCGGCCGCGACGGCGGCCGTCTTCACCGCCCGCACGCTCTGGCTGGTCCCCCACCAGGGATACGGCGACCTGCGCCTGCCCTGGTGGCAGCAGCCACTGGCCTCGCCGTACCCACTGCTGACGCTCGCGCTACTGGCGGGCGCGGCGCTCACCGTCGCTCAGCCGGTGCCCTCGGCCAGGATCTCGTCGGCGTCCACGATCCGGTAGGAGTAGCCCTGCTCCGCCAGGAACCGCTGGCGGTGGGCGGCGAAGTCCTGGTCGATGGTGTCGCGGGCGACGACCGAGTAGAAGTGGGCCTGGTGGCCGTCGGCCTTGGGACGCAGGACGCGGCCGAGGCGCTGGGCCTCCTCCTGGCGGGAGCCGAAGGTGCCGGACACCTGGATGGCGACCGTGGCCTCGGGCAGGTCGATGGAGAAGTTGGCGACCTTGGAGACGACCAGCACGCTGATCTCGCCCTCACGGAAGGCGTCGAAGAGCTTCTCGCGCTGGGCGTTGGAGGTCTCGCCCTTGATGACCGGGGCGTCCAGATGCTCGCCCAGCTCGTCGAGCTGGTCGATGTACTGGCCGATGACGAGGATCTGCTGCCCGGCGAACCGGCGCACGATGGCCTCCGTGACCTTCCGCTTGGTCGCGGTGGTGGCGCAGAAGCGGTACTTCTCCTCCGTCTCGGCGGTCGCGTACGCCAGCCGCTCGGAGTCGGTCAGGTTGACGCGGACCTCGACGCAGTCGGCCGGCGCGATGTAGCCCTGCGCCTCGATCTCCTTCCAGGGCGCGTCGAACCGCTTGGGCCCGATGAGCGAGAAGACGTCCGACTCGCGGCCGTCCTCGCGCACCAGGGTCGCGGTGAGCCCCAGCCGCCGCCGCGCCTGGAGATCGGCGGTGAACTTGAAGACGGGGGCGGGCAGCAGGTGCACCTCGTCGTAGACGATGAGTCCCCAGTCCCGGGAGTCGAAGAGCTCCAGGTGCGGGTAGACGCCCTTCCGCCGGGTCGTCAGCACCTGGTAGGTGGCGATGGTGACCGGGCGGATCTCCTTCCTGGTCCCGCTGTACTCACCGATCTCGTCCTCGGTCAGCGAGGTCCGCTTCACCAGCTCGTGCTTCCACTGCCGGGCCGAGACGGTGTTGGTGACCAGGATCAGGGTGGTGGACTTCGCCTGCGCCATCGACCCGGCGCCGACCAGGGTCTTCCCGGCGCCGCAGGGCAGCACGACCACACCGCTGCCGCCGTGCCAGAAGTTCTCCACGGCCTGCTTCTGGTACGGGCGCAGCGCCCAGGTGTCCTCCAGCAGCTCGATCGGGTGCGCCTCGCCGTCCACGTACCCGGCGAGGTCCTCGGCCGGCCAGCCCAGCTTCAGCAGCGTCTGCTTGATCTGCCCGCGCTCGGAGGGGTGCACGATGACGCTGTCCGGGTCGATGCGGGCGCCGACGAGCGGGGCGATCCGCTTGGACTTCAGCACCTCCTCCAGCACCGGCCGGTCGGTGGTGGTGAGCACGAGTCCGTGCGCGGGGTGCTTGGAGAGGGTGAGGCGGCCGTACCGGTCCATCGTCTCGGCGATGTCCACGAGCAGCGCGTGCGGCACCGGGTAGCGGCTGTACTGCACCAGCGCGTCCACGACCTGCTCGGCGTCGTGCCCCGCGGCCCGCGCGTTCCACAGGCCGAGCGGGGTGACCCGGTAGGTGTGGATGTGCTCGGGGGCCCGCTCCAGCTCGGCGAAGGGCGCGATGGCCCGACGGCACTCGTCGGCCCGCTCGTGGTCGACTTCCAGGAGCAGGGTTTTGTCCGACTGGACGATAAGCGGTCCGTTCACCTACGTACTTCCCTTCGGCACGGCCAAACGTCCAGTGTGCCCTACCGGCGGATGATCGCGGCGGGTCGCCTGCAACCCCTGGCGTCCGCCGCGGGTCTTCACGTGCGGGTGCGGCGCGGGGGCGCGGCCCGGTGAGGAGGGCGGGGCTATGACCGTGGGCAGGTGGGGGACCGGTCTGGCGGCCACCGGAGTGCTGGTGGCGACCGGGGTGTGGGCGATGGGACCGGGCACCGACGGCGCTCACGGGCGGGCGGACGTCGACGCGCACCTGTGGAGCGAGGTGCGGCCGGTGATCGAGGCCCGGCTGGTCGCCGATTCCCGGGGCGGCGGATACGGGGAGGCGGTGCCCGGGCTGCGGGCGCGGTGGTTCTGCCGGGCGCAGGCACAGGACCTCGAGGAGCAGGGCGGCCAGGTGCGGGCGGGCGTGAGCACGCTGTGTCTGGAGTACGGGGTGCGGGCGGGCGCGTTGCTGGAGTGCGGCGGCGCCCAGGGCCCCCAGGTGCTGCGGCTGCGGCGGGACGAGGGCGCGCCCGGCGGCTACCGCGTGGTGTCGGCGCAGCGCCCGCCGGACGGCGCTGGATACGGGCAGTGGGTGGACGCCCACTTCGCCCACCAGGCGGACGCGGACACCGGCGACTCCATGCCGTCCGGCGCCCTGCGGGCCGCCGCCCGCGACCACTTCGGCCTGCCCACGAACGCTCCCGTGCGGGGTTGCTGACCGGTCCGCGGGCCGACGCGTGACTCGGCGTCGGTTCCGGTGCGAGCACCGGTTCCGGTGACCCGGTGCCGTCCGGCGTCCCGGAGGCGGCCCCCCCGCGACCACTTCGGCCTGCCCGCGAACGCTCCGGTGCGGGGTTGCCGACCGGTCCACGGCGGACCGACGCGCGGCCCGGTGCGACACCGGTTCCGGTGACCTGGTGGCGCCCGGCGTCCCGCAGACGGCCGCCCGCGACCACTTCGGCTGCCGCTCTGGCCCGCTCGCGGGCCGATGCGACCCGGCGTCGGTTCCGGCGCGGGCACCGGTCCCGGCGGCCCGGTGCCGTCCGGCCTCCCGCAGACGGCCGCCCGCGACCACTCGGCTGCCCCGCTGACCGACCCGTGGACCGACCCGCGACCCGGCGCCGACACCCACTCCGGTGACCCGGTGCCGTCCGGCGTCCCGGAGGCCGCTGCCCGCGACCACTTCGGCCTGCCCACGGGCGGCTTCTTCTCAGGGCTGCCGCGCGGTCTGCCGGCTACTCCTCCAGTTCGGCGACTCCCGTGATGCGGTGCAGCGGGTACGTGCGTACCTCGTCGGCCGTGTGGTCGTACGCCGTGACGAAGCCGCCCTCGACCCGGATCGGGGCGATCACCCGCTGGCTGGCGCTGCCCTCGGCGTTGACGTAGCCGATCCACAGGGCCTCGCCGGTCAGTACGGCGGCCTGCACGGTGGCCAGGGTCTCGGCGGAGCCGGTGCGGGGCAGATCGCCCCGCGCGGGAGCGGCACCGGTGGTCTTGCGCGGCGCGGTGGCGGCGAGGTCGCCCGCCCGGATCGCCCGGATCGCCGCCGAGAGCAGCGTGGCGTCGGGCGGCGGCGGGCCGTCCGGCACCGGCTCGGGCGCGGTGCGCTGCGGGGTGCGGTGGGCATGGGCGCGGGCGATGAGCACGTCGCCCTCGGCTGATTCCGCCGCCGGCGCGTATCCCATCGCGCGCAGCCCCTCCAGCAGCGCGGCCGGGTCCGCCTGGGTGGCGAGGACGGTCGGCGCCAGCCGGCGCAGCCGCAGGGCGGCCGACCGCTTGTCGGCGAGGATCTCGTTCAGCAGCGCGTCGTCGTCGCAGCGCACGTACGCGGAGGCCGCGCCCACCCGCAGATGGCCGTGCCTGCGGGCCACGTCGTCGATGAGGTAGGCCAGCGGCTGCGGGACCGGCGTACGGGAGTGCGCGGTGAGGAAGGCGTGCAGGTCGGCGGCGGTCCGCCCGGCGTCGAGCGCGCGGCGGACCGAGGCCGGGGTGAAGCGGTAGACGGTCGCCCCGCCCTTGGACTCGACGTCCGCGAGGACCCCGAGCGTGTCGGCGAGCGGACGCCGCAGCGGGCCCGGGGCCACCGCCGTCAGGTCGGCCTGGAGCAGCACGTGGTCCAGGGGCTCGGGCAGCAGCGGCGCGAGGAGCCGGGCGGCGGCGCCGGTGGCGACAACCTGCTCGGCCGCGGTCAGCGGCTCGGCCGGGGCGGCCGGGCGGTGGTGGACGGGCAGCTTGTCACCGGGACCGGAGGACTCCGCCCCGGCCGCCGCCTGCTCGGCCGTGGCCGCGCCCAGCATTGCCCGGCCGTGCGCGGACAGCGCGCCGCGCCCGGTGATACCGAGCAGTTCCGCCTCCGCCAGGGTCCAGCGGGCGAGCCGGGAGCGCAGGTCCTCCTCGCCGTCCGGCCGGGGACCGCGCAGCGGCCGCTCCCAGCGCAGCCGGGCCAGGATCGCCTCGGCCGCCGGCGCCGCACCCGCCGGGAGCCCGGCCAGCAGGGCCAGCACCCGGTGCCGTACCTCGGGCGCGGCGGACCGGTCGAGTCCCGGGCCCAGCGCGGACAACGTGCGGTCCTTGGCGTCCCGTCCGCCGATCAGGCCCGGCGTCCGGGTGGCGGTCAGCCAGGTCTGGGCCAGCCGGGCCCAGCGTTCGGCGGGGGGCTGTTCCAGCCACTCGTCGTGGGCGGGCGTGGCCGCGTACCGCTCGTCGGCCTCGCCGTCGGAGGCGAGCAGCCCGGCCGCGTAGGCCAGCTCGATCCAGAACGCGGCGACCGGCTCGGACACGTCGAGGGCGACGGCGGTCCGCTTCAGGTCCCGCACGCTCAGACCGCCGGCCCGCAGCACGGCGGGGCCGCCCTCGTCCCAGTCCTTCAGCAGCTCCTCGACGGTGGCCAGCGCGGTGTACGCCTGCCCGGCCGCGGTGGCGTCCACCACCTGCGCCCCGTGCGTGGCGGCGGGCTCCACGGCGGGCGGCCGCGGCTCGGGCGCGCGGTGGGCGCGGCCCTCGCGCAGGTGCAGCGCCACCTCGCGGGGCAGCACCACGGTGCCGGGCGCGGTCGGCAGCAGCAGGCCGCGGTCCAGCAGCCAGCGCAGATGCGCCGCCGGTTCCGGGGTGACCTGCCCGTACGGCGGCCCCCACACCAGCCGGGACAGCACCTCCCGGGAGGCCTCCGGCGCCTGGGCGAGCAGCTTGGCCATCTTCCGGCGGTCGGCGAACAGGGCGGTCAGCGCGGTGACCGCGGAGACCGAGTCGTGCGTGGAGGGCAGCCCGGCGCAGGCGACGATCTCCTGGATCCGCCCCGGCGACATGCCCGAGGTGGCCTCCTGCACGCTCGGGCCGAGACCGGTGGGGGAGGGGTGCTGCGCGGAGGGCGCGAGCACCTCCTGCGCGGTGCGCACCAGCCGCAGCCGGTCGTCGTCGCCCCACACCAGCGCCTGTTCGCGCAGGACGGCGACGGCGCGGGGCAGCGCGGCGGCCACGGCCGCGTCGCCCGCGTCCCCCGCCATCAGGCCGAGCAGCGTCCCGTGCGACGCCGGGTCCGGGGCCACGGCCAGCGCCTCCGCCGTCTGGAGGGTGAACCGGTCCAGCCGTTCCAGCGCCCGCAGCACCGAGGCGCGGGTGCCGGCGCGGGTGGCGAGCTGGGTGAGGTCGGTGGGGACGGGGGTGATGAGATCGGGGCGGCTGCGCAGCAGCGCGGCCAGCGAGGCGTCGTCCCTCATGCGGAGCGATTCGGCGAGGGAACGGGGGGCTGGGTTGGCCTCGGGGCTCATCTGACCCACGTTAGCGGGTGCCGTGCCGAACGCCGGGTGGGCTGTTCGATGCCGGTCTGCGCTACCTTCCTCAACGGGTTTCATCGGCAAGGGGTTTCATCGGCGTCGCCCCGGAGGGGTTCCGTGGGGATCGAGAGCGATCAGGTCGTCTACGAGTATCTGAGCCGCGTCGGGGACGTCGCTCAGCAACGGCAGCTGCCGTCGTCCACCCGGATGCGGCTGGTGTCGCACCTGCGCGACGAGATCGACCGGCACCGCGCCAGGACGGCGGTGGACAGCCCGGCCGCCGTGCGCCGCATCCTGGACCGGCTCGGCACGCCGGACGAGGTGGTCGAGGCCGCGGGCGGCACCGCGGCGGCCCCGCAGCCGCCCGTCACCGTCGTGCCCGTGCAGCGCGAGCCGGAGCCGGAGGAGCGGCCCAAGGGGCTGCGCCGGGTCGTACCGCGCCCGCGCCCCGCCGAACCGGAGCCGCCCGCCCCGCGCACGGGCGCCTCACCGCCGCACCTGGCCGCCGCGCACGAGCTCGGGGACAGCGCGGCCCGGCCCGACTGGTGGCGGGTGGACGACAGCCCGTTCGGCACCGCGGCCGGTGACTCCGTCCCGGGGTTCGTCGGCGGTGTGGAGATCCCCGACCTGCTCAAACGCCCCCCGAAGGACCCCGAAGGGACGGAACGACCCGCCCTGAAGGAGCCGGAGGAGGCGAAAGAGGCGATCGACGAGGCCCCGGCCCCCGCGCGCCGCCGCCTCCTCCTCCCGCTTCCCCGCCCGGCCGCCGGCTGGACCAACCCGCTCCTGCTGCTGGCCGCCGCCGCACTGGTCGCGGGCGCCGTGCTCGGCAACTGGTTCGCGCTGCTCCTCGGCTGGCTCATCGCCTACGGCTCCCGGCGCCTGACCCCGGCCGAGACGAAGTGGGCGGTACTGGTCCTGCCGGGCTCGGCGGCGGTCGCGGGCCTGGTCTGGCTCTGGGGCAGGAACACCGGCCGCTGGGGCGACCCGATCGCCCAGGGCCACATGAACGACGCCCTCACCCAGACCTGGCCCTGGGTGGTCCGGGGCGCGGCAGTGGCCTCGGCCCTGTACCTGGTCTGGCGCTCCCAGCGCTCCCGCTGAACCAGGAACCACGCACCCACGCCCCATGGAACGCCCCGCACCCGCCGACGGCGAAGGCCCCCGCAAGGGCCACCCGCACCCGACGACGAAACCCGCACAACCACCCGCGCCAAAGAGGCCCCGCACCCCCAGGCAAAATGAGCCCATGACTCTCACCGTCGGCTTCGACCTGGACATGACCCTCATCGACTCCCGCCCCGGCATCCGCGCCTGCTACCTCGCGCTGTCGGAGCGGACGGGCACGTACATCGACGCCGATCTCGCGGTGACCCGGCTGGGCCCGCCCCTCGCGGAGGAGCTGATCAACTGGTTCCCGGCGGAGCACGTCGCCGCGATGGCCGACCTGTACCGGGAGATGTACCCGACGACCGCGATCAGCACGACCCCCGCCATGGCCGGTGCCCGGCAGGCGATGGAGGCGGTGCGGGCGGCCGGGGGCCGGACGATGGTGGTCACGGCGAAGTACGAGCCGAACGCCAATCTGCACCTCGCCCACCTGGGCCTGGAACCGGACGTGGTGGTCGGCGACCTGTGGGCCGAGCAGAAGGCGCGCGCCCTGCGTGAGCACGGCGCGCGCGTGTACGTCGGCGACCACGTGGGTGATGTCCGCGGCGCCCGTACGGCGGGCGCGCTGTCCGTGGCCGTGGCCACCGGCCCCTGCGACGGGGACGAACTGCGCGCCGCCGGGGCGGACGTCGTGCTCGACGACCTCGCCGCGTTCCCGGCGTGGCTGGCCGGCTACCGCGAGGCGCCCGGCGCCGTCTCCCCGGCCTGACGCCGCCCGGCGGCGACGGAGCGCAGTATCCCCGCGCCGGCGATCACGAATCCGACGGCCATGAGCATGCTCAAGCCGAACATGAACGTCGGGAAGGGATCGGTACCGAGGAGCAGTGGGGCCACGGTGACCAGAGTGGCCAGTGCCCCGACGAAGAACACGATGACACCGGCGCGGATCAGTCGGTCACCGGGTCCGGCGGAATTCGGTTGGGTTTTGTCACGCACCCGACCAGGGTAGTTCCCAGCGCGAGAGAACAACCGGGGGACGTCTTGTCACCCGCCCGTAGACCACTAGCCTTGGTCGCGGCGGGTCATGGTCGACCCGCTCTCTGCTGTCAGAAACCATTTCCGAGCAGTTTCCCGACGAGTACGAGGACGAGGACAGACGTGCCCACCGGCAAAGTCAAGTGGTTCAACAGTGAGAAGGGCTTCGGCTTTCTCTCCCGCGACGACGGCGGTGACGTCTTCGTGCATTCCTCGGTTCTTCCCGCCGGAGTGGATGTGCTCAAGCCGGGACAGCGCGTGGAGTTCGGTGTCGTCGCCGGTCAGCGCGGCGACCAGGCGCTCTCGGTGACCGTGCTCGACCCGGCGCCCTCGGTCGCGGCGGCCCAGCGGAAGAAGCCCGACGAGCTGGCCTCGATCGTGCAGGACCTGACGACCCTCCTGGAGAACATCACGCCGGGCCTGGAGCGCGGCCGCTACCCGGAGAAGACCTCCGGCAAGAAGATCGCCGGCCTGCTGCGCGCGGTCGCCGACCAGCTCGACGTCTGACCGGCGGACCAGGGCCCGCCGAACAGACCCTGGTCCCGCGGGAGACGCGGGAGAGGCCTCAGGGGAAGGCGAGTGCGTCCGGACCGAGGGGCGGTACCAGCCCCTCGGCGGCCGCACGGGTGAGGAGCCCGCGGATCGCGGCGTAGCCGTCCTCGCCGAGAGCGGCGGTGAACTCGTTCACGTACAGCCCGATGTGCTGGTCCGCGACGGCCGGGTCCATCTCCTGGGCGTGCTCCATCACGTACGGCCTGGACGCCTGCGGGTCGTCCCAGGCGGCCTGCACGGAGGCGCGCACGGACTCGGCGAGCCGGTCCAGCGTGTCCGCGCCCAGCGACCGCTTGGCGATGATCGCGCCCAGCGGGATCGGCAGCCCGGTCGTGCGCTCCCAGTGCTCACCCATGTCGGCGAGCTTGTGCAGCCCGTAGTTCTGGTAGGTGAAGCGCGCCTCGTGGATGACGAGCCCCGCGTCGACCTTGCCGTCCCGCACGGCCGGCATGATCTCGTGGAACGGCATGACGACGATCTCGCCGACACCGCCGGACAGGGTGTCCGCGGCCCACAGCCGGAACAGCAGGTAGGCGGTGGACTTCTCGCTGGGCACCGCGACCGTACGGCCCGTCAGGTCCGCACCCTCCTCGCGGGTCAGCACCAGCGGACCGCAGCCCCGGCCCAGCGCCCCGCCGCAGGGCAGCAGCGCGTACTCCTCCAGTACGTACGGCAGCACCGCGTACGACACCTTCAGCACGTCGAACTCGCCGCGCTCGGCCATGCCGTTGGTGATGTCGATGTCGGCGAAGGTCACGTCCAGCGCGGGTGCGCCGGGGACGCGGCCGTGCGCGAGGGCGTCGAAGACGAAGGTGTCGTTCGGGCAGGGCGAGTACGCGATCTGCAGGTGCTCAGCGGTCATGCGGGTTCCAACTCTCCAGTACGGGCGTGAGCTTCCCGAAGCCCTCGGTGAGGGCGGCGAGGGCTTCGCCGATGCGCCAGGCGGCGCGGTCGCGCGGGCCGACCGGGTTGGACACCGCGCGGATCTCCAGCACGGGCACGCCGTGCGCGGCGGCCGCCTCGGCCACGCCGAACCCCTCCATGCCCTCGGCGAGGGCCCGGGGGTGACGGGCGCGCAGCTCGGCGGCGCGGTCGGCGGTGCCGGTCACGGTGGAGACGGTGAGGACGGTGCCGACACGCGCGCCGGTGGCCTGCGAAATTTCTCGTACGAGTGATTCCGGCGGCCGGTGGGTGACGGTTCCGAAGCCGAGTTCGGTGACCGGGAGGAAGCCGTCGCCGGTCTGGGCGCCCAGATCGGCCACCGTGATCGCGTCGGCGACGACGAGCGAGCCGAGCGGCGCCCGGGGCGGGAAGCCCCCGCCGATCCCGGCGGACATCACGAGGTCGTAGGGCGCCCCGGCGAGTGCCGCCGCGGTCAGCGCGGTGGCGGTGGAGGCGGCGGCGAGGGCCGGTCCGACACCGGCGGCCAGCAGGTCGGGGCCGCCCGGGACCCGGACGAGTCCGGCGCCCGGCAGCCGTACCGCGACCGTCTCGCCGGGGAACGCGCCCGCCACCGCGTCCCGTTCGGCCGGGACGGCGGTGGCGACGAGGACGCGTGCGGAAGGCGTGGTCAGCCCGCCTTCTTCACCTTGAAGGACCACAGGCCCTTGGGCGGGTTGCTGCCCATCTGGATCGACACGGTGTTGGTGTCGCCCTGGGTGCCGTACTGCTGGTTGAAGAACGCGTTGTACGGGAGGGTGCGGGTGGTCAGCTTGCTGGACTCGGAGAACGGGTTGCCGTTCACCAGAATCGTCCAGCCGGCGTCCGCGATCTTCGGGTCGACGCCGAAGCGGACCGTCTGGTCCTGACCCACCTTGATGGACTTGATGTCCTTCGCCTTCTTGGAGCACTTCGCCAGCGACTTGGCGTCCAGCGCCTTGCCGTCGTTGTAGCAGAGCGCCTCCGAGTTGACCGAGTCCTGGCCAACGGTGACGGTCGCGACGGGCGTCGGCTTGTCGCAGGCCGACAGGACGAGCAGTCCGGCGGTAACGGCGCCGGCGGCGGCGACGGCGCGGCGGCGTCGCACAGCACGTGTTACATCAGCGGCTTCGCCGCGGGGCAGCGTGGTCATGGCCGAAGGCTATCGGGCGCCCATGGCCGTCCGCCCACGTGGGGTACGGCGTGCCCGGTTCGTTACGCCACTCGCGCCCTGGTCCGGCCGCCGTGCCGGGCCGAGGCGAGCAGCCCGCGCAGCGTGCTCAGCCAGCCGACGGCCACGAACGCGGCGGCCACGGCGAGACCCAGGGTGCCGTTGAGCGGCATCACGATGCCGACCGCGCCGCCGAACACCCACGCCATCTGCAGCAGTGTCTCGGACCGGGCGAACGCCGAGGTGCGCACCTGCTCCGGCACGTCCCGCTGGATCAGCGCGTCCAGCGACAGCTTGGCCAGCGCCTGTGCGAACCCGGCCACGGCGGCCAGGCAGGCCACGAGGAACGCCCCGAAGAACAGGGCGGCCACGACGGCCGTGCCGAGCGCCACCGCGACGACCGTCACGATGATGATCTCGGGCGCCTTCGACTTCAGCCAGGCGCCCACCGCCGTACCGAGCGCGTTGCCCGCCCCGGCCGAGACCCCGACTATCCCCAGCGAGACCGCCGCGCTCTCGCCGGTCAGCGGGTGCTCGCGCAGCAGGAAGGCGAGGAAGAAGATCAGGAAGCCGGACAGACAGCGCAGCGCGGCGTTGGCGGCCAGGGCGTGCGTGACGGCGGGCCCGACGGTCCGCAGCCCGGGCCGTTTGGCCTGCTGCTTGCGCCGAGGCCCGTGCAGATGCTGTTCGTCGGCCGCGAGCAGCGCCACGTCCTCGCCCTTGGCGGAGTCGACCTTGGGCGGCAGCGAGAACGACAGAAACGTCCCTGCGACGAAGATCACGAACGCCCCGTACAGCGGCCAGGGGTTGCCGAGGGCGTGCAGGCCCGCCCCGATCGGCGCGGCCACCCCGGTGGCCAGCAGTCCGGCCAGGGTGACCCGGGAGTTCGCCTTCACCAGGGAGAAGGCGGGTGGCAGCAGCCGGGGCACGACCGCGCTGCGGACCACTCCGTAGGCCTTGGACGCCACGAGCACGCCCAGTGCCGCGGGATACAGCTCCAGGCTTCCGCTCGCCACGGCCCCCGAGATGATCAGCGCCAGCAGCGCCCGGGCCAGCATCGCCCCGGCCATCGCGGCCCGCCGCCCGTGCGGCAGCCGGTCCAGCAAGGGCCCGATGACGGGCGCCAGCACGGTGAACGGGGCCATGGTGATGGCCAGGTAGAGCGCGACACGCCCACGGGCCTCGTCGGTCGGCACCGAGAAGAACACGGTCGACGCGAGCGCGACCGTGATCATGACGTCCCCGGCGCCGTTCACCGCGTGCAGCTCGATCAGCTTGCCGAGACCCGACTCGCCCGCGCCGTGCGCGTGCGTGACCTTGCGGATGCCGCGCGCGGTGCCGGTCACGGGGAGGTGCAGGGCACGGCCGACCGCGCGGACGGCACCGCCGACCCGGCCCGAACCGCCACCCCGAACGCCGCTGCCCCTGTCCGTGGCTGCCACGTCGTTCATAGTGCCCCGAGACCCCGCCCGATAGTGCGGTTTGAATTCAAGCGAGTCGGCCGGCCCCTTGGTGACGGCCCGGGGCCGGCCGGCTCGCCACCCGATCACCCCATGACGGACACCGGCTCCCGGACCGGTCGTTTTTCGGCCAACCGGACCGCTCGCCGGGGCCGGTTCTCGGCCAACCGGCACGTGTGGCCGGTCGGGAAACATCGCCGGGCAGCGGCGGACTGTCCCCGACCACCGGCGACCGGGTAGCGTGCGTATCTCAGCCATAACGCAGAATGGATGGCAGAGGTGCGCCCGAGCGCGATCGGATGCGGACGTCGATGCGGCCCCCAGGTCCGCTCCGTCCCCCCAACCGCCGGAGGCAGCCGCACTCATTGCAGACGGCGTAGGAGAGAAGCGATACCTGTGAGCGCAGCGACAACGCGAAGCCGCACCCCCGACCGTCTGTGCGCCGAGGCCGTCGACCTCGCCCGCGCCGCCGCGGAGGAGGCCGCCGCACCCGGAGTGGTGGGCGAGCACGTCGGGCTGGTGTCGGAGGGCGACCGTGTTGTCACCCACTTCTTCGAGTGCAAGGAGATGGGCTACCGGGGCTGGCGCTGGGCCGCGACGGTCGCCCGCGCCTCCCGTGCCAAAATCGTGACCTTGGACGAGGTGGTCCTGCTTCCCGGGTCCGACGCCCTCCTGGCCCCCGAGTGGGTGCCGTGGAGCGAGCGCCTGCGCCCCGGCGACCTCGGCCCCGGCGACCTGCTCCCCACCGACCAGGAGGACCTGCGCCTGGAGCCCGGCTACACCGGCGAGGAGGAGCCCCCGCCGAACTCGGTCGTCTCCGGGCAGATGGCGGAACTGGCGGACGCGGAGGACGCGGAGGTCTCTCCCGGCACCCCGGCCGTCCAGCCCACGACGCCCGTCCGCGGGTCGATCGCCTCGGTGGCGGAGGAGCTGGGCATGCGGCGCGCGCGGGTGCTCTCCCGGTACGGCCTGCACATGGCGGCCGACCGCTGGGAGGAGTCGTTCGGCCCCCAGACCCCGATGGCCCAGGCGGCCCCCGCCACCTGCGCGACCTGCGGGTTCCTCACCCCGATCGGCGGCTTGCTCGGCCAGGCCTTCGGCGTCTGCGCGAACGAGTTCTCCCCGGCCGACGGCCGGGTGGTCTCCCTGTCCTACGGCTGCGGCGCCCACTCCGAGGCGGCCGTCATGCCGAAGACCCCGCAGCCGCCCCCGCCGGTCGTCGACGAGACCCGGATCGACGTCTTCCCGCTCCGCCCGGCCCGCGACTCGGGCTCGGTCCCGGAGACGGGCGACGCGGAGACCGCGGAACTCGGCCACTCCTGAGGACGGGCGTCGTGCGGGTGGGGGTACGCGGGCGTGCCGTCCGGTGGATCACGTTCGGGGCGATCGCGTTCGGTTCGCTGTTCCTGATCGTCGGGCTGATCCTCACGGGCGTGTCGGTCTCGTTCCTGTCCGGCGCGAAGCACGCCCGGGGCACGGTGGTGGCGCTGGAGTGGCGCGAGGACCACAGCGGCTCCCGCAGGAAGCGGGCGCACGACGGCCCCGTGGCGTACCCGGTGGTCGCGTTCACCTCGGCGGACGGCGAGCGGCGGACGTTCCGGAGCTCCTTCGGCTCCAACCCGCCGTCCTACGAGAAGGGCGAGCACGTCGAGGTCCTCTACGACGCCGACTCCCCGGACGACGCGCGGGTCAAGGGCTTCGCCTCGCTGTGGCTGCTGCCGCTGATCTTCGGCGGCATCGGCCTGGTGATCACGGGTGTCGGCACGACCGTCGCCCTGGTGACACGGCGCCGCTCCCGCTGAGTTCCCGCCGCGGGCCCGCGGGGATCAGTCGCCGTAGAGCGGCAGGTTCTCCGACGAGATGGTCCAGTCGCCGATGGTGACGTCCTCACCGTAGACGAAGTCCTTGCGGGTCGCGTAGCGCGGCCCGTCGGGGGTGGAGTGGATGTCGGTGAGGACGGTGCCGGTGCCGGTGCGGGGGTCGAAGATCGCGTAGACGGGGATGCCGAGGAGCGGGTAGTCGCGCATCTTGCCGACCCAGTCGTTGTCCGGGTTGGAACGCGATGCGATCTCGATGGCGGCGATCAGCGTGCGCGGGTCGAACGACCCGCCTCCCTCCATGTCCGCCTCGGCGATGACCATGACGTCGGGGCGCCGCATGACGCCTTCCGGCTCGTCCTCCACATCCGGTTCACCGGTGTGGGCCACGATCTCCTCGGGCATCACCTTCTCCAGGCGTTTCCGAAGACGCAGCACGGTGAGTTCGTGCGGCCTGACGGGCGCCATCATGTCGTGGACGATCCCTTCCTTGGTGATCTCGAACTTGCCGGGAATCGTGTCGTCCATCGACTCGATGAGGTCCCGCATGGCCCGGTAGACGTGGTCGGCACCCCGTCGCTCGCTGTCCGGTGCGATGGTCATGGCGCTCGCTCCTCGTCGTCTGTGCCCAGGGGCAAGGATCGTCGCTTTCATGCTAGGCGGCCTCCGGGGGCTCGGGGCTGCAGCTGGAGCAGCGTCCTGGTTCCGGGGAGCGGAAGGCGCGGTCGCAGCCCTCGCAGTTCTGGAGCGGGTGCCGGGCCGCCGGCGGGGATGCCGGGGCGCGGAACGGGGGCGGTGGTGGCAACTGGGCCGCCAGGCGGTGGGCCAGCAGGGCCGCCGGGCGGCACAGGGGCTCGTCCGGCAGGCCCGTGGTCAGCGCGTGCCGTACGGCCGAGGGGGTCGCATCCCGTTCCAGCCAGGCGACGACTCCCGGCGCCAGATGGGCGGTGTCCCGGGCCGACAGCAGCAGGCGGGAGTCGTGGCGGCGGAGGTCCGCCAGGAGATCCGTGGCCTGCTGGACCAGGGCGGGAGCGGGCCGGGCCGGACGGGGTACGGCCGGCAGCGCCCTGCTCGCGGTCTTCTTCTTCCGGGGCGGCGGCGCCGCGGCGACGTCCCCGCCGCCTCCCGGCTGGTTGCAGGAGACCGTACGCGTGACGATACGGCCGTCGGCGCCGCGTTTGCGCTCGCGCCGCAGGTAGCCGTGGGCCTCCAACTCCCGCAGCGCGGCAGCGATCCGGACCGCGCCCTCGGGGAAGCGGGCGGTCAGGGTCCGGATGTCGACGCGGGACCCCGCGGGCAGCGACTGGATGTGCACCCCGAGCCCGATCGCGAGCCCGGACAGCTCCGGATGCTGGGCCAGGTGGTTGCCGACCACCGTGAAGCGGGCGGAGTGGCGGGTGTTGTCGTGGATCAGCCCGCCGGCCGCGGACCGCCGGTTCGGGTGGTTCTTGGCGACAACTCGGGACTGGGCGCGCACGGGCGCGCTACGGTTCTGGGTATCCATCGGGAAGGTGCTGTTCCTAGGTGGTCAGGCCCTCGATCGGGATCGCTACTCCCGGCCGGGGGCCGTTTTTTTTGCCGGTTTGCCAATTTGCCCTGCTTGCTGCGCCGAGCGTAGAGCGATCAACGGGGCGCCACGCCAGCCGCGTTGGCGATGTTCACCCTGGAGAGTGAGCGTGCGCCGTGGCGGGCGGGAGGGGTGGGGCTTGGCGGGGTTCTTTCTCCCTCGTGGTCCTTTGGGAAAGAGCGCCACTCGGACCGGAGCACGAATTCCCGGGTCGCGGTGGCAGAGCGATCTCCGCCCACACCGTCTTGCGCGGCGTGAGGCCCGGCGTGACGCCCCAGCGGTCGGCCAGCGCGTCGACCAGCAGTAACCCGCGCCCCGACTCGCCGTCCGGGTCCGCGTTCCCGATGCGGGGGAGCCGGTCGCCGCGGGTGTCGGTCACCTCGATCCGCAGGACGTCCGCGACGGCGTAGAGCGTGAGCCGGAAGTCGCGGCCCGTCACCCGCCCGTGCGTGGCCGCGTTCGCCGCCAGCTCGGCCACGATCAGCGCCGCCGGATCCACCGGCAGCTCCCAGGAGCTGAGTTGCTCCGTGGCGAGCAGCCGGGCCAGCCGGGCGCCGCGCGGCGTGGGGGAGAGCCGCACGCTGAAGTTCGGGATACGGGTGGAGATTTGCTGATTCACGTCACTCAGCGTGGCGGCGTATGCCTACCGTGAACAGTGACGATGTCGGTACGTAGAGTCACTGTCCGGGGCTTGTCCGGTGGTGTCCGGTCTGTCGGGACAGCGGGGACGGGAAGGGGGCGCGCCATGGGCGAGGAAGAGGAACCGGGCTGGGAGGTCGACCCGGACGACGACTGGGGAGTCGCCGTCATCACCACCGTGGGACGGCAGCTCAGGCTGCGCCGCGAGGCGGTGGGCATGCGCGCGGCCGAGTTCGGCAGGGTCGTGGGCTACGGCGAGGACATGGTCTACAAGGTCGAGAGCGGCAAGAGGATCCCGCGCCCGGAGTTCCTGGACAAGGCGGACGAGGTGCTGAGCGCGGGCGGGCTGCTCGCCGCGATGAAGGAGGACGTGGGCAAGGTCCGGTATCCGAAGCGGGTGCGGGACTTGGCTGACATGGAGGCCAAGGCCGTCGAGTACGGGGTGTACGTCGGGCTGAGCGTCCACGGGTTGTTGCAGATCCCGGAACATGCGCGGGCGCTGTTCGAGGTGTCTCAGTCCGCCTATGCGGAAGAGCAGTTGGAAAGCCTGGTATCCGCTCGCATGGCACGTAAATCGATCTTCGAGCGCTCCCCGGCGCCGGCGCTCAGCTTCGTCCAGGAGGAAGTGACGCTACGCCGAAAGGTGGGAGGCACAATGGTGTGGCGTCAGCAGCTCGAACACCTGCTGGGTGTCGCTCAGCTCCGTAACGTCACGTTGCAGGTGATGCCGACTGACTCGGGGGCCCACCCGGGGTTGAGTGGCAAGATCGAGGTGCTGAAGTTCGGAGACGGTACGGCACTGGGACGCTCCGAAGGGGCGTACAACGGCCGCCCGACCTCCGACTCGAAACAGCTCCGCATCCTTGAGCTGCGGTACAGCACCATTCGGGCGCAGGCTCTCTCCCCACGAGAGTCGGTGGCCTTCATCGAGCAACTGCTGGGAGAGACATGATCCGCGAGTTGGTCTGGTTCAAGAGCAGCCACAGCGACGGTCCCGAAGGTGACTCCTGCGTCGAAGTGGCCCTCGACTGGTTCAAGAGCAGCTACAGCAGCAGCAGCGAGGGCGACTCCTGCCTCGAAGTGGCTCCCACGCCCTCCACCATCCACATACGCGACTCCAAACAGGACGCCGGCCCCTTGCTGACCGTCACCCCCGCCACCTGGGCGACCTTCGTCGCCTACGCCTCCCACCGCTGACGCCGGGGCCGGACGGCCACCCGCTCACGGGGCTGTACCTTCGTCCTCACGCAGACGAGGAGAGTGAACGTGAGCAAGTACGTGCGGCCGGCGACCGAGGGCGCCGACCCCTTCGGCACCGCCCGTCTTCGCCGCGGTGTCCTCGACGCCTGGGCCACCAGCCCCGCCCGGTTCCGCGAGGACGCCAACGCCGAGGAGGACCTGGTCCTCGGCGGCTACCGGGACCGGCTCGTCATCGAGCTGGCCCAGAACGCCGCCGACGCCGCCGCCCGGGCGAGGGTGCCGGGGCGGCTGCGTCTCACTCTCCGCGACGGTGTCCTGGTCGCCGCGAACACCGGCGCCAACCTGGACGCGACCGGTGTCGAGTCGCTGTCCACCCTGCGCGCGTCCGCCAAGCGGGACACCGACGACACCCACGGCGCCGTCGGCCGGTTCGGCGTGGGCTTCGCCGCCGTACTGTCCGTCACCGACGAACCGGCGATCGTCGGCCGGCACGGCGGGGTCCGCTGGTCGCTGGCCGAGGCGCGGGAGCTGGCCGCCGACACCGCCCGGCACAGCCCCGGACTCGGGGACGAGGTCCGGCGCCGGGACGGGCACGTGCCGCTGCTGCGGCTCCCGTTCGCCGCCGAGGGCTCCGCCCCGGACCCGTACGACACCGCCGTCATCCTGCCCCTGCGCGACGCTGCCGCCGCCGATCTCGCCGAACGCCTCCTCGACGCCGTGGACGACGCCCTGCTCCTCGCCCTGCCCGGGCTCGAGGAGGTCGTGGTCGAGGTCGACGGCGACGCCCCGCGCACCCTGCGCCGCCGCACCGAGGACGCCGTCACCGTCGTGGAGGACTCCCGGGACGGCGTGACCCGCTGGCGCACCGCCGCCTCGCACGGACCGCTCACCGCCGAGCTGCTCGCCGACCGGCCGGTGGAGGAGCGCCTGCGCCCGCACTGGTCGGTGACCTGGGCCGTACCGGCGGACGACCAGGGCCGACCGGCCCGGCCGCGCACGGCGGCGGTCGTGCACGCCCCCACCCCGAGCGACGAAGCCCTCGGCGTCCCCGCGCTGCTCATCGCGTCCTTCCCGCTGGACACCACCCGCCGGCACGCGGCACCCGGCCCGCTGACCGACTTCCTGGTGCGGCGGGCGGCGGACGCGTACGCCGAACTGCTCGCCGAGTGGCGCCCGGTGACCGACGGGGTCATCGACCTGGTGCCCGGACCGCTGGGCAAGGGCGAGCTGGACGGCGCGCTGCGCCAGGCGATCCTGGAGCGGCTGCCGCGTACCGCCTTCCTGCCCCCGGCCGCCGACCACAAGGAGGACGACGACCTCCCCGAGGCGCTGCGGCCGAGGGACGCCGAGATCGTGGAGGGCGCCGGGGCGGACACCGTGCGGGTCCTCGCCGAGGTGCTGCCCACCCTGCTGCCCGCCGGTCTCGAACGCCGGGTGGAGCTGCGCACCCTCGGGGTCGCCCGGCTCCCCCTCGCCGACGCCGTCGACCGGCTCGCCGGTCTGGAGAAGGACCCCGACTGGTGGTGGCGGCTCTACGACAGCCTCGCCGGCGTCGACCCCGACCGCCTCTCCGGGCTGCCGGTTCCCTTGGCCGACGGCCGCACCACCATCGGGCCCCGGCAGGTGCTGCTGCCCAGCCCCGACGCCGCCGCCCTGGACCCCGACGTGCTCGGCCGGCTCGGGCTGAAGGTCGCCCACGAGGACGCCGTCCACCCGCTGCTGGAGAAGCTGGGCGCGCTGCCCGCGACCCCGCGCGCGGTGCTGACCACGCCGCAGGTGCGGGCCGCGGTGGCGGCCTCGCTGGACGACGAGGGCGGGGCGCTGTGGGAGGAGGACGCGCCGGGCGCGGAGGAACTGGCCGACACCGTCCTCGCGCTCGTCCGCGACGCCGCCCTCGAACCCGGTGACGAACCCTGGCTGGGCGCGCTCGCGCTGCCCGACGAGGACGGCGAACTCGCCCCGGCCGGCGAACTGGTCCTGCCCGGCAGCCCGTTCGCGCGTGTGATCCGCGAGGACGAACTGGCGGCGGTCGATCGCGACCTGGCCGACAAGTGGGGCGAGCAGCCGCTCACCGCCTGCGGGGTGCTCGCGAACTTCGCGCTCGTCCGCGCCACGGACGTCGTCCTCGACCCGGACGAACTGGAGCCCCGGGAAGGGGACTTCGCCGAGCCGGACGACGCGGGCCTGCTGGACGCCGTGGACGTGTGGAGCGAGGACGTCCTCGACCGCTTCCCGGACACACCCGTGCCGCCGGTCGCCACCGAGCTGGTCGCCGTCCGCGACCTCGACCTGGTGGACGACGGCAAGTGGCCGCAGGCACTCGCGCTGCTCGCCCAGCCGCCGCTGCGCGACGCCCTCACCCAGCCGGTGCGCGTCCTGCTGCCCGACGGCACCCACGAGGTCGTACGGCCCTACACCGCGTGGTGGCTGCGCGGGCACCCGGTGCTCGACGGCCGCCGCCCGGCGGGCCTGCTCGCGGCCGGCGGCGACCCGCTCCTGCACGGCCTGTACGACGAGGCCGACGCGACCGGCTTCGACGACGAGCAGGTGCTGCGCGCGCTGGGCGTACGGACCTCCGTCGCCGCCCTGCTCGACGAGCCCGGCGGCGCCGCCGAACTGCTGGACCGCCTGTCCGACCCCGAGCGGCCCGTGAGCCCGGCCCAGCTGCACGGCCTCTACGGCGCGCTGGCCGAGCTGGACCCGGAGCGGGTGACCCTGCCGGACGAGCTGCGGGCCGTCGTGGACGGCCGGGTCGAGGTGGTGGACGCGGCCGACGCGGTGGTCGTGGACTCCCCGGACCTGCTCCCCTTCACCTCCGGCGTCCCGCTGCTGCCGGTCCGCCCGGCCCGGGCCGCCGAACTGGCCGAGCTGTTCCAGGTGCGGCGGCTGAGCGAGTCCGTCACCGGGTCGGTCGAATCCGACGGCGCCGAGCACGACGTACCGGACGCGGTGCGGGTGCTGCTCGGGCCGCGCACGCCCGGCACCTATGTGGAGCACGAGGAACTGGTCGTGGACGGCGTCGAGATCGACTGGCGCCTCACCGACGACGGCACGCTGCACGCGGCCACCCTGGAGGGCGTCGCCGCGGGCCTCGCCTGGGCGGCCCGCCAGTGGCCCCGCCGCTTCGAGGTGGCGGCCCTGCTGGAGGACCCGTCCAGGACGGGGGAGTTGGCGCGGGACCGCTGGTTCGACTGAGGTTCGCCGCCGATTTCGTAAGTCACTCGCAAAACCTTCAACTTTCCTACAACCGTTCCCCTGGGTGGCGGGTCTGATCAACGAGTCGTCTGACTCCACGATCCTTTTGGGCACTTCCGTGCCCACCCTCTCCACACAGGGGAACGCATGCGCATACGTGCCACCGTGGCCGCCGTCACCGGCGCCCTGGCCCTCTCCGCCTTCGTCGTGCCGGCCGCGCAGGCCGCCGACGGCTCCTCTTACAGCCCCGCCGACCTGGTGAAGGACGCCCGCGCGCTCCACGCCTCCTCCGGCAAGTCGGCGTTCAGCTCCTCCGCCGCGGCCACCGACGAGCCCTACACGCTGGACCTCAGCTTCTCCGGCGTGAAGATCAACAACGGCAAGCCGATCGTCGTCGGCACCACCAACCGCGTCTCCGTGCCGGTCACCTACAAGGTCACCCACGGCGCGGACGTCGACATCTACGCCCCTGACTTCTTCATGGACGTGGACATCTACCGCGGATCGTTCGACGACCCGAACGCCCGCTTCCAGGTCGGCGACGACTGGCCGACCTGCACCGACACGTCGGCGACCGTGGCCTCCTGCAAGGGGACCATCGACATCTACCCGCGCGACCCCGACTTCGGGCTGATCAACGCCGACGCCACCACCTGGAAGGCCGAGGGCTACGCCTACGCCTTCAACGGCCAGGACCCGAGCGCCGACGACTTCGACCCCAGCAAGGTCGGCTTCGTGGCCCAGGACGGCCTCGGCACCACCAAGCTGCAGCGCTACTCCAAGCTCACCGTGAACGCCTCCCCGGAGCCGGTCACCAAGGGCAAGACCATCACGGTCACCGGCAAGCTCTCCCGGGCCAACTGGGAGGACCACCTGTACCACGGCTACACCGGTCAGTCGGTGAAGCTCCAGTACCGCAAGAAGAGCTCCAGCACCTACACCACGCTGAAGACCATCACCACCAACTCCACCGGCAACCTGAAGACCACCACCACGGCCACGGCCGACGGTTACTACCGCTTCTCGTTCGCCGGCACCTCGACCACCCCGGCGGTCAACGCCGCGGGCGACTACGTCGACGTGCGGTAAACAGCACCGCTCACCGCTCCGGCCCCGGAAACCCGCCGTTTCCGGGGCCGGAAGCTTTCCTCTCACTTGCGCCAAGGAGTCGCCCCACCTGGGTAACGGGACGGTAATCGGAGCCCAAAAACTGGCCGGAAGGCGCTTTCGCCCTACAACCAGCGCCCCGTGTCGCGGATCTGATCGCGTGAGTCAGCCGACTCCGTGATCACTTCTCCCTCCAAGGGAACCGCACATGCGCATACGTGCCACCGTGGCCGCCGTCTCCGGCGCCCTGGCCCTCTCCGCCCTCGTCGTTCCGGCCGCGCACGCGGCCACGCCGAGCGGCACGCCGTACACCCTCGACGCGAGCTTCTCCAGCGTCACGATCGCCAAGGCGATCAAGGTCGGCACCACCAACGCGGTCAGCACCAAGTACACCTACACGCTGACCCACGGCGCCGACGTCGACATCACCGCGAAGGACTTCTACACCGACGCGTTCCTCTACCGCGGCTCCTTCGACGACCCGAGCGCCGAGCTGTACGGCGACAACGGGGCGACCTGCACCGCCACCTCGGCGACCACCGCCACCTGCACCGGCACGATCGACATCCACCCGGCCGACGGCGACCTGACGAACGCGGGCGCCGGCACCTGGACCGTGGCCGCCGAGGCCGTCGCCTTCAACGGGCAGGACCCGGACAGCCCGGACATGAGCAAGGTCGGTTACAAGGACCAGGACGGCCTCGGCGCCACCCTGGTCCAGCGCTACTCCAAGCTCACCGTGAACGCCTCACCGGAGCCGGTCTACAAGGGCAAGACCCTCACGGTCACCGGCAAGCTCTCCCGCGCCAACTGGGAGGACCACCTGTACCACGGCTACACCGGCCAGCCGGTCAAGCTCCAGTTCCGCAAGGCGGGCACGAGCACGTACACCACCGTCAAGACGGTCTACTCCGACTCGACGGGCAGCCTGAAGACCACCACCACGGCCTCCTACGACGGCTACTGGCGCTTCAGCTTCGCGGGCACCTCGACCACCCCGGCGGTCAGCGCCACGGGTGACTACGTCGACGTGAAGTAGGCCTCACGCCGGAAAGCGGCGGCCGACCCATTTCCACAGGAATTCCAGGGCGGCCGCCGCCACCGCCGCGATGGCCACCGCCGTCCACGGCATGGTGACGCCCACCAGCTTGAGGGCGAAGAAGTCCTGCAGCGCCGGTACGACGAGGATCAGCAGGAAGGCCGCGCCCATCGCGGCCACCAGGGCGATCCGCCACCAGGTGTACGGGCGGGCGATGATCGCCAGGACCCACATGGAGATCAGGAACAGCGTGAGGGTGGCCGCGCTGGTCTCCGCCTCCAGGGAACCGGGGCCCGTGTAGTAGTGCCGGGCCAGCAGGTACGTCGCGAAGGTCGCCGCCCCCGCCACCACCCCGCCGGGCACCGCGTACCGCATCACCCTGCGGACGAAGTGGGGGTGGGCCCGCTCCTTGTTGGGGGCCAGGGCCAGGAAGAAGGCCGGGACGCCGATGGTGAGGGTGGACAGCAGGGTCAGGTGACGCGGCAGGAACGGGTACTCCACCTGCCAGCACACCACCAGCAGCGCCAGCAGCACCGAGTACACCGTCTTGACCAGGAACAGCGTCGCCACGCGCGTGATGTTGCCGATCACCCGGCGGCCCTCGGCGACCACCGACGGCAGCGTGGCGAAGCTGTTGTTCAGCAGCACGATCTGAGCCACCGCCCGGGTGGCCTCCGAGCCCGAGCCCATGGAGACGCCGATGTCCGCGTCCTTCAGGGCCAGCACGTCGTTCACGCCGTCCCCGGTCATCGCGACCGTGTGCCCGCCCGACTGGAGCGCGCCGACCATGTCCCGCTTCTGCTGCGGGGTGACCCGGCCGAAGACGGTCCCCTCGTCCAGTGCCTTCGCCATGTCCCGCGGGTCGGCCGGCAGCCGGCGCGCGTCCACCGCCGTACCGGACAGGCCCAGCTTGGCCGCGACCGCGCCGACGGACACCGCGTTGTCACCGGAGATGACCTTCGCGTGGACCCGCTGGTCGGCGAAGTAGCGCAGGGTGTAGCCGGCGTCGGGGCGCAGCCGCTGCTCCAGCACGACCAGCGCGGTGGGGTGGGCGCCGTGGGCCGGTTCGGGGTCGTCGAGGTCGCGGGTGGTGCGGGCCAGCAGCAGGACTCGCAGGCCCTGTTCGTTCAGGCGCTCGGTCTCGGCCAGGGCGGGGTCGTCCTGGGGGAGCAGTACGTCGGGGGCGCCCAGCAGCCAGGTGCTGGCCTCGCCGTCGCCCTCGCTGAACGCGGCGCCGCTGTACTTGCGGGCGGAGGAGAAGGGCAGCGACTCGACGCAGCGCCACTCCTCGCTGTCGGGACAGGCATCGATGATCGCCTGGAGGGAGGCGTTGGGGTGCGGGTCGGACTCGCCGAGGGCGCCGAGCACCTTGCGCACATACGGTTCGTCGGCCCCGTTCAGCGCCCGCAGCTCGGTGACGTCCATGCCGCCCTCGGTCAGCGTGCCGGTCTTGTCCAGGCAGACGGTGTCCACGCGGGCCAGGCCCTCGATGGCGGGCAGCTCCTGCACCAGGCACTGCTTGCGCCCGAGCCGTATGACCCCGATGGCGAAGGCCACGGAGGTGAGCAGCACCAGCCCCTCCGGGACCATCGGGACGATGCCGCCGACCGTGCGGGCGACCGCGTCCTTGAGGTTGTCGTTCTTCACCACCAACTGGGTGATGACCAGGCCGATCGCGGCGGGGACCATCATCCAGGTCACGTACTTCAGGACCGTGGAGATGCCGGTGCGCAGCTCGGAGTGGACGAGTGTGAACCGGGACGCCTCCTCGGCGAGCTGTGCGGCATACGCCTCCCGGCCCACCTTGGTCGCCCGGAACGCGCCACCGCCGGCCACGACGAAGCTGCCGGACATGACCTGGTCGCCGGGCCGTTTGAGCACCGGGTCCGCCTCGCCGGTGAGCAGCGACTCGTCGATCTCCAGGCCGTCGGCCTCCGCGCACACCCCGTCCACGACGATCTTGTCGCCGGGGCCCGTCTCCACGAGGTCGTCGAGGACGATCTCGTTCGTGGCCACTTCGACGGCGGCCCCGTCGCGGCGGACGGTGGGCCGGGCCTCGCCGATCACGGCGAGCGAGTCCAGGGTCTGCTTGGCCCGCCACTCCTGCACGATCCCGATACCGGTGTTGGCGAGGATCACGAAGCCGAAGAGGCTGTCCTGGATCGGCGCGACGAACAGCATGAGCAGCCACAGCACACCGATGATCGCGTTGAAGCGGGTGAAGACGTTCGCGCGGACGATCTCGCCCATCGAGCGGCTGCTGCGCACCGGGACGTCGTTGACGTCGCCCCGCGCGACGCGCTCGGCGACCTCGGCCCGGGTCAGGCCCGCCGACCGCACCCCTGGCAGAGCCACCGGGTGCACCGGGTCGAGTTCGGCCCCCGCGTCGATGTGCGTCATGCATTCGACGGTACGTGCGGACCCGCGGCTTCACCTGCCGAGTGGGCGGAAGATCCGACCTGGGGAGGAGAGACGTCCTGCGCCGGTTGGAGAAACCGGCCGCTACCTGCCCGCGGTGGCCGCCTTCAGCGCCGCGTCCCGCTTGATCGCCGCGTCCCGCCTGCGGACGTACCAGACGCCGATCAGGCCGAGCCCGCCGCCGGCCAGGCAGGTCCACAGCCACCACAGGTGACCGTGGTCCTCGAACCAGCCGTAGAAGGGGAGCTGGACCAGGAAGAGGACGAACCACACGATCGTGCCGCCGGTGATGGTGGCGACCACGGGCCCCTCCAGGGGCTCCGGCGCCTCGTGCTTCGGGGTCCACTTCGTCATGGGGACAGCTTACGAGGCGATCAGGTCTACGCGCGGAGATGGCGATTTACCGCTCATACGTTCATACTGAAACCGTTTGTCTTTGGCCGCTTCTGTTCGTATGAAACTCCAACGGGGCTCGGGGGAACCCCGCTGGTGATGAGGTCCTCATGTCCACCTCGGCACCTGCCAAGGTCCCCGCCCCCGAGCAGCCGGGCGGTACTCCCGCCTACGGCGCTCTCGACCGCTACTTCCGCATCTCCGAGCGCGGCAGCACGCTCGGCCGCGAGATCAGGGGCGGTCTCGCCACCTTCTTCGCGATGGCGTACATCATCGTGCTGAACCCGATCATCCTGGGCAGCGCGAAGGACATGTACGGGCACCACCTGGACAACGGCCAGCTGGTGACCGCGACCGCGCTGACGGCCGCGTTCACCACGCTGCTGATGGGTGTCATCGGCAACGTGCCGATCGCGCTCGCCGCCGGTCTCGGTGTGAACTCCGTCGTCGCGCTCCAGCTCGCGCCCCGGATGTCCTGGCCGGACGCCATGGGCATGGTCGTGCTGGCCGGCCTCGTGGTCATGCTGCTGGTCGCCACCGGACTGCGCGAGCGCGTGATGAACGCCGTGCCGTTCGGCCTGCGCAAGGCGATCTCGATCGGTATCGGCCTGTTCATCATGCTGATCGGTCTGGTCGACTCCGGCTTCGTCACCCGTATGCCGGACGCCGCGCAGACCACCGTCCCGCTCCAGCTCGGCGTCGGCGGTCACCTCAACGGCTGGCCGGTGCTGATCTTCGTCCTGGGCGCGCTGCTCACCTTCGCGCTGATCGTCCGCAAGGTGCCGGGCGCGATCCTGATCTCCATCGTCGGGATGACCGTCCTCGCGCTGATCATCAACTCGGTCGCCCATGTCTCCACCTGGGGCCTGACGGTCCCGAAGTGGCCCGGCAACCCGGTGGCCACGCCGGACTTCGGCCTGGTCGGCCAGTTCAGCCTCTTCGGCGGCTTCTCCAAGGTCGGCGTGCTGACCGGCATCCTCTTCGTCTTCACGGTCCTGCTGTCGTGCTTCTTCGACGCGATGGGCACGATCATGGGCATCGGCGACGAGGCGAAGCTGACCGACGCCCAGGGCTACATGCCGGGCATCAACAAGGTCCTCTTCGTCGACGGCATCGCGGTCGCGGCGGGCGGCGCCAGCTCCTCCTCGGCCACCACCGCGTTCGTGGAGTCCACGGCGGGTGTCGGCGAGGGCGCGCGCACCGGTTTCGCGAACGTGGTCACGGGCGCCCTCTTCGCGGTGGCCCTCTTCCTCACCCCGGTCGCCACCATGGTCCCGTCCCAGGCGGCCACGCCGGCCCTGGTCGCGGTGGGCTTCCTGATCCTCTCGAACTCCGTCAAGGAGATCGACTGGGCGGACTACACCATCGCCATCCCGGCCTTCGTGACCATGATGATGATGCCGTTCACCTACTCGATCACCAACGGCATCGGCATGGGCTTCATCACCTTCGTGGTGCTGCGCCTGGCCGCCGGCCGGTCCCGCGAGGTGCCGGTCGCCATGTACGTCGTCGCCTCGGTGTTCGCCTTCTACTACCTGATGCCGGCCCTGGGTCTCACCTGAGGCGCGGGCGTCACGTGACGCCGTAGAACTTCTCCGTCTCCTCGACGGCGGTCTGGAACCGCTCGTCGAAGTCGTCCCGAATGAGCGTGCGGACCACATAGTCCTGCACGCTCATTCCTCTTCTCGCCGCGTGGTGCCGGAGCCGTTCGAGCAGCTCCCCGTCTATCCGCAGGCTCAGCACTGTGGTCCCCATGAGTACGAGGGTCGCCACATCCGGCCGTTCCATGGGTCACATTCCGGAAACGTCTCACTCTTATGGGTGATCAATGGAGTGAGTGGCGGGCGTCACGGACCCGCGTCCCCTCTCCGGTGGTCCTTAGCCAGGGTAATGAGTTACGCTAATGACCATGCCGGACCTCAACCATGGCGACGACGCCGCCGCCGTGAACTCCCTGCGCTCCGCCGTGATGCGGCTGTCCCGTCGGCTCAAGCACCAGCGGGTCGACGAGTCGCTGAGCCCCACCGAGATGTCGGTGCTGGGCACCCTCTCCCGCTGCGGCACCGCCACCCCGGGCGAACTCGCCCGCAAGGAGCACGTGCAGCCGCCGTCCATGACCCGCATCGTCGCGCTGCTGGAGGCCAAGGGGCTGGTCCGGCTCGAACCGCACCCCGAGGACCGTCGCCAGAAGGTCGTCACCAGGACCGAGCAGGCCGAGGCGATGCTCGAGGAGAGCCGCCGCAAGCGCAACGCGTTCCTGGCCGGCCTGGTCGACGCCCTCGACGAGGACGAGTGGGCCAAGCTCCGCGCCGCCGCCCCGGTGCTGGAGAAGCTCGCCCATCTGTAGCCCGCGCGTCCGTGAAGCAGCCGCAGCAGCCATCGCAAGGAGGCGAACTCGTTTGAGTACGGGATCCGGAGCAGCTTCCGCCCCCGCACCGATCACTACTACCCCCGCCGCCCGCAAGTCCTCGATGTTCAGCTCGCTGAAGATCCGGAACTACCGCCTGTTCTTCGCCGGCCAGGTCGTCTCCAACACGGGCACCTGGATGCAGCGCATCGCCCAGGACTGGCTGGTCCTCAGCCTCACCGGTTCCTCCGCGGCCGTCGGCATCACCACGGCCCTTCAGTTCCTGCCGATGCTGCTGTTCGGCCTGTACGGCGGCGTCCTGGTCGACCGGCTGCCCAAGCGGCCCGCCCTCCTGGTCACCCAGACGGCCATGGCCATGACCGGCCTCGCGCTCGCCTTCCTGACCCTCTCCGGGCACGTCCAGGTCTGGCACGTCTACGTCGCCGCCTTCGCCGTCGGACTCGCCACGGTGGTCGACAACCCGGCCCGGCAGTCCTTCGTCTCCGAGATGGTCGGCCCCGGCCAGCTCCAGAACGCGGTCAGCCTGAACTCCGCGAACTTCCAGTCCGCCCGGCTCGTCGGCCCCGCCGTCGCCGGCCTGATGATCACCGGCGTAGGCACCGGCTGGGCGTTCCTCGCCAATGGCCTGTCCTTCGCCGCGCCCATCGCCGGTCTGCTGCTGATGCGCTCCCGCGAGCTGCACGTCGTCGAGCGCGCGCCACGCGGCAAGGGCCAGCTCCGCGAGGGTCTGCGGTACGTCGCCGGGCGCCCTGAGCTGATCTGGCCGATCGTCCTCGTCGGTTTCATCGGCACCTTCGGCTTCAACTTCCCGGTGTGGCTGTCGGCCTACGCCGACGACGTCTTCCACTCCGGCGCCGGCGCCTACAGCCTCTTCAACACCCTGATGGCCGTGGGCTCCCTCGGCGGCGCCCTGCTGGCCGCCCGCCGCGGCACGGCCCGGCTGCGGCTGCTGATCGCCGCCGCGCTGGCCTTCGGCACGCTGGAGACGGTGGCCGCGCTGGCCCCGTCCTACTGGCTGTTCGCGCTGCTCATGGTCCCGATCGGGGTCTTCGGCCTGACGGTCAACGTCACCGCGAACACGGCGGTCCAGATGGCCACCGACCCGGCCATGCGCGGGCGGGTGATGGCCCTGTTCATGATGGTCTTCATGGGCGGCACCCCGCTGGGCGCACCGGTCGTCGGCTGGATCACGGACACCTACGGCGCCCGGGTCGGCTTCGCCCTGGGCGGTGTGATCTCGGCCGTGGCCGCCGCCACGATCGGCCTGATCCTGGCCCGCATAGGCGGCCTGCGCCTCTCGGTCGGCTGGCACCGCGGCCACCCGCAGGTCCGCTTCGTCCCCAGGGAGCAGCTGGCCCCGGCGGCCTGACGGGCGGGAGGAGCGGGAGTCACTCGCGGGGAAACTCGTCGGTCTTGAGGACGAGACCGATGGGGGTGCCCGTGAGGTCCAGCTCCTCCCCGAAGTCGGCCTTCACCTCCAGGGCGTACTTGCCGTCCCTGGGGTGGGTGAGGACGTGGCACTCACCTCGGTAGGGGTCGGCGATGACGTAGACGGGAACCCCCGCCTCGGCATAGGCGGCCTTTTTGGGCCCGTAGTCGTTGGCGGCGGTGCCCCGGGAGATGATTTCGGCGACGAACGCGACGTCCCCGCAGTCCCAGCGGCCGTCCTCGGTCCTCGCGGCGCCCTCCGCCATCACCGTCACGTCGGTCGCGAACCCGTTGAGATGCCCCGGGTAGTCGATGCGCACATCGGACTTCACGCGCTTGCGCGGGTACTTGGTGCGCAATTGTTCGACGAAGTCCAGGATGATCTCCCAGTGGGTGTCCCGCTGCGGCGACATGAAGACGGTCCCCTCGACGATCTCGACCTTGTATCCCTCGGGGACGGGCATCTTCTCGAGCCGCTCGAACATCTCGTCGAGCGTGGTCGTGTTGTCGCTCTCGGCCATCGCGATCCTGTCTTCGAGGACGGTCATCGTGGCGCTCCTCCCCGGCTGCCCCACGAGCGAGTGCAGCCGCGCGGTACAACGATACGCACGGTCATCCGGACACGCCGGGGCGTGCGCGGGAGACTGGCGGCATGAGACTCTTCGCCGCCCTGCTGCCCCCGGACGACGTCGCCGAAGCGCTCGCCCGGGAGGTGGCGGCGCTGCGCGAGCTGCCCGGTGCCGACGGGCTGCGCTGGACCGGGCGTCCCGGCTGGCACTTCACGCTCGCCTTCTACGGCGAGGTCGACGAGGAGCTGGTACCGGAGCTGCGGGACCGCCTGGAGCGCGCGGCGGGCCGTACGCCGCCCTTTCCGCTGGCGTTGCGCGGCGGAGGCCAGTTCGGGCGCGGGAAGGCGCTGTGGACGGGCGCGGACGGCGATCTGCGCACCCTGGGACTGCTGGCCGGGCGCACGGAGGCGGCGGCGCGCAGGAGCGGCATCGAGATGGGGGAGCACCGCCGCTACCAGGCACACCTGACGGTGGCCCGCAGCCGGTCGACGGTGGACGTACGGCCGTACGTGACGGCGCTGCACGACTTCGGCAGCCGTACCTGGACGGTGGACGAGCTGGTCCTCGTCCGCAGCGACCTGCCGAAGTCCGGCGTGCCCGGCGAGCAGCCCCGCTACGAGCCGGTCGCCCGCTGGGCACTCGGCGCGGCCGGTTAACCTCGATACGTGGACCCGAAGACCCGTAACCGGATCATGGCCTTTGTGCTCGTGCTGATGTTCGCCGTCGTCGCCCTGGCGGCCGCGCTCGGCAGGTGAGGGCCGGGCGCGGCCGCGGCGGCGGTCAGCGGCGGGCGTCGCTCACCAGGCGAAGGCCTCCGGCGACGGGCCCGGGCCCGGGAAGACCTCGTCGAGGCCGGTCAGCAGCTCCTCGCTCAGCTCCAGCTCCACGGCCCTGATCGCCGACTCCAGCTGCTCGGCGGTGCGCGGTCCGACGATCGGGCCGGTGACGCCGGGCCGGGTCAGCAGCCAGGCCAGCGCGGCCTCGCCGGGCTCCAGGCCGTGCTTGTCGAGCAGGTCCTCGTAGGACTGGATCTGCGCGCGGGCGGTGGGGTCGGCGAGGGTGTCGGCGGCCCGCCCGGAGGCACGGCGCCCGCCCTGCACCTCCTTCTTGATGACCCCGCCCAGCAGACCGCCGTGCAGCGGCGACCAGGGGATGACCCCGAGGCCGTACTCCTGCGCGGCCGGGATGACCTCCATCTCGGCGCGGCGCTCGGCGAGGTTGTACAGGCACTGCTCGCTGACCAGGCCGATGCCGCCACCGCGCCGGGCGGCGATCTCGTTGGCCTGGGCGATCTTGTAGCCGGGGAAGTTGGAGGAACCGGCGTAGAGGATCTTGCCCTGCTGGACCAGCACGTCGATCGCCTGCCAGATCTCCTCGAAGGGAGTGTTCCGGTCGACGTGGTGGAACTGGTAGAGGTCGATGTGGTCGGTCCGCAGCCGCTTCAGGCTGGCGTCCACGGCGCGCCGGATGTTGACCGCGGAGAGCTTGTCGTGGTTGGGCCAGGCCGCGCCGTCGGCGCCCATGTTGCCGTACACCTTGGTGGCGAGAACGACCTTGTCCCGGCGCTCGCCGCCCTTGGCGAACCAGTTGCCGATGATCGATTCCGTACGGCCCTTGTTCTCGCCCCAGCCGTAGACGTTGGCCGTGTCGAAGAAGTTGATGCCCGCGTCCAGTGCCGCGTCCATGATCGCGTGGCTGTCGGCCTCGTCGGTCTGCGGGCCGAAGTTCATGGTGCCGAGGACGAGTCGGCTGACCTTGAGTCCCGTGCGTCCTAGCTGCGTGTACTTCATGGTGTCCAAGCCAACGGCTTGGAGTGCGCTCGAAGCAAGGGCGGCCGACCGGCTAGTCGCGGGGGAAGGCGTCCGTCCTCAGGACGAGGTCGACCACCGTGCCGGTCAGGTCGACGTCGGTGCCGAAGTCCACTTTCGTCGCCTCGGCGTAGTCGCCGTCCTTGGGGTCGATGTGGACGAAGCAGCGTCCTTGGTAGGGGTCGGCGATGACATAGACCGGGACTTCGGCGGTCGCGTAGGCGGTCCTTTTGGGACCGTAGTCGTTGGCGGCGGTGCCCCTTGAGACGACCTCGGCGACGAACTCGACGTCCTGGTACCGCCAGTGGCCCGTGTCGTCCGGCTTCGCCGAGTCCTTGAGCAGGGCGACGTCCGGGCAGAAGCCGTTCTCATGCCCGGGAAAGTCGATGCGTACGTCCGAGAAGACCCTGTCCATCCCGTACTTTTCCGCGACCGCGTCTGCGATACGGAAGATGATCTGCCAATGAGTGCCCCGCTGCGGCGTCATGAAGACGTTGCCCCCGACGATCTCGACCCTGAATCCTTCGGGGACGGGCATCCGCTCCAGGCGCTCGAACCAGTCGTCCAAACGCTGGGTGTTGGCGTCGGCGTCGGCCATCGCGATCCTGTCTTCGAGGACGGTCATCGTGGCGCTCCTCCCCGGCTGCCCCACGGACAGGTGCAGCCGCGCGGTTCAACGATACGCACGGTGACGGGGAGACGACGGAATCAGGTCAACCTGTTCCAGCCGCGTACGCCTGTCCGATTCCCCAGGCCTCCCACATCGCGGCGGCGAACGCCTCCGCGATCCGGTGCTCGCCGCTCGCGTTGGGGTGCGTCCCGTCGTAGGTGTCCGCGTGGATGTCGTACGCCTCGGGCGGCGAGGCCAGCAGCAGCGGGGAGCGGGGCTCGTCCAGGTCGGCCACCGTCTTGGCGAGCAGCACGTTGAACCGGTCGACCTGAGTCGCGAAGGCCTCGTCCGCCTCGGCGCGGATGTTCGGTATCACCGGCAGGATCACCATGCGGATGCCCGGCCGGGCCTCGCGGGCGCCGGTGACGAACGCCCGGACGTTCTCCGCCGTCTGCTCGGCGTTGGTGTAGAAGCCGAGGTCGATCAGGCCCAGGGAGACCAGGAGCACGTCGGCCCGGTGGCCGCGCACCGCCTCACCGATGAGCGGCGCCATGTGCAGCCAGCCCTCGCCCCAGCCGGCCAGATGGGCTCGGGGGAAGTCCGGTTCCGCGTAGGCGGACGACACCGGCGCCTCGGCCACCTTGTCGTACAGCTCCTCGCGCGGGCCCACCAGGGTGAACGGGCCGCCGTACGAATCGCGCAGGTGCTGCCACAGACGGTAACGCCACGTGTGTTCGCCCGCGCTCCCGATGGTCATCGAGTCCCCCACGGGCATGAACCTGAGCACCCGCTCATGATGGACGATCACCGAGGCCGACGGGATGTGAGGCCCGACACGTCCACCGGACCTCCAAAGCGAATGGCAGGCTTGGGGCATGCGTCGACCGTTCGCCCTGCTTGCCGGGGCCCTGCTCGCGGGTGCCTGCGCGCTGCCCGCCCACGCCGCCGACGGTGATCAGGGTTTCACCATCAAGGACCCGAGGATCACCGAGTCCAGCGGCCTGGCCGCCTCCCGGCTGCACCCCGGCATCTACTGGACGCACAACGACAGCGACGACGGGCCCTACCTCTACGCCGTGGACAGCGCGACCGGAAACACCGTCGCGACCGTGACCCTGCGCGGCATCGGCTCCCCGCGCGATGTGGAGTCCGTCTCCATCGGCCCGCACAACGAGATCTACGTCGGTGACATCGGGGACAACTTCGACGGCAGATGGCCGTACGTGTGGATCTACCGGCTGCCCGAGCCGAAGGTGCTCAAGGACCAGACGGTCACGGCCAGGCAGTACGTGGTGAAGTACTCCGACGGGCCGCGCGACGCCGAGTCGCTGCTGGTCCACCCGAAGACCGGGCGCGTGTACATCATCGACAAGAAGGAGGACGGCGGCCACCTGTTCGAGGGGCCCGCGACGCTCTCCACCTCGGGGGCGAACGTCTTCCGGCCCGTCGCCCCGGTCGACCTGTGGGCCACCGACGCCGCCTTCTCCCCGGACGGCGAGCAGCTCGCGGTGCGCGGGTACTTCGGCGGGATCTACTACGACTGGAACGGCGGGCGGATCAAGCGCGAGGGCCGGCTCGACGTGCCCCTGCAGGGTCAGGGCGAGTCGCTGACGTACTCCACCGACGGGACCAGGCTGATGTACGGCAGCGAGGGCGCCGGCAGCTCGGTCCAGGCGCAGGACGCGCCGGGCGACCACTCCGCCACGTCCCCTTCGGGGAACGGTGGTTCGGCGTCCGGCGGGGTCGGCGGCAGCGGTGGGCGCCTCAAGGTCGGGGCCGCCGTCGTCGGTGTGGGCGCGGTCGTCCTGCTCGGGCTGCGGCTGCTGCGCCGGCGCGGCTGAGCGCCGCCGCTCGGACGGAGCCGGCCCGCCGAACGTCTTGACGTGGCCATGGCGTCCCAGTTTCCTGGTGGTGCGCGGTGTATGGGAGCGCTCCCATTCTGTTCCGGGGCCGCGCCTCCCGAGAGGAACCGAGGCACATGTTCCGCAGCTTGCGAAGAGCGCTGTGCGCTGCCGCCGCCGCGCTCCTGCTGCCCCTGGCGGGCGCACACCAGGCGCACGCGGCCGCCGCCCCCGGAGCCGGCTACTGGCACACGAGCGGCCGGCAGATCCTGGACGCGGCCGGACAGCCGGTGCGCATCGCGGGGATCAACTGGTTCGGGTTCGAGACCGGCAACCACGTGGTGCACGGCCTCTGGTCGCGCGACTACAGGAGCATGATCGACCAGATGAGGTCACTGGGCTACAACACCATCCGGCTGCCTTACAGCGACGACGTGTTCAAGTCCGGCACCATGCCCGAGAGCATCGACTTCTCCGGCGGCAAGAACGCCGATCTGCAGGGCCTGACCTCGCTCCAGGTCATGGACCGGATCGTGTCCTACGCCGGCCAGGACGGCCTGAAGGTCATCCTCGACCGCCACCGGCCCGACTCCGGCGGCCAGTCGGCCCTCTGGTACACCGCGTCCGTGCCCGAGTCGACCTGGCTCGCCGACCTGAAGGCGCTGGCCGCCCGTTACAAGGCTCAGGACACGGTCATCGGCATCGACCTGCACAACGAGCCCCACGACCCCGCCTGCTGGGGCTGCGGCGACCAGGCCACCGACTGGCGGCTCGCGGCCGAGCGCGGCGGCGACGCGGTGCTCTCCGTCAACCCCGGTCTGCTGGTCTTCGTCGAGGGCGTGCAGACGTACAACGGCGTCTCCGGCTGGTGGGGCGGCAACCTGATGGGCGTCGGGCAGTACCCGGTCCGCCTCGACGTGGCGAACCGCGTCGTGTACTCCGCCCACGACTACGCCACCAGCGTGGCCCAGCAGAGCTGGTTCAGCGATCCGTCCTTCCCCGCCAACATGCCCGGGGTGTGGGACAAGTACTGGGGCTACATCTTCAAGCAGAACATCGCGCCGGTGTGGGTGGGCGAGTTCGGCACCACCCTGCAGTCGGCGGTGGACCAGAAGTGGCTGGCCGCGCTGGTGAGTTACCTGCGTCCGACGTCGACGTACGGCGCGGAGGCCTTCCAGTGGACCTTCTGGTCGTGGAACCCCGACTCCGGTGACACGGGCGGCATCCTGAAGGACGACTGGTCGACCGTGGACACGGTGAAGGACGGGTACCTGGCGAGCGTGAAGGCGCCGTTGTTCCCGGGCACCGGGGGCGGGAGCGGTGACGACGGCGGGGGTGGCGGTGGGGGCGCTTCGGCCGCCTGCGGCGCCTCCTACGCCGTCAGCAGCGACTGGGGGAGCGGCTTCAACGCCCAGGTGACGGTGACGAACACCGGGACCGCCGCCCTCAAGTCCTGGAAGGTGACGTGGACGTGGAGCGGTTCACAGCAGGTCACGTCCATGTGGAACGCCACCTACACGCAGAGCGGGGCCGGTGTCACGGCTGTGAACGCCGCTCACAACGGCAGTCTGCCGGTCGCCGGTTCCACGGGCTTCGGCTTCGGTGGCGCGCCCGGCGGCGGGGCGGTGCCGTCGCTGACGTGCACGGCGACGTGAACGATCCGGCCCGTACGGCGGTTTGAGAGCGGCCGCCCGGACGGCGGCACGAAGCGGCCGTCCGGACGGCTTCGGCATGAGAAAAGGGCGCCCGGTGCGACAAGCGCCGGACGCCCTTCCGCTCGTACCCGGAGGGTCAGAGCTTCTCGATCACGTAGTCCACGCACTTCGTCAGCGCCTCGACGTCCGCCGGGTCGATCGCCGGGAACATCGCGATACGGAGCTGGTTGCGGCCGAGCTTGCGGTACGGCTCGGTGTCCACGATGCCGTTGGCGCGCAGCACCTTGGCGACGGCCGCCGCGTCGATCTCGTCGGAGAAGTCGATGGTGCCGATGACCTGCGAGCGCTTGGCCGGGTCGGTGACGAACGGGGTGGCGTACTTGGACTCCTCCGCCCAGCCGTACAGGCGGGTCGAGGAGTCCTTGGTGCGGGCCGTGGACCAGTCCAGGCCGCCCTGGCCGTTGATCCACTCGAGCTGCTCGTTCAGCAGGAAGAGGGTGGCGAGGGCCGGGGTGTTGTACGTCTGGTTCTTGCGGGAGTTGTCGATCGCCGTCGGAAGGCTGAAGAACTCCGGGACGTGCCGGCCGGAGGCGTGGACGCGCTCGGCGCGCTCGATCGCGGCCGGGGAGAAGACGCCGATCCACAGGCCGCCGTCGGAGGCGAAGGACTTCTGCGGGGCGAAGTAGTAGACGTCCGTCTCGGCGATGTCGACGGGGAGACCGCCCGCGCCGGAGGTGGCGTCCACCAGGACGAGCGCGCCCTCGTCGGCGCCGGCCACGCGCTTGATCGGCATGGCGACACCGGTGGAGGTCTCGTTGTGGGTGAACGCGTAGACGTCGACACCCGCCTCGGCGTGCGCCTCGGGGTGGGTGCCGGGGTCGGCGGCGACGACGGTGGGGTCGGCCAGCCAGGGGGCGAGCTTGGCGGCCTTGGCGAACTTCGAGGAGAACTCGCCGAAGTTGAGGTGCTGGGACTTGTTCTCGATCAGTCCGTGGGTGGCGATGTCCCAGAAGGCGGTGGAGCCGCCGTTGCCGAGGACCACCTCGTAGCCCTCGGGAAGGGAGAACAGCTCGGAGATGCCTTCGCGGACCTTGCCGACCAGGTTCTTCACGGGCGCCTGGCGGTGGGAGGTACCCAGGAGGGACGTGCCAGTGGCGGCGAGGGCGTCCAGCGCCTCGGTCCGCACCTTGGAGGGGCCAGCGCCGAAGCGTCCGTCGGCGGGCTTGATGTCAGCGGGGATCTGGATGTCGGCCACGCTTCGGAGGGTATCCGCTACGCGAAACGGTACGGAACCGTGTCCGTCCGATGAGACGAGTCCGCCGGGTCATGGACTTGTGCGGTTGTACGACGAAACGGGTGCGGCTGTGGACAAGTCTCGGTGACGGTGCGTGAGCGGATGCATCCTGGACGCATGACGGATCTCTCGGGTCTCTCGGGTCTCGCGGCGGAGCTGAGCCGGGCCGTCCGGGGCGAGGTCGGCTTCGACGTCACCTCCCGGGCGCTCGTGACGATGGACGCGTCCAACTACCGGCGCGTGCCGGCGGGGGTGGTGGCCCCGCGGGACACCGCCGACGTCGCGGCCGTGCTGGAGGTGTGCCGGGCGCGCGGGGTGCCGGTGGTGGCGCGCGGCGGGGGCACCTCGATCGCGGGGCAGGCGACGGGCACGGGCGTGGTGCTGGACTTCACCCGGCACATGAACGGGCTGCTGGAGCTGGACCCGGGCACGCGCACGGCCGTGGTGCAGCCGGGGCTCGTCCTCGACCGCCTCCAGGAGGCCGCCGCCCCGCACGGCCTGCGGTTCGGCCCCGACCCCTCGACGCACAGCCGGTGCACGCTCGGCGGAATGATCGGCAACAACTCGTGCGGCTCGCACTCGGTCGCCTGGGGCACCACGGCGGACAGCGTGCGTGAACTGTCCGTCATCACCGCGCGCGGGCAGCGGCTGCGGCTCGGGCGGGACTGGGCCGGGGCGCCGGAGGGACTGCGCGAACTGGTGGCGGGCGACCTGGCCCGGCTGCGCACCGGCTTCCCCGAGCTGCCCCGCCGTATCTCCGGGTACGCGCTCGACGCCCTGCTGCCCGAGAACGGCGCCGACGTCGCCCGCTCCTTCTGCGGCTCCGAAGGCACCCTCGGCATCCTGACGGAGGCGGTCGTACGGCTGGTGCGGGCCCCGCGCGCGCGTGCGCTGGCGGTGCTCGGGTACGGCGACGAGAGCGCGGCCGCCGAGGCCGCGGCGGGTCTGCTCCCGTTCGGGCCGCTGACGGTGGAGGGCATGGCGGCCGACCTGGTGCCCTCGCCGGCCGGGCTGCCCAGGGGGGACGCCTGGCTGTTCGTGGAGACCGGCGGCGGGACGGCGGCCGAGGCACGCGCGCGTGCGGAGGCGATCGTGCGCGCGGCCGATGTCGTCGACTCCCTCGTGGTCACCGACCCCGCGGCGCAGCGGGCCCTGTGGCGCGTCCGCGAGGACGCGAGCGGGACGGCCACCAGGATGCCGGACGGGACGGAGGCCTGGCCCGGCTGGGAGGACTGCGCGGTGCCGCCCGCCCGGCTCGGCGCCTACCTGCGGGACTTCCGCGTCCTGATGTCCTCCCACGGCCTGCGCGGCACGCCCTACGGCCACTTCGGTGACGGCTGCATCCACGTCCGCGTCGACTTCGACCTGCTCACCGAGGCGGGCGTGGGCCGCTTCCGGCGCTTCTCCGGGGAGCTCGCGGACCTGGTGGTGGCCCATGGCGGCTCCCTGTCCGGGGAGCACGGCGACGGCCAGGCCCGCGCGGAGCTGCTGCCGCGGATGTACGGCGAGGAGACGGTGCGGCTCTTCGAGCGGGCCAAGGGGGTCTGGGACCCCGACGACCTGCTCAACCCGGGGATGCTGGTCCGCCCGGACCCGCTGGACGCGAACCTCCGCTTCTCCGTGCTGCCCCGCCGCCCGGTGGACGTCGCCTTCGGCTACCCGGCCGACGGCGGCGACTTCCGGGCCGCCGTCCGCCGCTGCGTCGGCGTCGCCAAGTGCCGTACGACCACGGCGTCCGGGCCCGCCGTGATGTGCCCCTCGTTCCGGGCGACGGGCGAGGAGCAGCACTCCACCCGGGGCCGGGCCCGGCTGCTGCACGAGATGCTCGCGGGCGAACTGGTCACCGACGGCTGGCGCTCCACGGAGGTCCGGGACGCGCTGGACCTGTGCCTGTCCTGCAAGGGCTGCCGTTCGGACTGCCCGGTCGGCGTCGACATGGCCACCTACAAGGCGGAGTTCCTGCACCACCACTACCGGGGCCGGCGCCGCCCCGCCGCCCACTACAGCATGGGCCGGCTGCCGGTGTGGCTGCGCTGGGCGGCCCGGACAGGCACGGCGCGGCTGCTCAACCGGCTGGCCTCGCTGCGGCTGCCGGCCCGGATCGGCAAGCGGCTCGCCGGGATCGCCCCGGAGCGGGACATCCCCCGGCTGGCGCCGCGGACGTTCAGCCGCTGGTGGCGGCGGCGCGAGCGGCGGAGCACGGGAGACCCGGTCGTGCTGTGGCCCGACACCTTCACCGAACATCTCTCGCCCGCGGTCGGACAGGCGGCCGTGCGGGTGCTGGAGGCCGCCGGGCTCAGGGTGGTGCTGCCCCCGTCCCGGCCGGCCGGCGGGGTCTGCTGCGGACTGACCTACGTCTCCACCGGCCAGCTCGACTGGGCGCGCACGGTGCTGCGCCGCACCCTGGACCTGATGGAACCGGTGCTGCGCAGGGGCACGCCCGTCGTCGTCCTGGAACCGAGCTGCGCCGCGGCCCTCCGCGCCGACCTCCCGGAACTCCTGCCGGACGACCCGCGCGCGGCCCGGCTGTCGTCGGCGGTCCTCACCTTCGCCGAGACGCTGCGGCGGCACGCCCCCGACTGGACCCCGCCCGCCGTCGGCCGCCCGGTCGCCGGGCAGACCCACTGTCATCAGCACGCGGTCCTCGGTGACGGCGCCGACCGCGCGCTGCGCGAGTCCGCGGGCCTGACCGGCGAGCTGAGCGGCGGCTGCTGCGGCCTCGCGGGCGACTTCGGCTTCGAGAGGGGCCACTTCGAGGTCTCCCGGGCCTGCGCGGAGGAACAGCTTCTGCCGTCGGTCCGGGCGGCGGCCGAGGGGACGGTGATCCTGGCGGACGGCTACTCGTGCCGTACCCAACTGGAGCAGCTGGCCGGGGTGCGGGGACGGCATCTGGCGGAGGTGCTGGCGGACGCGCTGGACGCGCGGGACGCCGGGACGGAGGCCGCGGAATGACGGCGGAGACGGAACACGGCCGCGTGGCGGTCCTCTCCGACATCCACGGCGTGCTCCCGGCCCTCGAGGCCGTGCTCGCCGAGCCCGAGGTGGCCGCGGCCGACCGGATCGTCCTGACCGGGGACATCGCTGCGGGCCCGCAGCCGGCCGAGGTGCTGGACCTGCTGCGCGCGCAGGGCGACCGGGCGCTGTGGGTCGGCGGCAACGCGGACCGGGAACTGGTGGAGTACCGGCGCGGCGAACGCACGGAGATACCCGACCCCATCGGCCCGTTCGCGGCGCGGGCGCTCCGCGAGGACCAGGTGGAGTTCCTCGCCGCGCTGCCCAGCAACCTCACCCTGCGCGTCCGGGGCCTCGGCAGGGTCCTGTTCTGCCACGCCACCCCGCGCGACGACGAGGAGATGGTGCTGGTCGACTCCGCCCCCGAACGCTGGGCGGAGGTCCTCGGCGGGCTTCACCCCGACATCGGCACGGTCGTCTGCGGCCACACCCACATGCCCTACGTCCGCCTGGCCCACGGCAGGCTGGTGGTCAACCCGGGCAGCGTGGGCATGCCGTACGGCCCGCCCGGGCGCCCACTGGTGCCTCCTGGGCCCGGGAACGGACCTGCGCGCGACGCCGTACGACATACCGGCGGCGATCGCCCGCCTGACCCGGGAGTGCGCCTGTCCGGACATCGCCGGCTGGGCGGACTACTTCCTCCACGCGCGGGCCACGGACACGGAGGTGCTGGCGGCCTGGGGGCCGAAGGACGGAAGATGAGCCAGGCGCCGGGGGCGCTTTCCGGCCGGTCGGAGCACGATGGAGAGGGAGGCGACTCGCCCCTCGTCTCGCCGTCGAGTCCCGTGCTCGGCGTCCATCATCCGGGACAGCCTCATAACGGCTTCACACTCCTGACCGAGTCCATTACCCTGGACTCGGTAGTACACCGAGATGAACATGATCTGATCCCAGCCAGCCCCAGGACCGCCTGTGAGCACCTCCAGCCACACCGCCCCCTCGACGCAGCACGTACCGGCATCCCCGGAGGGCGCACCGGGTCGGTCCGGTTCGTTCGGCTCGCTCGGGCCGGTCGGTCTGGTGCTGGCCGGCGGGATCTCGGTGCAGTTCGGCGCGGCGGTCGCGGTGACCCTGATGCCGAGGGCCGGCGCACTCGGCGTCGTCACCCTGCGGCTCCTCGCGGCGGCCGTGGTCCTGCTGGTGGTCTGCCGGCCGCGGCTGCGCGGCCACTCGCGCACCGACTGGGGCACCGTGATCGCCTTCGGTATCGCCATGGGCGGGATGAACGGCCTCTTCTACGAGGCGGTCGCCCGCATTCCGCTGGGTCCCGCGGTCACCCTGGAGGTCCTCGGCCCGCTGGCGCTGTCCGTACTGGCGTCCCACAGGGCGATCAACGCGCTGTGGGCGGCGCTCGCCCTGGCGGGGGTCTTCCTCCTGGGCGGCGGAGGCTTCGGCGACCTGGATCCCACCGGTGTCGCTTTCGCCCTGGGCGCCGGCGCCATGTGGGCGGCCTACATACTCTTCAGCGCCCGCACGGGCCGCCGCTTCCCGCAGGCGGACGGCCTGGCGCTGGCGATGGCGGTGGCAGCCCTGCTCTTCCTCCCGCTCGGCATCGCCGAGGCCGGCAGCCGCCTGCTGAACCCCACCACCGTCGCCCTGGGGTCGGCGGTGGCGCTGCTCTCCTCGGTGCTGCCCTACACCCTCGAACTCCTGGCGCTGCGCAGGCTTCCCGCGCATACCTTCGCCATCCTCATGAGCCTGGAACCGGCCATCGCGGCCACGGCGGGCTTCCTGATCCTCGGCCAGGCGCTCTCCGTAACGGAGGCCGCCGCCATCGCCCTGGTGATCGCGGCGACCATCGGCGCGGTGCGGTCCCAGGCCGGACGGGGCAAGGTCCCGGCCCCGGCCCCCGAGGCCTGACCGTCACGCGCCGGGCGCGCCCGGAGTTCAGCCGGCCGGCTTCTCCCACACCGACACGTGCTGCCGGCTGTCACTCGTGAAGGGCTCCCTCGTCCAGCCGTCCCACCGCGAGCGCAGCCGCAGTCCCGCGAGGCGGGCCATCAGGTCCAGCTCCGCGGGCCACACATAGCGGAACGGAATCGAGGAGTACGTCGCCCGGCCGTCCGTGACCCGCACATGGTGCGAGCTCATCGACTGCGTCGCCACGTCGTACAGATCGAAGCCCAGCCGCCCCTCCTCCACACGGAACGGCACCGCGCTCTGCCCGGGCGGCAGCCGGCGCAGATCCGGCACCCCGACCTCGATGACGAAGCGGCCGCCGGGCTCGAGATGGCCGGCCACATTGCGGAAGCAGTCCACCTGGGCGTCCTGCGAGGTCAGATTCATGATGGTGTTGAAGACCAGGTAGGCGACCCGGAAGGTGCCGTCCACCCGCGTCGTCGCGAAGTCCCCGATCGTGACCCCGACCGCGTCACCGCCCGGCTTGGCCCGCAGCCGGTCCACCATCGCCCGTGACAGGTCGATGCCGTGCACCTCGACCCCGCGCCGCGCCAGCGGCAGCGCGACGCGCCCGGTCCCGACCCCCAGCTCCAGCGCCCGCCCGTCACCGGCCAGCTCCGCCAGCACCCCGACCGCGGGCCCGACGACCCCGTCCTCGAACATCTCCGCCGCCGACTCGTCGTACGAAGCCGCGACGGACTCCCCGAAGTAACCGTCCTCATCGACCATGCCCCGACGGTAGGGGGAGAGCGGCGGGCGCCGCGCGGCCTTTTCGGCGCGCACAGCCGCTGCGGAAATTAATGCAAGCATGCTTGATTGTTTCTGGGCCCACTGCCATGCTCCCCCTCATGGCCGACCCGACGCCCGTCATCGACGATCTGCGTGCCGAAAGCGACGAACTCGACCTGCTGGTCGCGGACTTGGGACCGGAGCAGTGGGCCCGGCCCACTCCCGCGCCCGGCTGGACCGTCGCTCACCAGATCGCACACCTCGCCTGGACCGACCGCTCGGCCCTGCTGGCCGTCACCGACGCCGGGGCCTTTCAGGCCCTGGTCGAGAAGGCGCTGGCCGCCCCCGACTCGTTCGTGGACGAGGGCGCGGAGGAAGGCGCGCGGCTGCCGTGCGCCGAGCTGCTGGCGGGATGGCGTGCCGGGCGGGACGACCTGGGGCGCGCCCTGCGTGCCGCACCGGCCGGCAGCCGGTTCCCCTGGTACGGGCCGCCCATGTCGGCCGCCTCCATGGCCACCGCCCGCCTCATGGAGACCTGGGCCCATGGGCTGGACATCGCCGACGCCCTCGGTGCGGACCGCCCACCCACCGACCGGCTCAGGCATGTGGCACGGCTCGGGGTGCGGACACGCGACTTCGCCCACATCGTCCACGGACTCACCCCGCCCGCCGAGGAGTTCCGGGTCGAACTCCGGGCGCCCTCCGGAGATCTGTGGGCGTACGGGCCGGAAGACGCCTCCCAGCGGGTCACCGGGCCCGCGCTGGACTTCTGCCTGCTCGTCACCCAGCGTGCCCACCGCGCCGACCTCGCCCTGCGCGCCGAGGGCCCGGCCGCCGACCGCTGGCTCGGCATCGCCCAGGCCTTCGCGGGCCCGCCCGGCACCGGCCGCCCGCCGCGGGAGGGCACCCGGTGAACGCGTTGCGCATCGGCAACTTCTCCGGCTTCTACGGCGACCGCCTCGACGCGCTGCGCGAGATGCTCACCGGCGGCGAGGTCGACGTCCTCACCGGTGACTACCTCGCCGAACTCACCATGCTCATCCTCGGCCGGGACCGCCTGAAGGACCCCTCCGCCGGCTACGCCCGCACCTTCCTGCGCCAGTTGGAGGACTGCCTCGGCCTCGCTCACGAGCGCGGGGTGCGGATCGTCACCAACGCCGGTGGCCTGAACCCGGCCGGGCTCGCGGAGCGGATACGGGAGTTGAGCGAGCGGCTCGGCATACCGGCGCGGGTCGCCCATGTCGAGGGCGACGACCTCGGCGCCGCCCACCCCGGCACCCTCGCCGCCCACGCCTATCTGGGCGGCTTCGGGATCGCCGAGTGCCTGCGGGCGGGCGCGGACGTCGTCGTCACCGGGCGGGTGACGGACGCGGCGCTGGTCACCGGGCCCGCCGCCGCCCACTTCGGCTGGCGGCCGGGGGAGTACGACCGGCTCGCCGGTGCCGTCGTCGCCGGGCATGTGCTGGAGTGCGGGACGCAGGCCACCGGCGGCAACTACGCGTTCTTCGGGGAGGGCGACGTACGCCGTCCCGGCTTCCCGCTCGCCGAGATCCACGCCGACGGCAGCAGCGTCATCACCAAGCATCCCGGCACCGGCGGCCTCGTCGACGTCGGCACGGTCACCGCCCAGCTGCTGTACGAGACGGCAGGCGGCCGGTACGCCGGGCCGGACGTCACCAGCCGGCTGGACACCGTACGGCTGAGCCAGGACGGGCCGGACCGGGTGCGGATCGAGGGGGTGCGCGGGGAGGCTCCGCCGCCGACGCTCAAGGTCGGGCTCAACCGGCTCGGCGGCTTCCGCAACGAGGTCGTCTTCGTCCTCACCGGACTCGACATCGAGGCCAAGGCCGCCCTCGTGCGCGGGCAGCTCACGGACGCGCTCGCCAAGTCGCCGCCGCAGGAGGTCCGGTGGGACCTCGTGCGCACCGACCGCGCCGACGCGGACACCGAGGAGACCGCGAGCGCACTGCTGCGCCTGGTCGTCCGGGACCCCGACCAGCGGCTCGTGGGACGGGCGCTGAGCGGGGCCGCCGTGGAGCTGGCACTGGGCAGCTACCCCGGCTTCCATGTGCTCGCCCCACCGGGGAAGGGCGCGCCCTATGGCGTCTTCGAGGATGTGTACGTGCCCCATGGCGCCGTCGACCATGTGGCCGTCCTCCACGACGGCCGTCGTATCGCCGTGGCACCGGCTGCGGACACGGCGGCACTGGACGCCGTACCGGAGCCGCCGCTGCCCGAACCCCCGCCGCCCGGGCCGGTCCGCCGGGCGCCCCTCGGTCTGGTCGCCGGAGCCCGCAGCGGCGACAAGGGCGGGAACGCCAACGTGGGCGTGTGGGCGCGCTCGGACGAGGCCTGGCGGTGGCTCGCCCACGAACTGACCGCCGACCGGTTCCGGGAGCTGATCCCCGAGAGCCGGGACCTGCCCGTCACCCGGCACGTGCTGCCCGGCCTGCGCGCCCTCAACTTCGTCGTGACCGGCATCCTCGGCGCCGGCGTCGCCGCGCAGGCCCGCTTCGACCCGCAGGCCAAGGCCCTCGGCGAATGGCTGCGCTCCCGCCACCTGGACATCCCGGAGGCCCTGCTGTGACCGTCCTGCCCTCCGCCCTCGACACCGGCGGCCCCGACTACCTGGCCAACCGCGAGGCCATGCTCACCAAGCTCGCCGACCTGGAGACGGAGCACACCAAGGCGCTCGCGGGCGGCGGCGAGAAATACGTCGCGCGGCACCGCGAGCGCGGCAAACTGCTCGCCCGCGAGCGCATCGAACTGCTCCTCGACCCGGACACGCCGTTCCTCGAACTGTCCCCGCTCGCCGCCTGGGGCAGCGACTACACGGTGGGCGCATCGCTGGTCACCGGCATCGGCGTGGTCGAGGGCGTGGAGTGCCTGATCACGGCCAACGACCCGACCGTGCGCGGCGGCGCCAGCAACCCCTGGAGCCTGAGGAAGGCGCTGCGCGCCAACGACATCGCGCTCGCCAACCGGCTGCCCTGCATCAGCCTGGTGGAGTCCGGCGGGGCCGACCTGCCGTCCCAGAAGGAGATCTTCATCCCCGGAGGCGCCATCTTCCGGGACCTCACCAGGCTCTCGGCGGCCGGCATCCCGACTGTCGCCGTCGTCTTCGGCAACTCCACCGCCGGCGGCGCCTACGTCCCCGGCATGTCCGACCACGTGATCATGGTCAAGGAACGCGCCAAGGTGTTCCTCGGCGGTCCCCCGCTGGTCAAGATGGCGACCGGCGAGGAGAGCGACGACGAGTCCCTCGGCGGCGCCGAGATGCACGCACGCGTGTCGGGCCTCGCCGACCACTTCGCCGTCGACGAGCGGGACGCGCTCCGTCAGGCCCGCCGGGTCGTCGCCCGCCTCAACCACCGCAAGGCCCATCCGGATCCCCCCTTCGCACAACCACCCAAATACGACAACGAGGAGCTGCTGGGCATCGTTCCCGGCGACCTGAAGACCCCCTTCGACCCCCGCGAGGTCATCGCCCGGCTCGTCGACGGCTCCGACTTCGACGAGTTCAAGCCGCTGTACGGGACGAGCCTGACGACCGGCTGGGCCGCGCTGCACGGCTACCCGGTCGGCATCCTGGCCAACGCCCAGGGCGTGCTGTTCAGCGCCGAGTCGCAGAAGGCCGCCCAGTTCATCCAGCTCGCCAACCAGCGCGACATCCCGCTGCTGTTCCTGCACAACACCACGGGCTACATGGTCGGCCGGGAGTACGAGCAGGGCGGCATCATCAAGCACGGCGCCATGATGATCAACGCGGTCAGCAACAGCCGCGTGCCCCACCTGTCCGTCCTCATGGGCGCGTCGTACGGCGCCGGGCACTACGGCATGTGCGGCCGCGCCTACGACCCGCGCTTCCTGTTCGCCTGGCCCAGCGCCAAGTCGGCCGTCATGGGCCCCCAGCAGCTCGCGGGCGTGCTCTCCATCGTCGCCCGGCAGTCGGCGGCGGCGAAGGGGCGGCCGTACGACGACGACGCGGACGCCGCGCTGCGCGCCATGGTGGAGCAGCAGATCGAGTCCGAGTCGCTGCCGATGTTCCTGTCCGGGCGGCTGTACGACGACGGCGTCATCGACCCGCGCGACACCCGCACCGTTCTCGGCCTGTGCCTGTCCGCCATCCACACCGCCCCCTACGAGGGCGCGCGCGGCGGCTTCGGCGTCTTCCGGATGTGAGGCTCATGATTCTGACTCTGCTGGTCGCCAACCGGGGCGAGATCGCCTGCCGGATCTTCCGCACCTGCGAGGAACTGGGCATCCGCACCGTCGCGGTGCACTCGGACGCGGACGCCGGCGCGCTCCACGCGCGCGTGGCCGACACCGCCGTACGGCTGCCGGGCGCGACGCCCGCCGAGACCTATCTGCGCGGCGACCTGATCGTGAAGGCCGCCCTGGCCGCCGGCGCCGACGCCGTCCACCCCGGCTACGGCTTCCTCTCCGAGAACCCCGCGTTCGCCCGGGCCGTCCTCGACGCCGGACTCGTCTGGATCGGCCCGCCCCCGGAGGCGATCGAGGCGATGGCGTCCAAGACGCGCGCCAAGGAACTGATGGGCATCGCGCCCTTGGGCGAGGTCACCGAGGCCGACCTGCCGGTGCTGGTGAAGGCCGCCGCGGGCGGCGGCGGGCGCGGGATGCGGATCGTGCGTCGCCTGGAGGACCTGCCGGACGCGCTGGAGGGCGCGCGCGCCGAGGCCGCGAGCGCCTTCGGCGACGGCGAGGTCTTCGCCGAGCCCTACCTGGAACGCGGCCGCCACGTCGAGGTGCAGATCCTCGCCGACACCCACGGCACGGTGTGGACGCTCGGCACCCGCGACTGCTCCCTCCAGCGCCGCCACCAGAAGGTGATCGAGGAGGCCCCGGCGCCCGGACTGGCCGCGGGACTCCAGGAGGAGCTGCACACGCTCGCCGTACGCGCCGCGCGCGCGGTGTCCTACGTCGGCGCCGGCACCGTGGAGTTCCTGGTCGCCGACGGCCGCGCCCACTTCCTGGAGATGAACACCCGCCTCCAGGTGGAACACCCCGTCACCGAGGCGGTGTTCGGCGTCGACCTGGTGGCCGAGCAGATCCGCGTCGCGGAGGGCCACCCGCTGGCGAGCGAGCCGCCACGCGCGCGCGGGCACGCCGTCGAGGTACGCCTGTACGCGGAGGACCCGGCCCGCGGCTGGGCCCCCCAGACGGGCACCCTGCACCGCCTCGCCGTACCCGCCGGGGTCCGCCTCGACACCGGCTACACCGACGGCGACACCATCGGAGTCCACTACGACCCGATGCTCGCCAAGGTCGTCGCCCACGCCCCCACGCGCGCGGAGGCGGTCCGCAGGCTCGCCGGCGCCCTGGAGCGCGCCGCGCTGCACGGCCCGGTCACCAACCGGGACCTGCTGCTGAACTCCCTGCGCCACCCCGAGTTCATCGCCGGCCGCATGGACACAGGCTTCTACGACCGCCACCTCGCCGCCCTCACCGCCCCGGCCCCCGACCCGTACGCCCCGCTCGCCGCCGCCCTCGCCGACGCCCACGGCCGCTCCCGGTTCGGCGGCTGGCGCAACGTGTCCTCCCAGCCGCAGGTCAAGCGGTACGAGCTGGCCGGTGAGGAGCACGAGGTCCACTACCGGCACACCCGGCAGGGCCTCGCCGCCGACGGGGTCCGGGTGGTGCACGCCGACGCACGTCTGGTCGTGCTCGGCGTGGACGGCGTCCAGCGCCGGTTCGAGGTGGCGCGGTACGGCACGGACCGGGTGTACGTGAACTCCGCCGCGCTCACCGTCCTGCCCCGCTTCCCCGACCCGGCGGCCCAGATCGCCCCGGGCTCCCTGCTCGCGCCGATGCCGGGCACGGTCGTCCGCGTCGCCGACGGGCTGACCGAGGGCGCGACGGTGCGGGCCGGCCAGCCGCTGATCTGGCTGGAGGCGATGAAGATGCAGCACCAGATCTCGGCGCCCGTCACGGGCACGCTCACCGCCCTGCACGCCACTACGGGCCGGCAGGTGGAGCCAGGAACGCTGCTGGCGGTCGTACACGAACTCCAGGAGGCACCATGAGCACTCTGATCGAGTCCGAGGAGCACAAGGCCCTGCGCGCCGCGGTGGCCGCCCTCGGCAAGCGCTACGGCCGTGACTACATAGCCCGGACCCTCGCCGAGGGCCGCCACCCCACCGAACTCTGGGCGGATGCCGGCAAACTCGGCTACCTCGGCGTCAATCTCCCCGAGGAGTACGGGGGCGGAGGCGGCGGCATCACCGAACTCTCCATCGTCCTGGAGGAGCTGGGCGCGGCCGGCTCCCCGCTCCTCATGCTCGTCGTCTCCCCGGCCATCTGCGGAACGGTGATCGCCCGCTTCGGCACCGAGGAGCAGAAGCGGACCTGGCTCCCCGGCCTCGCCGACGGCACCCGCCTCATGGCCTTCGGCATCACCGAGCCCGACGCCGGCTCCAACTCCCACCGCATCACCACCACGGCCCGCAAGGACGGCGCCGACTGGCTCCTCACCGGCCGCAAGGTCTTCATCTCCGGTGTCGACATGGCCGACGCCGTGCTGATCGTCGGCCGCACCGAGGACGCCCGCACCGGACGCCTCAAGCCCTGCCTGTTCATCGTCCCGCGGGACGCCGAGGGCTTCCAGCGGCGCCCCATCGACATGGAACTCAACGCCGCCGAGAAACAGTTCGAACTCGTCCTGGACGACGTACGACTGCCCGCCGAGGCGCTGGTCGGTGGGGGCCCCTCCCACGCTTTCGGCAGTGGGGGAGAGGACGCCGGTCTGCTCCAGCTCTTCGCCGGGCTCAACCCCGAGCGGATCATGACGGCCGCGTTCGCGATCGGCATGGGCCGGTACGCGCTCGCCAGGGCGGTCGAGTACGCCCGCGAGCGCACCGTCTGGAAGGCCCCCATCGGCGCCCACCAGGCCATCGCGCACCCCCTCGCCCAGGCGCACATCGACCTGGAACTGGCCCGGCTCATGATGCAGAAGGCGGCCCACCTCTACGACGCCGGCGACGACATCGGCGCGGGCGAGGCCGCCAACATGGCCAAGTACGCGGCCGCCGAGGCCTGCGTGAAGGCCGTCGACCAGTCCGTGCACACCCTCGGCGGCAACGGCCTCACGCGCGAGTTCGGGCTCGCCTCACTGATAACGGCCTCGCGCGTGTCTCGTATCGCACCGGTGAGCCGGGAGATGATTCTCAACTACGTCTCCCACCAGACCCTGGGCCTGCCCAAGTCGTACTAGGCCCCCTCGTTTGGATCACGCCGCAGCGGCGGCCGCTTGGAGGAACCGTGTTCCGCAGCGAGTACGCAGACGTCCCGCCCGTAGAACTCCCCATCCACGACGTCGTCCTGGGCTCCGCCGCCGGCTTCGGCGACCACCCGGCCCTCATCGACAGCACGGACGGCACCACCCTCACGTACGAGCAGGTGGACCGGTTCCACCGGCGGCTCGCCGCCGCCCTCGCAGACGCCGGCGTCCGCAAGGGCGACGTCCTCGCCCTGCACAGCCCCAACACGATCGCCTTCCCGACCGCCTTCTACGCGGCCACGCGCGCGGGCGCGTCCGTCACCACGGTGCACCCGCTCGCCACCGCCGAGGAGTTCGCCAAACAGCTCGCCGACTGCGCCGCCCGCTGGATCGTCACCATCTCCCCGCTGCTGGGGACCGCCCGCCGCGCGGCCGAACTCGGGGGCGGCGTACGGGAGATATTCGTCTGCGACAGCGCGCCCGGGCACCGCTCGCTCATCGACATGCTCGCCACCACCGCCCCCGAGCCGGAGATCGGCTTCGACCCGGCCGAGGACGTCGCCGCCCTGCCGTACTCCTCCGGCACCACCGGCGTGCCCAAGGGCGTGATGCTCACCCACCGGCAGATCGCCACCAACCTCGCCCAGCTCGAAGCCCCCGTCCCGGCCGGGCCCGGCGACCGCATCCTCGCCGTGCTGCCGTTCTTCCACATCTACGGCCTCACCGCCCTGATGAACGCCCCCCTGCGCAAGGGCGCCACCGTCGTCGTCCTGCCCCGCTTCGACCTCGAGACCTTCCTCGCCGCCATCGAGACACACCGCATCACCGGCCTCTACGTCGCCCCGCCGATCGTCCTCGCCCTCGCCAAGCACCCGGCGGTCGCCCGCTACGACCTCTCCTCCCTCAAGCACGTCATCAGCGCCGCCGCCCCCCTCGACGCGCGACTCGCCGCCGCCTGCGCCGAACGCCTGGGCCTGCCCCCGATCGGCCAGGCCTACGGCATGACCGAACTGTCGCCCGGCACCCACGTCGTCCCGCTCGACGCCCTGCACCACGCGCCCGCAGGCACCGTCGGCCGGCTCATCGCCGGCACCGAGATGCGCATCGTCTCCCTCGACGACCCCGGCAAGGACCTCGGCACCGGCGAACCCGGCGAGATCCTGATCCGCGGCCCGCAGGTCATGAAGGGCTACCTCGGCCGCCCGGACGCCACCGCCGCCATGATCGACCCCGACGGCTGGCTGCACACCGGGGACGTCGGGCACGTCGACGACGACGGCTGGCTCTTCGTCGTCGACCGGGTGAAGGAACTCATCAAGTACAAGGGCTTCCAGGTGGCCCCGGCCGAACTGGAGGCCCTGCTGCTCACCCACCCCGGCATCGCGGACGCCGCCGTCATCGGCGTGCACAACGACGACGGCAACGAGATCCCGCACGCGTTCGTCGTGCGCCAGCCGACCGCCGAAGACCTCGGCGAGAACGAGGTCATGCTGCACGTCGCCGAACACGTCGCCCCCTACAAGCGCGTCCGCCGCGTCACCTTCATCGACACCGTGCCCCGCGCCGCCTCCGGGAAGATCCTCCGCCGACAGCTCCGGGAGCTGCCTTGAGCACCCTCGTCTCGCGCACGCGCGCGCGTGCCGTCGAAACCCTCAGCCTCGACGCCACCGGCACCCGCAACGCGCTCTCCGCCGCCCTCGTGGACGCCCTCTCCGGCGCGCTCACCGACTGCGCCGAGGACCCCGGCGTACGTGCCGTGGTCCTCACCCACACCGGCGGCACCTTCTGCGCCGGGGCCGACCTGCGCGACCCTCCGCACCCGGACGCCCTGGTGGGCCTGCTGCGGCAGATCGTGGAGCTGCCCCGACCCGTCGTCGCCCGGGTCACCGGGCACGTCCGGGCCGGCGGCCTCGGCCTGCTCGCCGCCTGCGACATCACCGCCGCCGCCACCGCCGCCACCTTCGCCTTCACCGAGGTCCGCATCGGCGTCGCCCCGGCGGTGATCTCCCTGCCCGTGATGCCACGCGCCGACCCGCGCGCCCTGGCCCGTTACTACCTCACCGGCGAACGCTTCGACCCGGCCGAAGCCGTACGCCTCGGCCTGCTCACCGTGACCGCCGACGACGTCGACGAAGCCCTCGCCCCCGTCCTGGACGGCCTGCGCCGCTCCTCGCCCCAGGCCCTGGCCGAGACGAAACGGCTGCTCACGGCTAGGGTGCTGGAGACCTTCGACCGGGACGCGGCCGCCCTGACCGCGCTCTCGGCCCGGCTGTTCTCCTCGCCCGAGGCCCGGGAGGGAATGACGGCCTTCCTGGAAAGACGGGATGCGGCATGGGTGGTGTGAGTACGGCGGAACGCGACCGCGTACCCAAACAGGACCGCAGCCGGGCCACCCGGCAGCGGCTCCTGGAAGCCGCCGTGGCCTGCCTCGCCGAACACGGCTGGGCGGGCTCCACGGTCGCCGTCGTCGCCGAACGCGCCGGCGTGTCCCGGGGCGCCGCCCAGCACCACTTCCCCACCCGCGAGGACCTGTTCACGGCCGCCGTCGAGTACGTCGCCGAGCAACGCTCCACCGCCCTGCGCGAGCTCTTCCCGGACGGCCCCGCCGACCGGCGCGCCGTCGTCTCCGCGGTCGTGGGCCTCTACACCGGCCCCCTCTTCCGCGCCGCCCTGCACCTGTGGGTCGCCGCCAGCGACGAGGAACAGCTCCGCGCGCGCGTCACCGAACTGGAGGCCCGCGTCGGCCGCGAGTCCCACCGCATCGCCGTCGAACTCCTCGACGCCGACGAGTCCCGCCCCGGCGTCCGGGAAACCGTCCAGGGCCTGCTCGACATGGCCCGCGGCCTAGGCCTCGCCAACCTCCTCACCGACGACACCGCCCGCCGCGAGCGTGTGGTCGCCCAGTGGGCGGCACTCGTGGACACGGCCCTGGACTGAGCCGTTGTCAGTGGCCGAGGCTACGCGTCTCCATGGGTGACCACTTCCAGATCGTCGTCGACCTCGACGCGACCCCGCAGGACGCGCCGCGACTGGCCCGGCTGCTGACCGACTGGCTGGTCGCCGAGGGCATCGTGCGCGCCGAGCGCACCGACTGTGTCCTGGGACAGCCGCTCGGGCACCCGCCCGGCCCGGACTGGCATCGGGCGGTCGCGCCGGCCGACGCGGACGACGAGCCGTACGACGGCCTGGCCGTGCACACCGGGCGCACCGTCTTCACCGGCGGCCAGGGAGACGCCGAGTGGGTCCGCTGCCCCCGCTGCGCCACCACCACCCGCCTCTACACCGACGAGTGGGACCGGATCGACGAGGCATGGGAACCCTTCGGCCCGGCCATCGACCTCTGGGCCACGACCGGCACCGCCGACGTCCGCTGCGCCGCCTGCGCCGCCACCGTGCCGATCACCGACTGGACCTGGGGCGACGACTACTACGCCCTCGGCCACCTCGGCCTCGAATTCTGGAACTGGCCCCCGTTCACCGACGAGTTCCGCGCCCGGCTGGCGGAGAGAGTGGACGGGCACCGGCTGGCCCACGTCCGGGGCAAGCTCTGACCCCGCCCGCCCGTCACGCCCGCGAAGAGTGATCCGGGCCACAGGCGCATCCCGCGAACCGCAGTACCCTTGCCCCCATGCTTCCGATGCTCGTCCGACGCCGCCACGTGGACTACGTGCGCGTCACGAGCATGGGCTGTCGGCGCTTCTCCGCCTGACCCAGCCCCCTCTGCGCTTCCTCCCTCTTTCCGGCACCCGGGGGCCGCCACACCCCCGGCGGCCGCCCGTGCCCCGTACACCCAGCGGACGCACCCCATGACGACGCACACCGCGACGAACCCGTCGTACGCCCAGCTCCCCATCATCGACCTCTCGGCCGCCGGCCGCGGCCCCCGGGCCCGCGCCCTGCTCCACGCCCAGCTGCACAGCGCCGCCCACGACGTCGGCTTCTTCCAGCTCGTCGGACACGGCGTGACCCCGGCCGAGACCGACGCGCTGCTCACCGCCATGCGCGCCTTCTTCGACCTCCCCGAGGCCGACCGGCTCGCCCTCGACAACGTGGGCTCCCCGCACTTCCGCGGCTACACCCGCACCGGCGACGAACGCACCGCCGGCGCCCGCGACTGGCGCGACCAGCTCGACATAGGCGCCGAACGCCCCGCCCACGTCCCCGGCTCCGGCGAGCCGCCGTACTGGTGGCTGCAGGGCCCCAACCAGTGGCCGGCCGCCCTCCCCGGACTGCGCACCGCCGCCCTCGCCTGGATCGACCGGCTGAGCGCCGTCGCCCAGCGCCTGCTGCGTGAACTGCTGACCGCCATCGGCGCCCCCGCCGGCTTCTACGACCCCGTCTTCGGCGAGCACGCCCACCCGCACCTCAAGCTGGTCCGCTACCCCGGCAGCGCCGGCGACGGCACCGACCAGGGCGTCGGCGCCCACAAGGACTACGGCTTCCTCACCCTGCTCCTCCAGGACACCGTCGGCGGCCTCCAGGTCCAGCGCGCGGACGGCCGCTTCCACGACGTACCGCCGATCGAGGGCGCCTTCGTCGTCAACCTGGGCGAACTCCTCGAGGTCGCGACCAACGGCTACCTGCTCGCCACCAACCACCGCGTGGTGAGCCCGCCCGGAGCGACGGAACGCTTCTCCGTCCCGTTCTTCTACAACCCCCGCCTCGACGCAAGGGTCGAGCCGCTGCCCTTCCCGCACGCCTCCACCGCCCCAGGCGTCACCACCGACCCCGCCAACCCGCTGTACGCCGAGTACGGCTACAACGAACTCAAGGGCAAGCTCAGGGCGCACCCGCTGGCGGCGGAGCGGCACCACGGGGACCTGCTCACCCCGGCGTGAACCGAGCCGCTGAGGACCGCGGGCGACCGCACCGGCGTGCGGCCGCCCGCGCCCCTCAGCGGCTCCGTCAGTGGACGATGTCCGCGTACCCCTCGATGTCCCGCGGGCTGCGCGACCCCGGACCCACGTACTTCGCCGACGGCCGCACCAGCCGCCCCGTCCGCTTCTGCTCCAGGATGTGCGCCGACCACCCGGCCGTCCGCGCACACGTGAACATGGACGTGAACATGTGCGCCGGTACCTCGGCGAAGTCCAGCATGATCGCCGCCCAGAACTCCACGTTGGTCGCCAGCACCCGGTCCGGCCGCCGGTTGTGCAGCTCCTCCAGCGCGGCCTTCTCCAGCGCCTCGGCGATCTCGAACCTCGGCGCCCCCAGCTCCCGCGCGGTACGCCGCAGCACCCGCGCGCGGGGGTCCTCCGCCCGGTACACCCGGTGCCCGAAGCCCATCAGCCGCTCACCGCGGTCCAGGGCCTGCTTGACGTACGCCTCCGCGTCCCCGGTGCGCTCGATCTCCTCGATCATCCCGAGCACCCGCGAGGGCGCACCGCCGTGCAGCGGCCCGGACATCGCACCGACCGCACCGGACAGCGCGGCCGCGACGTCCGCACCCGTGGAGGCGATGACCCGGGCGGTGAAGGTGGACGCGTTCATGCCGTGCTCGGCGGCCGAGGTCCAGTAGGCGTCCACGGCGGCCACGTGCTTCGGGTCCGGCTCACCCCGCCAGCGGATCATGAACCGCTCGACCACCGAACCCGCCTTGTCGATCTCCCGCTGCGGCACCATCGGCAGCCCCTGCCCGCGCGCGGACTGCGCGACGTACGACAGCGCCATCACGGCGGCCCGCGCCAGGTCCGCCCGGGCCTGCGCCACGTCGATGTCCAGCAGCGGTTTCAGACCCCAGACCGGGGCCAGCATGGCGAGCGCCGACTGCACGTCCACCCGGATGTCACCGGAGTGCACCGGGATCGGGAACGGCTCGGCCGGCGGCAGGCCGGGATTGAAGGCGCCGTCGACCAGCAGACCCCACACGTTCCCGAAGGACACGTGCCCGACCAGGTCCTCGATGTCGACGCCCCGGTACCGCAGGGCACCGCCTTCCTTGTCGGGTTCGGCGATCTCCGTCTCGAACGCGACGACCCCTTCGAGTCCGGGTACGAAATCGGACATCAGGCGGCTCCTCGTGAATGTCGGCGGCGGTCACCCCGGTGATGCCCCGATCGGCCGGTGGTCACCCAAACCGCGGCGGAACCTGCACCATAACCCCGAGTGCCACAGTTGGGGAGCCCACGCGACACTGAGTGCCACGCGCGTTCGATACGGCAGGATGACCGCGTGACCGACCGCGAACCCTCCCCCGACCCGCTGCTGGACCCCGCCGCCATGCGCAAGCAGTACCGGGCCGCGGGCCTCGACGAGAAGGACCTCCCGGCGCACCCGATGGACCAGTTCACCGGCTGGTTCGAGGACGCCGCACGGGCGGCCCTGCACGGCACGCTCTACGAACCCAACGCCATGGTCGTCTCCACCGCGGACGCGGCGGGCCGCCCCAGCTCCCGCACGGTCCTGATGAAGCAGTTCGACACCGACGGCTTCGTCTTCTACACGAACTACGACTCCCGCAAGGCCCGCGAACTCGCCGCCAGCCCCTACGTGTCGCTGCTCTTCCCCTGGCACCCGATCGCCCGCCAGGTCATCGTCACCGGCGTCGCCCGCCGCACCGGCCAGGAGGAGACCGACGCCTACTTCCGGACCCGCCCGCGCGGCTCCCGGCTGGGCGCCTGGGCCAGCGCCCAGTCCTCCGTGATCGCGTCCCGCGCCGAACTGGAAGCGGCCTACGCCGAGCTGGACGCGCGTCACCCGGAGGACGAGGACATCCCGGTCCCGCCGCACTGGGGCGGCTTCCGCGTCGCCCCGGAGACGGTCGAGTTCTGGCAGGGCCGTGAGAACCGCCTCCACGACCGCCTGCGCTACACCTGCCGCCCCGACGGCTCCTGGGCCCTGGAACGCCTGAGCCCCTGAGCCCGCGCGGGGGCGGGGAACGCAGACGACCCGCGAGCTGAGGTCCTCAAGGAGGAGCCGGCCGGACGTACCGGCAGCCCGCGGGCCGGGTGACTGCGTTGGTTTCGGGCCGGCTGCGTGTTTCTCGCACACACTGGTCCGGCACCGCACTGAATGTGGTGACGGGCCGCTAGCCCGCAGCCACCTCTTCCGTCCGGTATCCATACATCTGCCGAACCACCTCCTCTCCGAAGTAATAGCCACCCTAAGAAGCGATCCGAGGATGCTCAAGGGATTTTCCGCGGGCCTCGGCCGGCGGGCCGAACGCGCTGGACGGGCCGGAGGGAATGCCCCTAGCTTGCCGGGCATGGGTGATCTTCGGATTCGGGCCGTGGACGGCGACGGCATGCTCGAGCAGTGGCGGTACGTGCACAACGTGGTGGTGCCGCCCGCCGCCATGTCGCTCGCGGGCGCGCGGACGCGGATCGGGCGGTATCGGCTGGTGAACGCCTATCTCGGTGAGGAACTGGTCGGGTGCTCCACCGTCCGGCCGCCGACCGGGGACGAGGCGGTGTCGACCGTCATCGCGCGCGTGCTGCCGGGGTTCCGGCGGCGCGGTTTCGGCGCGGCGATCTACGAGGACGGGCTGGCGCACGCGCGCGGGCTGGGTGCCGAGGCCGTCGAGACGTGCGTGCTGGCGGTGAACGAGGACGGGCTGCGGTTCGCCGGGCGGCGCGGGTTCGTGGAGGTCGACCGGTACGTGCTCGACGGAGAGGACGACGAGTGGGTCGACCTGCGGCTCATGGTGTCGGGCGGACAATGATTGCGGCAATCTTGCGGGAACAGGATGTGGGCTGCGTCACGTTCGAGTTGAATGAAGGCCAGTGAGCGAACCGAGCGCCGTGCGTGCGCGGACGCAGCGTCCAGGGGGTCCAGGTGAGTGCTTCCCGGCGGAGTGGGACCACCGACGAGCTGGGGCCCGACGAGCCCGAGCGGGGCGGCCCGCACGGGTCGGACGGTACCGACTGCCCTGACGAGTCCGGCGGCTCCGACCTGCTCGCCGCGCTGCTGGACGGCATGGACGCGGCCCTGTGCGCCTTCGACGCCGACGGGGTGGTGACGCACTGGAACCGCGAGGCGGAACGCATCCTGGGCTGGACGGTGGCCGAGGCGGTCGGGCGGCACGGGTTCGCCGGCTGGGCGGTGCGCAGCGCGGACGCCGAGGAGGTCCAGGAACGCCTGATGTCGGCCATGCACGCGCCCGGCCGGCAGGTGCACGAGTTCGCGCTGGTCACCAAGGACGGCGGGCGGGTGCTCGTGCGGACCCAGTCCGCCGCCGTGCGCGGGCCGGACGGGAAGCCGGCGGGGGTGTACTGCGCCTTCAGCGAGGTGCACGCGCAGATAGATTTGGAGCGGTCGATCGCGCTGAGCGAAGCGCTGTTCGAGGACGCCTCCTGGGGCGTGGTCCTCGTGGACGCCGATCTGCGGCCGGCCGTCGTCAACGGGCACGCGGCGCGGGCCCTGGGCATAGGGCGGACGTCGGCGCTCGGGCGGCCGCTGGGCGAGCTGCTCGCGCAGGGGGTGGAGGAGCTGGAGAGCGCCCTCACCCATGTGCTGGCCGAGGGCGCGCCGCCCGCGCCCGCCGAGATGTGGGTGACGGTGCGCGGGCCCGAGGGCGAGCGCCGGCGCTGCTGGCGCAGCGGGTTCGTGCGGCTGGCCTCGCCGCTCGCGGAGGAACCGGTGCCGCTCGGCGTGGGCTGGCTCTTCCTGGACGTCACCGAGGCCAGGCAGGGCGAGCAGGAGGCGTCCCTGCTGCGCTTCCGCACCAACCAGCTCCACCGGGCCGCGCGGGCCGCCGCGGAGTGCGAGGACCCCGCGGAGGCGGCCACCGTCCATCTCGACTTCGCGCTCGCCGGTTTCGCCGACCACGCGCTGCTCGACCGTCTGGCGGGCCCTCCGCGCGCGGAGTGCGACGACTCGGCCCCGGTACGGCTGGTGCGGCTCGCCGCGTCGCCCGCCGGGGCGCCCGGTCCGAGCCTGGTCACGGGCGCGGCCGGGCTGCCGCTGCGCTACGAGGAGGGGCATCCGGCGCTCCAGTGCGTCGAGCGGGCCGGCACCGTACGCGCGGACGCGGGGTCGGTGCCGGCCGAGCGGGCGCGGGACTGGGCGCTGGCCCGGCAGTGGCCCGAGGACGCGGTGCACGCGCTGTGCGCGGTGCTGCGCAGCCGGGGCCGGACGCTGGGCGTGGTCACCTTCCTGCGCGGGGCCGCCCGGAGCCGCTTCGAGCGGCCGGACGCGGCCTACGCGGAGGACGTGGCGGCGCGGGTCGGGGCGGCGCTGGACCTCGCGGACGCGGTGCGGACACCGCGGGCGAGGGAGTAGCGCCGGTCCGACGGGCTGGCCGTGAGCCGGTGCGCCGGTGCGCCGGTGCGCCGGTGTCAGTGCCGGTAGAAGATGCGGTCGCCGTACTCCGTCATGACGCGGGCGTTCCAGTCGTGGCCGCCGTCGACGTTGCCGGAGCGCAGCAGCGGGGGTTCGATGCCGCGGTCGGCGAGGGTGGCCGCGGTGGTGGCGACGACGGCCTGCATCAGGGCGGTGGTGACCACGGTCGAGGCCGGGGCGAAGGGCGCCGGAATGGTGTCGAGGGTGAGTTCCGCGTCGCCGACCGTGATCTTCGAGTCCAGGACGATGTCGCAGTGGTCCTTCAGGAAGGTGCCGGAGGTGTGCCGGGAGGTCGTCTCCGAGGCGTACGCGACCGAGGTGACACCGACGACCTTCACGCCGCGGGCGCGGGCGCCCGTGGCCATCTCCACGGGCAGGGCGTTGCGGCCGGAGAGGGAGATGATCACGAGGGCGTCGCCGGCGCGGAGGGGGGACGTGTCCAGGACGGCGCTCGCGAGTCCGTCGACGCGTTCCAGGGCGGAGCCGAGGGTGGCCGGGGTGACGTCGACGCCGACGACTCCGGGGACGGTGAGCAGGTTCATGAGCGCGAGTCCGCCGGCCCGGTAGACGACGTCCTGGGCGGCCAGCGAGGAGTGGCCGGCGCCGAACGCGAACAGGCGGCCGCCGGACGCCACGGTGTCGGCGAGCAGGGTGGCCGCGGCGGTGATCGCCCCGGACTCCTCCTCGCGGACTCGTTGCAGCAGGCCGATGGCGGCGTCGAAGAACAGGTCGGCGGGTGTGCCGTCGCTCATGCGGTGCCCCTTCGCAGCGTCTGTGTCGCGGATCACCGTGCGGTCTGGACCAGTGCGGTGTCAATACGGCGGGGGGTTGTGGGGGCACTGGTGTCCGACGGGTGCCGGCGCCGGCCCCGGGTGGTTCCTTCGGTTGGTGCGGCACGCTTGTCGGTGGTATCCGGCAGAATTGAGGTCAGGGCCAGCGCACGCGCCGGGCAGGTTCCGGCAGAGGTAATCGAGGGGCACGTATGTCCGGACTGATCGACACCACGGAGATGTATCTCCGCACCATCCTCGAGCTCGAAGAGGAAGGCGTCGTCCCCATGCGCGCCCGCATCGCGGAGCGGCTGGACCAGAGCGGGCCGACGGTGAGCCAGACCGTGGCCCGCATGGAGCGCGACGGTCTGGTGTCCGTGGCGAGCGACCGGCATCTGGAGCTCACGGACGAGGGGCGCCGGCTGGCCACGCGCGTGATGCGCAAGCACCGGCTCGCGGAGTGTCTCCTGGTCGACGTGATCGGCCTGGAGTGGGAGCAGGTGCACGCGGAGGCGTGCCGCTGGGAGCACGTGATGAGCGAGGCGGTGGAGCGCCGGGTGCTCGAACTGCTGCGGCACCCCACCGAGTCGCCGTACGGCAATCCGATCCCGGGCCTGGAGGAGCTGGGCGAGAAGGACGGGGCCGACCCGTTCCTGGACGAGGGCATGGTGTCGCTGGCCGACCTGGACGCGGGGACGGACGGCAAGACGGTCGTGGTCCGGCGTATCGGGGAGCCGATCCAGACGGACGCGCAGCTCATGTACACGCTGCGCCGTGCGGGCGTGCAGCCCGGTTCGGTGGTGAGCGTGACGGAGTCGGCGGGCGGTGTGCTCGTCGGCAGCGGCGGTGAGGCGGCCGAGCTGGAGGCGGACGTCGCCTCGCACGTGTTCGTCGCCAAGCGCTGACACGGGAGGGCCCCGGCGCCTTCCGACGCCGGGGCCTGTCCTCCCCTGTTGCTGACCCGGAGCCCCGAGCTCTCAGGGTCATTCCCCTCGGACCGCTTTTCCCCGAGTGGTCCGCCTCCCGCCAGAAAGATCCCCTCGGCGGCGGCGATCATTCCTCGGGGGATGTCACTCGAATGAGGGGTGTTGCTGGCAGAGGCAGTATTTTCGAAAAGGCATTCGATAGTCTGCGACGGCAGGAACGACGGACGGCGAGAACGGCAGTACACCGGTACGAGGCAGGCGGAGCTGGGGGGTACCAGGCCGATGGCACGGCGTATCGACGTGATGGGAACGGGCGGGGTGCGCCTGGCCGCCTGGGAGTATGCCGACCCTCCGAAACCGGAGGCGGAGCCGGGCGCCCCGGGCGTGCTGTTACTGCACGGCCTGATGGGCCGCGCCTCGCACTGGGCGTCCACCGCCCGCTGGCTCGCCGAGCGCCACCGCGCGGTCGCCCTCGACCAGCGCGGCCACGGCCGCAGCGACAAGCACCCGCAGGCCGCGTACGGCCGGGAGGCCTACGTCGACGACGCCGAGGCGGCCCTCGAACAGCTCGGTCTCGGCCCCGCCGTCCTCATCGGCCACGCCATGGGCGCCCTGACCGCCTGGCAGCTCGCCGCCAGGCGCCCGGACCTGGTGCGCGGCCTGGTCGTCTGCGACATGCGGGCGTCCGCGCTCGGCGCGGCCTCGCAGCGGGAGTGGGCCGAATGGTTCCGCTCCTGGCCCGCCCCCTTCGCCACCCTCGCCGACGTCCGCAAGTGGTTCGGCGAGGACGATCCCTGGGTGGAGCGGCCCAACCCCTCGCGCGGCGAGTTCTACGCCGAGGTGATGCACGAGTCCGCCGACGGCTGGCGCCCCGTCTTCGAACCCGACCAGATGCTCCGCACCCGGGAGAGCTGGGTGTACGACGCCCACTGGGAGGAACTGGCCCAGGTGCGCTGCCCCACGCTCGTCGTGCGCGGTCTCGACGGGGAACTGGGCCGGGCCGAGGCGCAGGAGATGGTGCGGGTGCTGCCGCTCGGTGAGTACGCGGAGGTCGCCGAGGCCGGCCACCTCGTCCACTACGACCAGCCGGTGGCCTGGCGAGCGGCCGTCGAACCCTTCCTGAAGCGCCTCACGGCGGGCTGACCCCTCACCTCACCCCTTGCTCACCGCCGCCAGGATCTCCGGCAGACGGGCAGCCGTGCGCGGCGCGGCCAGCCTCAGGCCCCCGAGGGCGATCCCCGCCCCGTAAGCCGCCCCCAGCGGCAGCAGCACCCAGCTCCACGCGTCCCCGCCCGCGCTGACGTTCAGCCAGATCGTCACGGCGATGACGGGGGAGCAGAGCAGGGCGGAGGCGACCATGCCGCCGAAGACGGAGATCCAGGCGAGTCCGGCCTGTCCGGGCGCCACGTTCTTGTGGCCCTCCTGCGGGATGGAGTACGGGAAGCCGGCCGAGGTCCAGGCGCCGGTCGCCAGCATGGCCCCGAGCAGGGCCAGGGAGAGGCCCAGCACCTCGGGCAGCCGGTCCCAGGCGCCCAGCAGCGCGGTGGTCAGCACGGTGACGAGCGCGGCGTACGGCAGGGTGATCACCAGCAGGGCCAGTGCCCGCCCGCGCAGTTCGGCGTAGGCGTCGCGCGGCGAGGAGATCGTCATGGCCACCATCCAGAACGCGGAGGTGTCCTGGCCGAACTGGTTGTACATCTGGATGCCGAGCATCCCGGCGGCGAAGCACGCGAAGTAGATCGAGCCGGTGCCCTGGACGGCGTTGAAGACGGGCACGATCAGCCCGATGGCCAGCGAGGTCACCCAAGCCGACTTGGTCTTCGGGTCGCGCCAGACGTAGCGCAGGGTGCGCTCCATGACCGGGCCCGTGCGCCCGCCGGGCAGCAGCCGGCCGAGCCCGCCCGAGGAGGCGCGGTCCCCGGCCCCGGCGCCCGGGTCCTGCAGGGTGGACCCGTCCGGCGCGGTCATCAGCCGGTTCAGGCTCCGCGCCCACACGGCGACCAGCAGCATCAACGCGGCCAGCGACAGCAGCAGTTGACCGCCCGCGACGCCGTACGACCCCTCGCTCGCCGAGCGCACCGCACCCACCGCGGAGGCCGGCGGCACCCAGGACAGCACCTCCGCGACCGGCCGCAGCGGCCCCAGCCCGGCCGAACCCAGGCGCTGCGCGCCGAAGTTGACGAGCTGTGCGCCGACGGCGATCACCAGCCCGCTGAGTACGGCCAGATCGCGGCCCTTCCTGCTGGTCAGCAGCCGTACGTTGGCGGCGGCGACGGCCCGGGCGAGCGCCACGCAGACCAGCAGCGCGAGACCGACGGCGATCACCGCGGCGGCGTACCCCGCGGCCCCGTGCGCCACCGACAGCGCGCATCCGGTCAGGACCAGCAGCGTGAACAGCGGCCCGATCCCGACCAGTGAGGCGGCCAGCAGGGCCCGAACCAGGGGACCCGGCCGCAGCGGCAGCATCACCAGCCTGGTGGGGTCCAGGGTCTCGTCCCCGCCGGGGAAGAACAGTGGCATCACGGCCCAGCCCAGCGCCAGCACGGCGGTGCCGGGCACGGCGACGGCCTCGGCGTGCGCGTGCCCGCGCAGCGCGAGCAGGCCCAGCAGTTGCAGCAGGGCGAACAGCAGCGCGACGACGGCCGAGGCGACGAACGCGGCCCGCCGGCCCGCCGACCGGCGCAGCCCGTTGCGCAGCAGTGACAGCTTCAGCCGTACGACGACGGAGGTGGTGCTCGTCATCGGGCCGCCCCACCGCCCAGCCAGTCCAGCCGGGACCCGGAGTCCCGCCCGCGCGCCCCCACCAGCTCCAGGAAGGCGGCCTGCAGCGTGGGGTGTTCCCCGCGCACCTCGGCCAGGGGGCCGGTGGCGCGGATGCGGCCCGCGGCCATGACGGCCACCCAGTCGCACAGCGACTCGACCAGCTCCATGACGTGGGAGGAGAACACGACGGTGGCGCCGGAGGCCGTGTACCGCTCGAGCACGCCCCGGATCGTCTGCGCGGACACCGGGTCGACGCCCTCGAACGGCTCGTCCAGGAAGACGACCTCGGGATTGTGGAGGAGGGCGGCCGCGAGACCGATCTTCTTGCGCATGCCGGTCGAGTAGTCGACGACGAGCTTGTGCTGCGCCCCGGCGAGATCGAGCACGTCCAGCAGTTGCGCGGCCCGCTTGTCGGCCTCGGCGCCGGACAGCCCCCGCAGCCGCCCCGAGTACCCGAGCAGCTCGCGCCCCGACAGCCGCTCGAACAGCCGCAGCCCCTCGGGCAGTACGCCGATCCGCGCCTTGACGGCCACCGGGTCGCGCCACACGTCGTGCCCGACGACCTCGACGGAGCCCTGATCGGGGCGCAGCAGCCCGGTCACCATGGACAGGGTCGTGGTCTTCCCCGCGCCGTTCGGCCCGACCAGCCCGATGAACTTCCCGGCGGGCAGGTCGAGATCGATGCCCCCGACGGCAACCTGCTGCCCGAATCGTTTCCAGAGCCCCCGCACACACACCGCAGCTTCGGTCATGCAGGAAGGCTACGGCGCTCCCGGTCTCCCGGGTACGACGGGACCGTGCCCGCCGCACGGGGCGTCAGCGGTCCCGGCCGCACGCGTAGGCCAGCGGCGGGATCAGCTCCTCGGCGTCCGGCAGCCACCGGTTCGCGGGGGTCGGCCGGCAGGCCCACTGCACGGCACCCCGGGAGCCGAACCGGGTCGGTGGAGCGGCGACGTAGTTCCCCTCGCCCAGCGCCACCAGATCCAGCGACGCCGGCGACCAGCCCAGCTTCCGCACCAGGCCGGGGACCTTGGCGGTCGCCCCCGGCAGCACGAAGAACTGCATCCGCCGGTCCGGGGTCAGCGTCACCGGCCCGAGGGTCAGCTCCATCCGCTCCATCCGGGCCAGCGCCAGGAACCCGGCGCTCTCCGGGACGGACACCGCGTCGAAGGTGAGCCCCGTGGGCAGCAGGACCGACGCCGCCGGCTGCCGCTGCCACATCCGCCGGACCACGGTCGCGCTGCCGGTCGCCTGAGCCGCCCAGTCGGGGCGCGCGGGGTGCGCACCCGGCGCGGGGCAGGAGGCATCGCTGCACGAGCAGCGCTGTGCCCCGTCGACGGGTTCCAGCCAGGTGCCCGGGAACACGTCCCAGTGCCGCTCCTCGGCGTAGCGTACGGCGGTTTCCAGCAGCGACTGCCCGCGCTGCTGCGGAATCTGGGCGGCTTTGGTGCCCGCGATCGTCTCTTCCACGCTCCACTCAACTCCCGCGCTCACCTCGGGTTACGGCCGGAACGCGCGCCGGGGAGGAGCATCCTTTTCGCATTTGGGGCGCATGGGTGCACAGGTGGGGGCGCGCGGGAGGAACCGGGGCGGGGGCTGGGTAGCCAGGGAGGGGGGTGGCATCTGCCTTTACCCCGGCAAACCGCACATGTCACGCATTGACGGTATGTCAGCTGGGCAGTGATCCTCCCGGCCGGAACCCTCCGGCCGGATCTTCACGCTCCAGGGGTTCGCAGGGGGTAGCGCATGGCCGCAAGGCCTCTCGTGGCGAGGCAGCCGAACGAACGGCTGCAGGCACTCATCCAGGAAGCGGGGTGTTCCAACGCCGGGCTGGCCCGGCGGGTCAACATGTGCGGCGCCGAGCACGGTCTCGACCTGCGCTACGACAAGACGTCCGTGGCCCGCTGGCTGCGCGGACAGCAGCCACGGGGCCGGGCCCCGGCGATCATCGCCGAGGCGCTCGGGCGCAAGCTCGGCCGTACGGTCACGATCGACGAGATCGGCATGGCCAACGGCAAGAACCTCGCCTCGGGGGTCGGTCTCCAGTTCTCGCCGACGGTACTGGGGGCCATCGAGCAGGTCTGCGAGCTGTGGCGCAGCGACGTGGGCCGGCGGGACTTCCTGTCCGGCTCCTCCGTCGCCGCGTCCGCGCTGGTCGAGCCCAGCCGCGACTGGCTGATCTCGGCGCCCGACGCCCAGGTGTCCCGGCAGGCGGGCCCGCGCGTGGGCCTGTCCGACGTGGCGGCCGTACGGTCCATGACCCAGGCGCTCACCGACCTCGACCACCAGTACGGCAGCGGGCATGTGCGCCCGGTGGTCGTGCACTACCTCAACAGCGTCGTCTCCGGACTGCTCGCCGGGTCGTACCGGGAGGCGGTGGGGCGGGAGCTCTTCGCGACCGTGGCCCGGCTCACCGAGCTGGCCGGCTACATGGCGGTCGACACCGGGCAGCCCGGCCTGGCCCAGCGCTACTACATCCAGTCCCTGCGGCTGGCCCAGGCGGCCGGCGACCGCGGCTACGGCGGATACGTGCTCGCCGCCTCCATGAGCCACCTCGCCGCGCAGCTCGGCAACCCGCGCGAGATCTCCCAGCTCGCGCGCGCCGCACAGGAGGGGGCGCGCGGGCGGGTGACCCCGCGCGCGGAGGCGATGTTCCACGCCGCCGAGGCGCGCGGGCACGCACTGCTCGGTGACGTGCGGGCGGCGCAGGCGGCGGAGGGCCGGGCGGTCGGTTCGATGGAGCGGGCGGACGCGGCCTCCGGGGACGACCCGGCGTGGATCGCGCACTTCGACGAGGCCTATCTGGCCGACGAGCTGGCGCACTGCCACCGGGACCTCGGCCAGGCCGAGGCGGCGGCCCGGTACGCCGAGCAGTCGCTGGCCGGCCACCCCGGGACCCGGGCCCGGCGCCGGGCCATCGGCTATGTGCTGCTCGCCACGGCCCAGGTGCAGCAGCGCGAGATCGAGCAGGCCTGCGGCACCGGAATGAAGGCGGTGGAACTGCTGGAGACGCTCCGCTCCAACCGGGGCGCCGAGTACCTGGAGGACCTGCAGCAGCGGCTGGAACCCTTCCGGGACGAGGCGGTGGTCAGGGAGTTCGGGGCCCGCCTCGACCTCCAGCCCGCCGCCTGAACAGCGGCCCCGCGGTCACGTGAACGCACGGCGAACGGCACCGGGACGCACGATGGGTGCCGTATACAGCGTGCCGCGGGGCGGTTTTGTTACCGCTGTCACAGGGAAGAAGATCGCGCCCTGAGCTGCGTGGCACCCGGCTGCGGGGACCCGGTAGCGTGAGCCGACGATTCCGAAGGTCCCCCATTCGTAGGAGTCCCGGTGACGCAGAGTGGACAGGGCGAGGAGCCCTCGGCGCGGCCCGCGCACGAAGGCATCGTGCTGCCCTCCGACGGAGGCGAGCCCCTGCTGCCGGGCATGACGGGCACCCCCGCCCCGGCGGCGCCCGCGGGCGGCCAGGCCTGGGGCGGAGCATGGGGCCCCGACCGGCAGCAGCCGCAGCACCAGCAGGACCAGGGCTGGCCGCCCGCGGCCGCCCAGCAGTGGGGCACCCCGGAACAGCAGCAGCAGCCCGCCGGCGGCCCCGGCCCGCTGCCCCCCGAGGGTGCGCCCGCCCCGTCGTACAACGGCCAGGGGTACGGCCAGGCCCCGGGCTACGGCTCGGACGGCGCGCAGCCCCGGTACGACGGCAACCCGGCCGCCTACGGCCAGAGCCCGCAGGCGTACGGCGCGGCCCCGCAGCCCGGCTACGGCACGCCCGACGCCTACCAGCAGTACCCGGCGCAGCCCGCGCAGCCCGCCCCTTCGGCGCCCCTGCCGCCCGCGTACCCGGCGCAGGGCGCCCCGCTGCCCCCGGCCGCCGACGGCGCGACCCAGTACATACCGCCGGTCCACGCGGCGCCCGCGGACGAGGGCGCCACCCAGTACATACCGCCCGTCCAGAGCTCTCCCGCCGACGAGGGCGCGACGCAGTACATCCCGCCGGTGACGCCGGGCGCGCTGCCGCCCGAGTCGGCCGGGGAGGAGACCCGGTACCTCGGGCGGGCCCAGCAGCCCCCCGCGGCGGCCGCCCACTCCGACGCGGACGCCACGCAGTACATCCCGCCCTACGCCGCCCAGGCGCACGGCGGTGAGCGGCAGCCGCCCGCCGAGTTCGACAACCTCTTCCGCAGCGAACCGGGCGGCTCCGGGCCGGCCGGGACCACGCAGCAGATGCCGCGCGTCCAGCAGCCCAACCCCTACCCCGGCCCGGCGCAGCCCTCGTACGAGCCGCCCCTGGACGACGACCGCGGGCGGCGGGGCGGCTCGCGGATGCCCCTGATCGCCGTCGGCATCGGCATCGTGGTGCTCGGCGTGGGCGCCGGCGCGCTGCTCAGCGGCGGAGGAGGGGACGAGGGCACCGACAACAAGACCGTCGCCGCCTCCGCCCCGGCCACCCAGGACTCGCCTTCGGCGGCCGAGTCCGCCGACCCGGCCGAGCAGCAGGCCATCGCCCTGGACAAGCTGCTCGCCGACAGCGGCAGCAGCCGGGCCTCGGTGATCCAGGCGGTGGCGAACGTCAAGCAGTGCGACAACCTCGGGCAGGCCGCCGCCGACCTGCGCAACGCGGCCAAGCAGCGCAGCGGCCTGGTCACCCGGCTGGGCAAGCTCTCGGTCGACAAGCTGCCGGCCAACGCCGAGCTGACCGCCGCCCTCACCAAGGCCTGGCAGGCCTCGGCCGCCGCCGACAACAACTACGCGGCCTGGGCCGACCAGGTCGGCGGCAGGAAGGGCTGCCACAAGGGCCACGCCCGGATCACCGGCCAGACCCAGGCCGGCAACCGGGAGAGCGGCACCGCCAGCGCGCAGAAGGTCAGGGCGGCGGCGCTGTGGAACACCATCGCGCAGAAGTACGGCCTGACCCAGCGCCAGCCGACCCAGCTCTGAGACGGGCGGGGCGCCGGGCCGCGGGCCGGGTCAGACGAGGTCCGCTTCCTGGAGCGTGCTCGTCATGTCGGTGATTCCGTCGAATCCCGAGCCCGCGGTCCTCTTCGCCTCGACCAGCTTGCCGTCCCGGACCACCTGGAGGGTCACGTCGGCGTTGACCAGCCGGGGCAGGCCCAGACCGGCGAGCTTGCCCTCGTAGGGCCAGTGCAGGGTCGGGGTGAGGCCGCCGGTGTACACCTTCAGGCCCTTGTTGAGGGTGTGCCGCACGCTGTCGGCGCTCACCTCGCCGCCGCCGGTCCTCTCCAGCACCGCCTTCAGCACGGTGTAGGCGATCCAGGTGGTCTGCACCCCGGCGTCCGCGGGGTCGATGCGGTTGTCGCCGAAGGCCTCCTCGTTGATGACCTTCTTCATCGGGTCCCACCGGGGGTCGGACGTCACCGGGTACCAGCCGGTGATGTACGCCCCCTCGTACGGGCTCGACGCACCGCCCGTCGCGTTGATCACGCTCTGGTCGACGCTGCCCATCACGGTCGCCGTGCGCACCTCGGGGAAGGCGTCGCGGGCCCGCCGGAAGGAGTCCATGAAGGTGCCGGTGCGGTCCCCGAGCGCGGGCACCACACAGCCCGTCTTCGTCACGTCCCGGGTCGCCGACCGCAGCGCCCGCTCGGCCTGGGAGTCGTACTCGGTGGCGTTCTCGGCGGCGAGCTGGTCGCCGGTCGCCGCGTGCCCGCCCTGCTTCAGGCCCGAGTCCAGCAGGGTGGGCAGCTGGTCGCCGGCGATGCTGTCCGGGCGCACCAGGGAGACCGGGCCGCAGGCCGCGGCCAGCGCCCTGCCGAGGCCGGCCAGCAGGGCGGGCTGGCCCCCGTTGACCGGATACGACATCTGGCCGGTGAACTCGTCGCTGCTGATGCCGTAGCCGCCGATGTAGGGGATGCCCGCGCTCTCCAGCGGGGCGAGGTAGGAGTCGACGTACTGGCTGTAGGAGCCGACGACGGCGACCACGTCCTCGGCGGCCGCGCGCCGGGCGCACTTCGCCGCGCCCACGCTGTCGTTGTGGTCGTTGCAGGTCAGGATCTCGAGCTTGTGGCCGTTGATGCCGCCGTGACTGTTGATCCACTTGCCGTAGGCGCGGGCCATCGCGGGCATGCCCGGCTTGTTGGTGGCGTCCGTGTTCTGCGGCGCCCACGTCATCACCTTGATCGGGTCGTCCCCGGAGCCCCCCGTGGTCCCGGGGATGACCCCGCATCCGGTGGTGAGCGACGCGACCGCGGCCAGTGCGCCCGCGGACAGCAGGGTCGCTCTGACGGGCCGGGAGAAGGAGAGGGGGAAGGTGCTGCGGAAGCGTCGCCTGCCGGTCATGCACACGCACGATTCCCTCACACCACTAACCCGAGAGTGACCCTCGGTCAATGAAAGGTGACACCCAGGTGAATTCGGGGGGCCGGTGTGACTGGTGTGATGGGGAACGTACGATCGATGACCGTGCAAGGTTCGGAGAACTCTTCCCGTCGCGGCCGTCGCTCCTCCACCATGGGCGGCATGCCACTGAACGACATGCCGTGGTGGCGCTGGCGCAGCAATGTGCGCTCCGCGCTGCACATGCTCTCCGACCCGGTGTTCCAGCAGGACGTCTGGCTGGCCGGCGTGGACGGATACGGCGACGTCACCGACGCCGTGTACCGGCTGGTGGAGGACACCTGGCTGGACAACTGGTCGGCGGAGAAGTACGTCGGCACGATATTCCGCGACTCCCAGGAGGCGGCGCTGGTCGACACGGCCGTGCTGCGGGTGCTGCGGATCATGCACCAGGTCGGCCCGGACGCGCCGGTCTCCGCCTATCTCGACCACCACGCGTGGCCGGAGGCGGTGCGGGCGGCGCGGGACGCGCACCTGCGTCTCGCGGCCAGTGACGGCGACGATCCGGACACGACCCCGCGCAGCCTGGAGGTCCTGCGGATCATGACGAGGACCGCGTAGGCGGCAGCGGGGCCTTCGCGGGAGGCCGCTTCCGGTGCCGCGGACCGTTCTCGCCCCGTCCCGCCCTGCGGGACGACCGTCCATGGCGGACGGCCGGTGTGGGAACCTGTGGTGCATGAACGAGCAGCCCGCCCGCGCCGCCGCCGACCCGGCCGACCAGTACGTCCTCACCCTTTCCTGCCCGGACAAGAAGGGCATCGTGCACGCCGTGTCGAGCTACCTGTTCATGACCGGCTGCAACATCGAGGACAGCCAGCAGTTCGGCGACCACGACACGGGCCTGTTCTTCATGCGCGTCCACTTCTCGGCCGAGGCTCCGGTGACCGTGGAGAAGCTGCGGGCGAGCTTCGCGGCGATCGGTGACTCCTTCCACATGGACTGGCAGATCAACCGGGCCGACGAGAAGATGCGCATCGTGCTGATGGTCAGCAGGTTCGGGCACTGCCTGAACGACCTGCTGTTCCGGGCGCGCATCGGGGCGCTGCCGGTGGAGATCGCGGCCGTGGTCTCCAACCACACGGACTTCGAGGAGCTGGTGGGCTCCTACAACATCCCCTTCCACCACGTCCCGGTGACGAAGGAGACCAAGGCCGAGAGCGAGGCACGGCTGCTGGAGATCGTGCGCGAGGAGCGCGTCGAACTGGTCGTCCTCGCGCGCTACATGCAGGTCCTCTCCGACGACCTGTGCAAGCAGCTCAGCGGCCGGATCATCAACATCCACCACTCGTTCCTGCCGAGCTTCAAGGGTGCGAAGCCGTACCACCAGGCGCACGCGCGGGGCGTCAAGGTGATCGGCGCCACTGCCCACTACGTCACCGCCGACCTCGACGAGGGCCCGATCATCGAGCAGGAGGTCGAGCGGGTGGGCCACGGCGTCACCCCCGAGGGCCTGGTCGCCGTCGGCCGCGACGTGGAGTGCCAGGCGCTGGCGCGCGCGGTGAAGTGGCACGCGGAGCGCCGGATCCTGCTCAACGGACGCCGGACGGTGGTGTTCGCGTAGGGCCTGCCGGGACAGTCCCTGCCCCGGCCGCCCGCCGCCCGGCCCGCTCCCCGGACGAACCGCGGGGCCTTCGCGACAGGATCTGCCGGCCGGGCCGTACGCTCACATCCGGCTCAGCCCCGCCGCGGCGAACAGGACGTCCCGGATCGCCTCGCGGTCGCCCACCTGTCCCGCCGCGGCCTCCTCCGGGGGCACGTGGCCCGCGGCCAGGCGGCAGAACTCCACGCCGTCCAGGGCGACATGGGCCACCTCGAACTCGGCGGAGCCCACCGCGCCCGGCGAGTCCAGCGGGATCAGCCACTCCCCGCCGGCCGCACCCTCGATCTCCAGCCGCAGGCTGCGCCCCGGCTCCCCGGCGGTGACCAGACGCGGCCGCCTGCCCGTCGCGGACAGCCCCGCCCGCCGACGTTCGGCCAGCGCCACCGGCAGCATCCGGGCCGCCAGGTCGATCATCCGGTGCAGATGCCGCGGCGCGGGCGGCTCGTAGGGGTAGTCCACGGCCTCCGCGATGTCCTCCGCGTGCACCCAGCACTCGAAGGCCCGGTCCAGCATCGCGTCGTGCAGCGGCAGCCCGAAGTCGCCGTATTGCACCGCGAGTCCGCCGGTGCTGCCGCCCGTGAAGGACACCGTCCGCACCAGCCGGTGGCTCTGCTCCCGCCAGGGCGCCCGCACGGACCGGGTCGGCGGGAAGTGCGAGGTGCGCCAGTACGCGTCGGTGCGTGCCGCCGGTCCCGCCGCGGCCTGTTCGGCGCCGACGGCCTCCGCGAGCGGATCGTCCAGACCGAGCGCCACCGCGACCAGCCCGTCCACCGACAGCAGATGGGCGATCACCCCGGCCACCGTGGTACGGCGGCTCGTCGCCTCGTCGGCCTCGAACCACCGCAGCCGCACCGGCGCGTGCCACTCGGCGTCCCCGAAGTCCTGCAGCAGCGCGTCCAGCCGCGCGCTCTCGGCGTCGTACGGGGCCGCCCACTCGGGCACCGGGATGCGCGGCGGACGGCGGTTCAGGCAGCTCTCCAGGACGCGGGTGCGCAGGGCCGGGTCCAGGTCGAGGCTCTCCGGCTGGTGCAGCAGACCGACCGCCTCGCGCAGTCGGCGCGCCTCGTCCGCGCAGGCCCCGCAGTCGCCGAGGTGCTCCTCCACGGCCGCCGTCTCGGCCGCCGAGCAGGCCGCCAGGGCCCAGGCGCCGAGCAGTGACTTCAGGACGTCGTGCGACAGGTCGAGCGGCACGGGAGCGGGTTCCCCAGGATCGGCGAGATCGGGCAGGGGCAGCCCGCTGTCCTCGACGGAGGCGCGGGGCGGCGGGATGAGGGGCTCGCGGTTGTCGCCGGGCCCGTCGGGCGCCGCGAAGTTTCCGGGGCCGTTCACACCGCACCTCCGTAGCCCCGCGGGGCTCCGGCGTCGTGGGCGGTGGACAGCAGCTGGAGGCCGAGCCGGAGCCGGCGGCGGGCCTCGTCCTCGGTGACGCCGAGGTCGGCGGCGGCCTGCCGGTAGTCGCGCCGCTGGAAGTACGCCAGTTCGAGCGCGGCGCGCAGCGGGGCGGGCATGGAGTGGACGATGTAGTCGGCGCGGGCGGCGGCCGAGGCGCGGCGCACCTTGCTCTCCAGGCTCTCCAGTTCCTCCGGGGAGCCGCTCTCGCCCGGGGGCAGCGCGGCGGACTCGGTGGCGCGCAGCCGCTGCACGGCCAGCCGCCGGGTCACCTGGGCCACCCAGGAGCGCAGCGGACCCTGCTTGGGGTCGTAGGAGTCGGGGTGTTCCCAGACGTGGGCGAAGACCTCGCGGGTGACCCCGTCGGCGGCCCGCTCGTCACCGAGGACCCGGTGGGCGAGGCTGTGCACGAGGGAGGCGAAGCGGTCGTACAGCTCCGCGAGGGCCGCGGCCTCGCCGCGTGCGAGCCGCTGCTGCATCTTGCGGTCCCAGCGGGGCGGTACGTCCTTCTGCGCCATGTCGCCCCTCCCCTCGACCTCGTCCGGCAGGTCCATCGTGTCTGCACCGTCATCTCGAATGTAGTCGGCACCTCCGACAACGCACGCCCCTTTGTGTCAATGTGCGCCCCCCGAGGCGTCGCAGGTGATAGTGCCCTCTTCACACATCCTTCACTCAATCAGTGTCCAAGTGCGATCGAACAGGATCGATAGTGACTGAAAAAAGCCCCTTGTCGATCGTGCGCGGTTTGCGACCCGAAGTTTCAGGGAACGGCCGCTGGGCAGCCGCGCGAATAGAAACGTAGGAACTGCTTCCGTTTCCGGGCGGTTCCGCGAACCGGCGAGCGGAGGGGCGTGGCCGTGACATTCAAGGTGACCGGCGTCGAACAGGACGGGTGGGCCGTGCTCCGGGTCGGCGGGGAGCTGGACCTGATGACCTCGCCGGTGCTGCGCCAGCGGGTGCACGACGTGGTCGCTGAGGGCCACCACAGCCTGGTGCTGGACCTCTCGGAGGTCTTCTTCTGCGACTCCAGCGGCGTCGGCGTGCTCATCGCCGCCCGCCGGCTGATCCGTTCCTGCCAGGGCCGGCTGCGCCTGATCCTGCCGGACCGCGGCGCGGAGGACGGCTCGCACGTCAACCGCGTCCTCGGCGCGCTCGGCGTCCGCCGCCTCTTCGACGTCCGCCCCGACGTCGAGTCCGCCGTCACCGACGAGGCCGACCCGCTGTCCGCCTGAGTCCCCCCACCAGGACCGTTCCCGTCGGTCGGAGCACATCACGCGGCCGCCGCCACAGGGTTGTCGCAAAATTCCCCCGGTCTTGGCACAACCACCGTTTTCCCGTCACCTGTCCGCCGCCCGCGACGTACGCTCCCAGCCGGATCACCCTCCACGTCGACATGAAGGCGGCCCGAACAGACATGGTCAGCACCGAGTACGAGCGCAGGATCGCCGCCCGGTTCGCCGGCTTCGACCAGGACGGCAACGGCTACATCGACCGCGAGGACTTCAGCGCGGCGGCCAAGGCCCTGCTCGCCGAGTTCGCCGTACCCGCCCGTTCCGACCGTGGACAGGCGCTCTACGCCGGAGCGGAGGCGTTCTGGCAGGGCATGGCGGGCATCGCCGACCGGGACGGCGACCAGCGCATCACCCGCGAGGAGTTCGTCACCGGCGCGGTCAAGCGCCTGCGCGACAACCCCGACCGCTTCGCCGAGATCGCCCGGCCCTTCCTGCACGCGGCGCTGGCCGTCGCGGACTCGGACGCGGACGGCCGCGCCACCGTCCCCGACACCGTCCGGGTGCTGCGCGTCCTGCGCGTCCCGGAGGACGTCGCCCTGGCCGCCGCCACCGCCCTCGACGCCGACGGCGACGGCAGGGTCGGCGAGTCGGAGATCGTCCCGGCCTTCGCGCGGTACTTCACCGTCCCCGAGTAGCGGTCGCCGTGCAACCCGCCGGGGCGCGCATCCAGTTCGGGGCGATCCTTGGCCCACGATGTCGCGGATCGTGGCGTTCCGACATCACAGAGCGTTGATATCGGCTTGTGTCCTTGACATGACTCGCCACGTCCCGGAGTCACGCGTCCCCTCGGGTACCTTGTGTGGGATGCGAGTGGCCGCGAGCACGAGCCGAACCGTTGGCGCGCCCGGGTCGTCCCCGGACCGCGCGGTGCGCGCCGCTGCTCGCGGGGCGGTACGGGCCCGACTGTCCGGCCGTTTCCCCGCCTGTTCGACTCCCCGGCAAGCGCGTCGCACAGTATGCCGTACGCGTACTCCTTCGCGCTGGAATATGCCCGAAGCGCTTGTTGGGGTGACTGTACGTCAACCATGCTGTCTCGTAAGGGAATCACGTTCTGTGACCCTTGCTCTGGCCGTTGTCCTGGCCATGCAGAAAATGGCTACGATCGTGGCCCTCGTCGTGGTGCGCGTCGCGGTTTGTGTCGCGGCGTTCGTGCGGCGCGGGGCCATGTGTCCGCCGGTTCGGATGGTGTGAGCGGTGCAGGTGCTTCAAGTGCAGCTGGAGATCCGGCCCGACCCCGCGGAGGTGGGGCGGGCCAGGAGATGGGCCCGCTCGCGGCTCTCCGGGCTCGGGATAGGGGCCGACGAGCCGTTGACCGAGACGCTGGTCCTGCTGGTCTCCGAGTTGGTGACCAACGCGGTGGTGCACACCGGCCGGCCGGCCGTGCTGAGACTCTCCCTGCCGGTGAAGGCGCCGGGCCGGGCGGCCGACACGGCGGCGGGCACGACGGTGGCCACGGGGACCGACATGCCGGACGCCGCCGGCCCGGCAGGCGCGACAGGCCCGAGCGCATCGGCCACCGTACGGCTCGAGGTGGCCGACACCAGCTCCCGCGCGCCCGTCCCGCGCTGCGCCGGCGGTGAATCCACCGGCGGCCGGGGCCTGGCGCTCGTCGACTGCCTGGCCGACCGCTGGGGCTGGCACCCCGAGGGCTCCGGCAAGAGCATCTGGTGCGAACTGGACCGCTGCTCACAGTCCCGGGAGGGCGCGGCACTGGCGTACGGGGGCGGTCTGTCCGCGTACGAGGACTTCGCCTTCGAGGTGGTGTAGGCGTCCCGCGCCCCGGTGCGCCCCGGACGCATCCGTGCGCGGTCACCACGAACCAGGCTTGAACGGCCGGGCTCGCGAATGCAGTTGACGGTACGTCGCCAGGTGAACACGCTGGTGGGCGACGATTCGCCGTGAGGGGACGGCGAGAGCCCGGGGGGGAACCGGGGTCCTCGCCGAGCGCGGATCGCACCGGACGGCGGCGCGGGGCCGGATACGGAAGCGCGCCGCCGTCCGGCGAGCGGGGCCGCCAGCCCCGGCTCACGGCACCGCGCGGAAGACGTCCGTATCGCCACTCTTCTCCACAGGCTGTGGACAACTCATCGCACCGACCCGGTGCGGAAGGTCCGCCGGTACGCCGTCGGCGTCACCCCGAGCGCCTGCTGCAGGTGCTGGCGCATCGACTGGGCCGTGCCGAATCCGGCGTCCTGGGCCACCTGGTCGACCGACAGCTCACTGGACTCCAGCAGATGCCGGGCGCGTTCCACTCGCTGCCGGGTGAGCCACTGGCCGGGGCTGACGCCGACCTCCTCACGGAACCGGCGGGTGAAGGTGCGCACCGACATGGACTCCTGCGCGGCCATGTCGCGGAGCTGGATCGGCTCGTGCAGCCGGCCGAGCGCCCAGGCGCGGGCCGCGGTGGTCGTGGCGAGCTGCGGATCGGGCACGGGGCGCTCGATGTACTGGGCCTGGCCGCCGTCGCGGTGCGGCGGTACGACCGTGCGGCGGGCCACCTCGTTGGCGACGGCCGTGCCGTGGTCGCGGCGCACCATGTGCAGGCACAGGTCGATCCCGGCGGCCACCCCGGCCGAGGTCAGCACGTCGCCGTCGTCGACGAACAGCACGTCCGCGTCGACGTCGATCTTCGGGAACATCCGCTGGAACCGCTCGGCGTCCGCCCAGTGCGTGGTCGCCGGCCGGCCGTCGAGGAGCCCGGCGGCGGCCAGGACGTACACGCCGGTGCAGATGGAGGCGAGGCGGGTGCCGGGGCGGATGTGGGCGAGCGCGGCGGCCAGCTCGTCGGTCAGCCTGCCCTCGTCGTAGAGCGGGCCGAGTTCGTACGACGCCGGGACGATCACCGTGTCGGCCGTCTCCAGCGCCTCGGGGCCGTGCGCGACGTGCACCGCGAAGTCGGCGTCGGTGTCGACCGGGCCGGGCGGCCGGACCGAGCAGGTCACCACCTCGTACAGCGGCCGGCCCGCGGCGTCCTTGGGGCGGCCGAAGATCCGGTGCGGGATGCCGAGCTCGAAGGGGAGCAGGCCGTCCAGGGCCAGGACGACGATGCGGTGCGGGCGGAACTCCTCGCCTACGGTCATGGCCCGATCCTAGCGAATGCTGTCCTCCGGGCCACTCGTTGTGCGGGGCCGGTTCGAGGACGCTCTATGACGTGACTCAGACAACCGAAGCCGCCGCTCCCCTCCAGGCCCCGCCCGCCCGGCGCCGCCGGGTGCACCGCGCCTGGTACGTCGCCGCCGTCACGTTCGTCACGATCATCGGCGCGGCGGCCTTCCGTTCCCTGCCCGGTCTCCTCATCGACCCGCTGCACCAGGAGTTCGGCTGGTCGCGCGGCACCATCGGTGCGGCCGTCTCGGTCAACCTGGCGCTCTACGGGCTCACCGCGCCCTTCGCCGCCGCGCTGATGGACCGCTTCGGCATCCGCCGGGTGGTGGCCGTCGCGCTCACCGTGATCGCGATCGGCGCGGGCCTGACCGTCTGGATGACGGCGCCCTGGCAGCTCATGCTGTGCTGGGGCCTGCTGGTCGGCCTCGGCAGCGGATCGATGGCGCTGGCGTTCGCCGCCACCGTCACCAACCGCTGGTTCACCGAGCGGCGCGGCCTGGTCAGCGGCATCCTCACCGCCGCCTCCGCCTCCGGCCAGCTCATCTTCCTGCCGGTGCTGTCCTGGACGGTGGAGAACCACGGCTGGCACCCGGCGGCCGTCACCGTGGCCCTGGCCGCCCTCGCCGTGGTCCCGTTCGTCTGGATACTGCTGCGCGACCACCCGGCCGACGTGGGCCTGAAGCCGTACGGCGCCGAGGAGTTCGTACCGAAGCCGCCCCCGGTCACCGGAGCCGCCCGCCGCACCCTCGGCATCCTCGCCTCCGCCGCCCGGACGGGCCCGTTCTGGCTGCTGGCCGGCACCTTCGCCATCTGCGGCGCCTCCACCAACGGCCTGATCCAGACGCACTTCGTGCCCGCGGCGCACGACCACGGCATGCCCGTCACGGCGGCGGCCTCGCTGCTGGCGGTCATCGGCGTCTTCGACGTCGCCGGCACGATCGCCTCCGGCTGGTTCACCGACCGCTTCGAACCGCGCCGCCTGCTCGCCGTCTACTACGCCCTGCGCGGTGTCTCACTGCTGTTCCTGCCGATGCTGCTGGGCCCGTCGGTGCATCCCCCGATGGTCTTCTTCATCGTCTTCTACGGCCTCGACTGGGTGGCCACCGTCCCGCCCACCCTGGCGCTGTGCCGGGAGCAGTACGGCGAGGACAGCGCCATCGTCTTCGGCTGGGTGCTCGCCTCGCACCAGGTCGGCGCGGCCCTGGTCGCCTACCTCGGCGGTGCCGCACGTGACGTCTTCGGCTCCTACGACATGGTCTGGTACGCCTCCGGCACCCTGTGCGCGGTGGCGGCCCTGATGGCCCTGGTCATCCGCCGCCGCCCGGCGGTCCCGGCACCCGTCCTCGCGCAGCCGGCCTAGGGGCCCGTCGAGGGCAAGGGCGCCGGTGAGGGCCCCGCGGGGGCTTCGTAAGCTGCGCCCATGGGGTGGGGAGAGGCGCCGGGGAGACCCGGCGGCAACGCGTACTGGTCGACCGCCGATCTGAGTGCGGCGGCCGCGATGGGCGGAGCGCAGCTTCCGGCGGCGGGGCTGCTGTGGTGGATCGTCGTCAGCACGGCCCAGGACGACTACGGAGCGGGCTCCGTCGACGCCCTCGGCGCGCTCTGCGTGCTCCTCTTCGCGCCGCTGCTGCTGCCGCTGCTCGGCATGGCGCTGACCTTCGTACTGACCCTGCCCGCGGTGGTCCTCGCCCGGCTGGCCGGCCGCCACCTCGGCGGCCCGTCCTGGCTCCGGTACCTGGTGGCGCCGCTGGCCCCGGCCGTCCTCTGGGGCGGTGCGACCGTACCGCTGTGGTCCTTCACCACGTCCGTCCCGGTCCTGACGGCCCTGGGCGTCCTGCCCACCCTCTGGGTCGGGTGCGCGCGCAGACGTGACTGGCGGCAGTGGGGCGTCTGGTGGCGCGCGGCGGCCGGGTCGGCGGTCCTCTTCGTCGCGGCTCTGGCCGGCGGGTTCCTCCTCACCGAGACAGGCCTCGTCGAGCAGTACGAGCCCCCGGAGCTGACCACCGCCCAACTCGCCGGTAGCTGGCACGGCGACGGCGGGGCGGAGCTGCGGCTGAGCCCTGACGGGCGGGCGACGGCGGTCCGGCTGCCGGCCCAGCCCCCGGACTACGACTGGCTCGTCCATGAGTACGTCGAATGCGCGGGCGGCGGCACCTGGAAGCCGCACCACCAGGACGACCTGGGCCGTGACGGCATCCTGCTGAGACTCGACGGCGACTGCGGCGAGGACACCGACTGGTCCTTCGGCGGCACCGAGAAGGACCCCGAGCTGTACGTCCTGTTCGGCGATCCGGACGGGGGGCGGCTGTGGATCCTGAAGCGGACCGGCTGACCTGAGCCGGTGTCAGGGACGTCCGCGCGGTGAGGTCACCGCCGGGCGCCCGCCGTGAGCGTCCTGGCCACCGCCCTGGCGATCCGCTCCGCGTCGATCGCCAGCTCCCGGAACATTCCGCTGATCGGATTGGTGAACCCGGTGAAGTACAGGCCGGAGGCCCCGTCCGGCGTGCGGGGCCCGTGCACCACGGGCCTGCCGCGTCCGTCGAGCACGCCCAGGTGGCCGACCAGCCCGTCCAGCGCCCGCTCGTACCCGGTGGCCGCGATCACGGCGTCCGGCGTGACACGGCCGCCGTCGGCGAGGACCACCTTCCCGTCCTCGAACCCCTCGACGGCGGCGACGATCTCCACCTTCCCCCGGCGCACGGCGTCGACGATCCCGACGTCCTGCACCGGGATGGCCCCCTCGCGCACCCTGCTGTACAGCCCGCTGTCGGGACGCGGCAGCCCGTGGGCGGAGAGGTCCGGCGTGATGAACCCGCCCAGAACCCGCGCGAGCCGGTCCACGAGCGGCACCGGCAGCCGCCGGACCAGCACGCCCGTGTACTGCGCGGCCCATCCGGCGGTCGAGCGGCGCACGATGTGCGGGGCGGTGCGCACGGCCAGGCGCACCCGCGAGGCGCCGCCCTCCACCAGATCGACGGCGATCTCGGCACCGGTGTTGCCGATGCCCACGACGAGTACGTCCCGGCCCGCGTACGGCCGGGCGTCGCGGTACAGCCCGGCGTGCAGGAACTCCCCGCCGTAGCCGTCCAGGCCCGGCCAGCCGGGCACCCGCGGGGTGTGGTTGTGGCCGGTGGCGACGACCACCGCGCTGCCGGTCAGCTCCCGCCCGCCGGAGGCGTGCAGCACCCAGCCGGCACCGTCCCCGGCGCGCTCGACGCGGAACACCTCCACGCCGGTGACGATCTCCAGCTCATGGTGCTCGGCGTACCGCTCCAGGTACCGGACCACGTTGTCCCGGGACACCCAGCGCCCGAACCTGCGGGGCATCGCGAGGCCGGGCAGGGCGGACAGGCGCCGGGTGGTGTGCAGGTGCAGGCGGTCGTAGTGCCGGCGCCAGGACGCGCCCACCCGGTCCGACTTCTCCAGCACCACGGCCCGTACCCCCCGGGCCCGCAGCGCGTACGCGGCGGCCAGTCCGCCGGGGCCGGCGCCTATGACGTAGACGGGACGGTCGGCGGGCGTCGCGGAGAGGTGCGCGGAGGAGGGACGGGAGTCGGCCATGAGCGCGAGCGTAATCACACACCCGGTTGATGGGTCTCGGTCAAGACCGGAATTGGTTGCGGATTGATCACGCGTGTAGGGAAAGTGAGTGGGACCGGTGGCCGAGGGCCGTTTCCCGGTGGTCAGGCGCGGTGCCCAGCCCTGCGTCTCCACCTCGCCGGCCGGTGCGCGGCGGCCGGGAAAACCGCTGTTCCGGCCGGACGGCCGAGCCGGATCATGGGCGCACGCGCCCTGACGACTGGCACCTGACCACTGAACACGCCCCGGAACGAGGCGGGTCACGGCCACAGGAGGTTCTTGCTCCAGCCGAATTCCGTGCGCCGGTATTCGAGGCGTACGTGCCGGCGGTCGGGGTCGCCCTGGAAGAACTCCACCGCCTCCGGGCGCAGTCGGTACAGGGTCCAGGTGGGGGAGGGCTCGGACGGGTTCTCGCGGGCCCGTTCCCAGGCCGCTTCCGACACCTGGCGCAGCTCCTCCAGCGAGGGCAGCTCCTCGCTCTGCCGGCCGGTCAGGGCCGCCGCCAGCGCGCCCGTCGAGCGTGCGTGCAGGTCCGCCAGGCTCTCGTGCGACGGGGCCGACGCCACCGTTCCGCGCACCCGCACCTGGCGGCCCAGCGCCGGCCAGTAGAAGGCCAGGGCCGCGTAGGGGTGGGCGTCCAGGGCGCGGCCCTTGCGGCTCGTCGAGTGGCTCGCGAAGGACCAGCCGTCCGCGTCGGCGCCGTGCATCATGACGATCCGCACGTCGGGCCTGCCCTCCTCGTCCGTCGTCGCCAGCGACATCGTGTGCGGCTCCGGCTGCCCGGCCTCCACGGCCTCCGCGAACCAGCTCGTGAACAGGGGCAGGGGCGTCGGGGGAGCCGTCTCCGGGTCGAAGGGGCGCAGCTCGGTCACCCCGGGGGCCCAGACCCGCAGGGACCGAAGCATGTCGTGGAGATCCTTTTGTGCCATGGGGCGAGTATGGCCGCCGTCGGCGTCCGTACTCGCCCCGGACGCTCCGCGGTCCCGGTGGCGCCGCCGGGTCACCGGGACGCGCTCGCCGAGGAGCCGCCGGCTCTCAGAGCGTCGCCAGCCGCTCCACCAGCAGCAGCGCGCCGACGCCGAGCATCGCCGCGCCCGAGGTGCGGGTGACCGCGCGGGCCGCCGTCGGACGGGCGGCCAGGAGTACGCGGGCGAGCGCGCCGACGGTGAGATAGACGGCCGCGCAGCACGCCATGTGCAGCAGGCCCAGCGCCGCCGTCTGCGCGGGTACGGGCAGCCGGTCGCCGGTGAGGGTGAGGAACTGGGGGAGTACGGACAGGTAGAGCAGCAGGCCCTTGGGGTTGAGGCCGCTGATCGTGGCACCCCGCAGGAAGAGCCTCCCGTCGGCCGGCGGGCCGGCGTCCGCGTCCGGTACGGCCGGGCGGCGCAGCACACCCCAGCCCAGCCACAGCAGATAACCCGCGCCCACCACCGTCAGTGCCGTCAGCAGCCGGGGCGAGCCCGCCACCAGGACCGCGAGGCCCGCCGTCGCCAGGACCGTGTGCAGGGCGTACCCGCAGACCAGACCCGCCACCGCGCGCGGTACCCGGCCGCCGCGCAGGGCGGTCGCGATCACGTACGCCCAGTCGGCGCCCGGCACGCACACCAGCAGCAGGTCGACGGCGAGGAAGGAGAAGAGCAGGCCCGGTTCCATACCGGCGACATTAGGCGTGAATAGCCCGAAAGTGTTTCTGTTGTTTGCTCTGAACAGGGGTTTCAGAGGGAGAATCTTCCCCATGGACGACGTAGACCGGAAAATCCTTGCCGAGCTGCAGCAGGACGGGCGGCTGACCGTGACCGAGCTGGCCGCCCGGGTGCGCCTGAGCGTCTCGCCCTGCCACCGGCGGCTGCGCGAGCTGGAACGCTCCGGAGCCATCCAGGGCTACCGGGCGGTGGTGGACGCGGGCGCGCTCGGGCTGAACTTCGAGGCGCTGGTCTTCGTCTCCATGCGGCAGGAGGACCGCGACACCGTCGCCGAGTTCGAGCGGGCGGTCGGCGAGCTGGACCATGTCCTGGACGCCCAGCGGCTGTTCGGCGAGCCCGACTACCTGCTCCGGGTGGCCACCGCCGACCTCGCCGCCTTCCAGCGGCTGTACGACGAGCGGCTGGCGACCCTGCCCGGGGTGCAGCGGCTCACCTCGACGCTCGTGATGAAGCACGTGGTCCGGGACCGGCCGCTGCCGGCGGCACGGGGTCAGCGCGGTGGCCCGTGAACGGAGCCCCGGGGAAGGGCCCGCCCCGGCCCGGTGAAAAAGCAGGCGGTGGCCCACTCGGGTGAGCCACCGCCTGCCAGACAGGACCTGGAATCGGGATAGAGGTACGCCGCTATCTGCTCGGCTTCTTGCCGGTCACACCGAGGTGGACCAGCAGTGCGAGATTGGGCTTGAGTTCGGCCTGCTTGACGCCCCAGGAGGAGAAGCCCTTCTGGTGCGCGGCCACCGAGGCGAGCATCGTGACCAGCGAGCCCGCGATCGCCGCCGGGTTCACGTCCTTGTCCACCCGGCCCTTGGTCTGCAGTTCGGTGATCGACTCCGTGAGCGAGCCGTTCACCGAGTTCAGGATCTTCATACGGATCTTGTAGAACCGTTTGTCCCCCTCGGCCGCGCCGAGGTCGATCACGCGCAGGATGGCGTCGTTCCGCCGCCAGAACTCCAGGAAGCCGTCGACGAGTTCCTGTGCGGTCTGCCAGCCGGACTTGCCGGCCCAGGAGCGTCCCTCGAGCAGTTCCGTCAACCCCGCGCCCTCGGTCGCCATGTGCTCGGCGATCTCCAGGACGGCCCCTTCGACGTCAGGGAAGTACTGGTAGAAGGTCGCGGGCGAGGTGCCCGCCTTCCGGGCGACATCGATGACCTTGACGTCCCGGTAGGGGGAGGAGCTGAGCATCTCGCTGAGGCAGTCGAGCAGCTTCTGCCGGGTCGCCTGCCCACGTCTGCCGGCCACGCGGCCGTCGACGGTACGCACTTGTCCTGTCATGTCGTCAGCTTACCGACGGGTGATCTGAGCGCGATTCGGCCGACTGCAAATGGGGTGCACGAGGGAAATGGGCATGGTGTGGCTGGTCTGCGGGCTGCGCGCGACCCCGCTACTTTGACGGCATGGCCGAAAACAGGGCATCCGCGAACGAAGAGGCGTACCCCGAGGGCGTCCCCTGCTGGGTGGACGCCGAGCTGCCCGACGTCGAGGCGGGCAAGCGGTTCTACGGCGAGCTCTTCGGATGGGACTTCGAGGAGTCGTACGGCTCCTCGGTGTGGGCCCTGCTGAACGGCGACCGCGTCGCCTCGCTGGCCCCCAAGACCGACGGCCGCATGCCCACGGTGTGGACGGTGTCCTTCGCGACCACGGACGCCCGGGCCCTCGGCCGGCGGATCATCGAGGCCGGCGGGCAGGTGGTGATGGCCCCGTTCCCGGTGGGCGACCTCGGGACCGCCGCCCTGGCCACCGACCCCGAGGGCGCGGTGTTCGCCCTGTGGCAGCCCGGCACCCACCCCGGCTTCGGCCGGCGCCGCGAGCCGAACACGTTCGTCTGGGCCGAGCTCTACACCCGGGACACGGCCGCCGCCAACACCTTCTACGGCGACCTCTTCCACGAGGCCCTGTTCGGCACCGGGACCGAGCCCGACTTCGGCCGCGCGGACGTCACCGAGGTCTTCCCGGCCGAGATGCCCCCGCACTTCCTGGCCCACTTCCGTGTCACCGCCCTCGACGACGCCCTCGGTGCCGTACGCCGGCTCGGCGGCCGGGTGCAGAAGCCGCCCTTCGGCACGTCGTACGGACGAGTGGCCGTCGTCACCGACAATCAGGGGGCGTCGTTCGCCCTGCTGGAGCGGTGAAGCAGGGTGTCGCGACGATGAAATGACCTTATTCGGCACGAGACACCCTGATTCGTCACCGGGTTCGCAACCGGCCGCCCGGCCAGGAAGAATCAGGGTGCGTGCCGCCATGGCGGTGCGGTGGTGAGACGCTGCACTTCGGTCGCGTACATATGTGGGTGGCGCGGCTCGTACGGGGAGGTGGCAGGCAAGTGGTGGATCAGCTGACGCAGCACGATCCGCGGCGGATCGGGCCGTTCGAGGTGCTGGGCCGGCTGGGCGCCGGCGGCATGGGGCTGGTCTATCTGGCGCGCTCGGCATCCGGCCGGCGCGTGGCGATCAAGACGGTCCGCACCGAGCTGGCCGAGGACCAGCTCTTCCGCGTCCGCTTCACCCGCGAGGTGGAGGCGGCCCGCGCGGTCTCCGGCTTCTACACGGCGGCCGTGGTGGACGCCGACCCCCGTGCCGCCGTGCCCTGGCTCGCGACCGCCTACGTCCCCGCGCCCTCCCTCGAGGAGATAGTGAACGAGTGCGGCCCGCTCCCGGCGCAGGCGGTGCGCTGGCTGGCGGCGGGCGTGGCCGAGGCCCTGCAGTCCATCCACGGCGCGGGCCTGGTCCACCGCGACCTGAAGCCGTCCAACGTCCTCGTGGTCGAGGACGGCCCCCGGGTGATCGACTTCGGTATCGCCTCCGGTGTCTCCAACACCCGTCTGACGATGACGAACGTCGCCGTCGGCACCCCTGCCTACATGTCCCCCGAGCAGGCCAAGGACTCCCGCAGCGTCACCGGCGCCAGCGACGTCTTCTCGCTCGGCTCGATGCTGGTCTTCGCCGCCACCGGCCACCCGCCCTTCCACGGCGCCAACCCGGTCGAGACGGTGTTCATGCTGCTCCGCGAGGGCCCGGACCTCACCGGCCTGCCGGACGAGCTGCGCCCGCTGATCGAGTCCTGCATGCAGATGGAGGCGACCGGCCGGCCCAACCCCGCCGACCTCCAGGCCCAGCTCGCCCCGCACCTGTTCGGCTCCGGCTCCGACGACAGCGGCACCGCCTCCGCCTGGCTGCCCGAGAAGGCGGTCGGCCTCATCGAGACCCGCCGCGGCGGCCGCCCCGCCGCCAAGCCGGCCCCCACCGCCCCCGGCCCGCGCAGCGGCGGCCGGGCGGCCGTGCCCCCGCCGCCGTCCTACGACCCCGCGGTCCCGGCCACCGCACAGACCGGCGCCCCCGACACCGGACCGGTCCGGCTGGCCGGCGCGGCCGTGCCCATCGGCCCCGGCCCGCGCGTCGCCGACGCCCGCGCCGCCGCCGTCAAGGCGCCCCCGCCGGAGGCCGGCCTCGTCGCCGGCTGGTCCCGGCCCCGCCAGGGCGTCGCGGGCGCCGACCCGGCCGTACCGCCCGTCCCCACCGTGCCCCCGGAGACGGCGAACGGCTGGCGCCCCTGGCGCTTCCGCATGTCCAACGACGTCTGGGGCACCCCGGCGGTCGACGGCGAGCTGGTCTACGTCACCTCCTTCGAGGTGCACGCGCTGGACGTGGCCACCGGCCGCCGCCGCTTCAAGACGCGGGACGTGGCCTGGTCCATGGCGGTCGCGGACGGCCGGATCCACGCCTCCGACGGACCCACCCTGTTCGCGCTGGACGCCCGCGAGGGCGGCGACCTGTGGCGGCTGAACACGGACGCCTGGGTGTACTCCCTGCAGGCCGACCACGGCACGGTCGTCACCGGCACCCGGGGCGGCGGCGCCCAGGCCTGGGAGGCGGCGAACGGCCGGAAGCTGTGGGAGATCAGCGGCTGCCAGACCGACTTCGAGTCCCCCGAGTCCGGCCCCGCCGTCCACGACGGCACCGTCTACGTCTGGCAGGACGCCCGGCTGCGCGCCCTGGAGGCCCGCACCGGCGAGGAGCGCTGGTCGTACCCGATCGGCGACGCGGCCTCCTGCGGCGGCGTACCGGTCCGCATCACCCCGGCGCCGGACGGCTACGTGTACGTCTCCGCCGGCACCCGGGTCCTCGCGATCGAGGTGGCGAGCGGTCTGGTGCGCTGGCACTTCGAGGCCCCCGCGGTCTTCCTCTGCCCGCCCGCCTTCGCACCCGGCCCTTCCGTCACCGGCGGCGGCATCTACCTCGCCGACTACCTCGGCACGGTCTACGCCCTGGACGCCACCGACGGCCGCGACCGCTGGCGCATCGCGACCGAGGCCCGCTCCTCCGTCGAGCCGGTCCTGGTGGCGGCCGGCCATGTGCACGTGGGCAGCGGCAAGGGCCTGTACACCCTGGACGCCGTCACCGGCACCCCCAAGTGGCGTTTCCAGTCCGGCGGGGACGTCGTCGGCACCCCCGTGGTCGCCGAGGGCCGCATCCACTTCGGCTCCACCGATCACCTCCTGTACACCCTCAAGTCCGACGACGGCCGCCTGCGCTGGAAGCTCGCCACCGGCGGCGAGATCACCGGCTCCCCGGTCGTCAGGGACGGGGTGGTGTACGCGTGCAGCAAGGACCGGTGCGTGTACGCGCTGGACGCGGAGAAGGGGACCGGCACCGCGCGGACCACGTGACGGCCGCTGGGCGCGAGCGAAGTGGATGCGGACGGCTGCCGTCGTATTGCCGTATCGCTGTATCACCGTGCGGCCGGGTACAGGACGGCCGTCGTGCGGTGACAGGGACGTGACAGTGGGCCGATAGGGTGACGGTATGCGACGAAGCGGTCACACACTCAGGCTCACGGCGGTGTCGGCGCTGGTGGTGCTCGCCCTGACCGGATTCACGGGCCGGCACGGGCACAGCCACAGCCACTCGGGCGGTGGTGGTGGCGGCTGCAGCAGCTCCAGCCAGGACCACGACTCGTCGTCGAGCGTCGGCAGGACGGGCTCCGGCGGGTATCACGACTACGAGGACGACGACTACGGCACCAGCGGAAGCACATCCGGAGGCGGTACCTACAGCACTCCGAGCCCGACGCCGTCCCTGAAGGCGGCGAGGGCGAAGCTGGTGCGCTGCGCGACGGAGAAGGCCCAGTACGCGACGGTCGAGGTCACCAACCCCAACGCCGTCGAGGGCTACTTCACCGTGCGGGTCGAGTTCGAGGACAAGCGGGGCGCGGCCGTCGCCGACAACACCACGACGGTGACCGTACCGGCCAGGGGCACGGCCCGCGCCGAGGTGAAACTCGTCAACAGCCTCGGAGACCCCGACGACGGACTCATCCTCGAGGTCCACCACTGCAAGGCGAACCCGGTGGCGCGACCGGTGGGCTGAGGGAGTGAGAAGGAGACGGGGAACCTCCTGTCGCTCTGCTTTCCCGGCCCGGATCTCCTTGAGCATGTAGGCGGGCCGGTGGAAGACGTCCTCGGCACTGAAGCGGAGGAGGCTGCGGATCTCCGTCGACTGCAGGAGCTGGTTGTAGCGAGCGATGTCCTCGCGATGGGCCTCTCGGGAGCCGTGGTACGCGTAGCCCTCGATCTCCACCGCCAGCCCTTTCCCGCGGAAGAGGAAGTCCACGTAGCGGCGTCGGCCGTCCGGGGTGCGTACCTCCGCCTGGCTTTCGGGGCGGAGTCCGGCGTCGTACATGCGTAATCTCGCGATGGTCTCGGCAGGGGACCCGGCAAGTGGGTCGGCGAGGCCCAGCCAGTTCCGGGCCCGGATCGACGATGTCCGAGAGGGCACCTCCAGCGCGGCGGCGAGTGCGCCCAGGTCGGTGAGCGGGGCTCGGCGGACGTGTCCGACCCTGCGATACGTAAGAGCCGATTCGGCGGCGACCACCGCCTCGTCTCGCGGGCCGACCCGGAGCAGGTCGGTGACCGTACGGACCGCACTGGTCACCCGTAGACCGCGCTGCTCCGCCACTTCCGTCGGGTCCAGGGGCAGCCGGTAAACGCGTACGCCCTTGCTGACGCGACCGATGGTGAGCTGTGGGTCGATGAATTCCAGGGGCGGTCCGGAGACACTGGTGAGCGTTTCGATGCGCCATAGGGCGGCCGCTGAACGGTGGCTCACGATGAGCCTGGGTTCGCAGAGCTGCGTTGCGCGCAGCCAGGTGACGAGGTTGAGCTCTCTTCCCGGTTCAGCCCAGGCGCCGTAGCGGAGTTGGGTCCAGCCCTCGGCTCGCAGCGCCCGTGTGAGGCTCCGTCGGGGCCAGCCGGCGGCGACGGCTCGCGAGGTGAGCAGGACGCCGCTCTGCGCCAGCGCGTGCAGGTTCCTCCGTTCCACCCGGCCAAGATCGCAGACTCGGCCGGCCCACCGCTCGCCCTGTGGACAACCGTGGGTTCAGCCCTTCAGGGAGCCGAGGAACGTGGCCCAGGCGAGCGGACGGAAGAGGAGCACGGGGCTTGCGCAGTCGAAAACCCTTCAAACGGTACGGGGGCCAACGCCACTCTGTGACTGGTTCATCACGTAAAGCACGGGAAGGTGTACGAGAGCGTGTCCCAACAGCCCCCACCCCCACCCCCACTTCCTCCTCCACCCCCGGCGCTGGCGCCGGCGTCGACGACTCGACCCTCTGCGTGGAAGAACTGCGTGCCGCCCTCGCCGCTCACGGCATCACGCTGCCCTCTCTCCGGGTGGACCTGCCGAGCTTCGCGGCGACGTACCGTCCTCCGGCGGGCCTGGTCGCGCTCGTGCGTCACCGAGCTTGTCGGCAACGTGATCCGGCATGTGGGGGCGGGCACTCTGGTCCGCGTTCTGGTGGCCCGGGCGAGCGGTGACCGTGTCCGCGTCGAGGTGACCGACCCGGACACGGGAGTTCTGCCGGTTCTCGTGACTGCGGCGGCCGATGAGGAACAGGGGCGCGGGCTGGCTCTGGTGGACGCGGTGGCGTTGCGGTGGGGAGTGGAGTACGGGAGTACCGACAAGACGGTCTGATGCGAGTTGGCGGCGCTCGCGGCACGACGGTGGGGCCGGGCGTCTCAGCCTGGCCCGCACACACCTCGGCCGCGACGGCTCCCCCTCCGCGCCGCCGCGGCCGTCCCCCCGCTGGGAGTCAGGTCTACTTGCCGTTCAGGTCCAGGGCCGGCGGGGCCGGGGCGTGCTGGTCCAGGGTGGTGATCTCCTCGGTCGCCTTGGGCGGTGCGGGAGCGTGCTGGTCCAGCGTGGTGATCTCCTCGACCGCCTTGGGCGGTGCGGGAGCGTGCTGGTCCAGGGTGGTGATCTCCTCGGCCTTCTTGGCTTCGCTCATGGCGGGACTCCCCGATAGACAGATAACGCTCTTGGCAGGCCCACCCGTTCGGCAACTCCCCCGAGGGCTGCCGAACGGGCGTTCCGGAGGCCTCAGAGTAGCCGTGAGGCCCAGGAGATCCGTCTGCCCCCCGACACGGCGGATCGCTTAGATGAGAGTGGCAGCGGCCCATAAACGTTCGATGAACGCTCCCGGCAGCTGCCTAGGCGGCTGCGAGTGGAGTGAGCAGGATCCGGACCTCGTCCGCTTCGGACGAAGCCGTCGCTTCGTAGATCCTCAGAGCGTCGAGCCAGCAAGCACGCGCCCGGTCCGGTTGCCCGAGAGCCTCCAGTGCCTTGCCCAGAATGGTCAGGGCATTGGCCCGCATCCAGTCGCCGCCGATGCAACCGATCGCCAGGGCCTGCTCGGCGTGCTGGGCCGCCTGAGCCGGACGGTGCGCTGCCAAGTGCACCTGCGCGATCCGGAAATGAGTGGTGCCCTCCCAGAGGCGCTGACGGCTCTCCAGGAAGATGTGCAGCGCCTTCCCAAGCTGTTCCAGGGCGTCCGAGAGCCTGCCGGCCTGCGTGAAGACGATTCCCGAGGCGTAACGCGCGTTGGCGAGGCGCACCGACATGCCGAGCTCGTCGTAGATCTCGATCCCGCGTTGGGCGAGCTCGATGGCCTGCGCACCGCGGCCCATCGATGCCAGTGAGCGCGAGAGGTTGCAGACCGCGCTGGCCTCGCCGGGCTTGTTCTCGTCGTTCTGGAAGGCCCTGATCGCCCTGAGCAGATAGCCCTCCGCGTCGGCGTAGAGAGACCGGCAGATGGCGATGATCCCCAGCTGGTTGGGGGCTGTGCTGCTGGCCCACGGGTCGTTGACGCCCTGGTTGAGCAGGTCCGCCCTCTTGGCCTCCTGCTCCGCTTCCTCGAACCGGCCCGCCTGACTCAGGACTTGGGCCAACGTGATGCGTGCCCGCGTCTCGGCGTGCCGGTCTCCGGCGGCCGCGGCCGCATCACACGCTGCGATGGCTGTCGTCTCGTACCGCCGGGATCCGGCCCCGGACTCCGCCAGATCTATGGTGGTCAGCAACAGGTCGACGGCGCGACGCAGTGTCGCGGGCTTCAGCGACTGCTGAACGCACGCGAGAAGGGGCTCCGCTTCCGCGTGCAACCAGTCCGTTGCCTGCGAGGCATCGGAGAACCGCTGAGCGTCGTACCGGGTCCCCTCAAGATGAGCAACCGTCCGATCCCCCGGCCGCTCGAGCGCGTAGACCCCCGCCGCAGTAGCCAGATAGAAGTCCAGCAACCGCGACATCGCCGCCTCCCGCTCACTCGGCGGCTGCTCGTCCCTCTCCGCGCAGGCTCGGGCGTAGAGCCGGACCAGGTCGTGGAACCGGTACCGTCCCGGGGCCGCCGATTCGAGCAGTGAGGTGTCCACCAGGGACTCCAGCAGGTCCTCGGTGTCCTCCACCGGAAGGTCCAGCACCGCGGCCGCCGCCGCCAGGGACATGTCGGGACCGTCGGCGAGGCCCAGCAGGCGGAACGCGCGGGCCTGGGTAGGCTCCAGCTGGCCGTAGCCCAGCTCGAACGTGGCCTTGACCGCCAGGTCGCCCGCCTGGAGCTCGTCCAGTCGGCGCCGCTCGTCGGCCAGCTTGGCGGCGAGGACCGACACCGTCCAGGTGCGGCGCGCCGCCAGGCGGGACGCGGCGATGCGGATCGCCAGGGGCAGGAAGCCGCACGCCGCGACCACGTCCAGCGCGGCCTCCCGCTCCGCCGCCACCCGCTCCTCGCCGACGATCTTCGTGAAGAGGGCCAGGGCCTCGTCGGGGGACATGACGTCCAGGTCCACCAGATGGGCACCGGCCAGGTCCACCATCCGCACCCGGGAGGTGACGAGTGCCGCGCAGCCCTCCGTGCCCGGCAGCAGGGGCCGTACCTGGGCCGCGTCCTTGGCGTTGTCCAGCAGGACCAGGACACGGCGGCCGTCGAGCACCGAGCGGTACAGGGCCGCCCGCTCCTCCAGGCTGTCGGGGATCGCGGAGTCCGCCGTGCCCAGGGCCCGCAGGAAGGAGCCCAGCACCGTCTCCGGCTCGGCGGAGCGCGGACCGGCGCCCTGCAGGTCCACGTACAACTGGCCGTCCGGGAAGGCGGAACGCGCCCGGTGCGCCACGTGCACCGCCAGCGTCGTCTTGCCCACGCCACCGATCCCGGCCAGCGCCGAGACGGCCATCACCCGTCCCTCCGCCTCGGACGCGGACGCCAGTACCTCGCTCAGCTCGTCCACGAAGGCCGCACGGCCGGTGAAGTCGGGAACCGAAGCCGGGAGTTGGGCGGGGCGGACCGCCACCACGGAGGGCTCGGCGACCGGAGCGGACGGCTCGGCCAGGGCCGGGTCCGCCTGGAGGATGCGCTGCTGGAGTTCCCGCAGGCCCGGGCGCGGCTCGACGCCCAGCTCCTCGTCGAGCAGCCGGCGGGTGTCCGCGTACACCGCGAGGGCCTCCGCCTGGCGGCCGCTGCGGTACAGCGCCAGCATCAGCAGCTCGCGCAGGCGTTCACGCAGCGGGTGCGCCGCCGTCAGAGCGGTCAGTTCCGAGACCGCCTCGGCGTGGCAGCCCTGCTCCAGATCCATGTCCAGCCGGGATTCGAGGAGTTGCAGCCGCCACTCCTCCAGGCGTACCCGCTGCGCCTCCGCGTACGGCCCGGGGACGCCGGCCAGCGGCTCGCCGTCCCACAGGGCCAGGGCGCGGCCCAGCGCCTCCCGGGCGCTCCTCAGGTCCCCGGTGCCGCGCGCCTTGTCCGCCTCGGTGGCCAGCTCCTGCGCCACCGCCAGGTCCAGCGCGCCCTCGCCGAGGCCCCGTACCGCGTAACCGCCCGACTCGCTGACCAGGACACCGGGTCCGAGGACCTTGCGGAGCCGGGAGGCGTACGTGCGCACCGCCGCCAGCGCCTGGGACGGTGGCTCGGTGCTCCAGAGCGCGTCGATGAGCTCCGCCGCCGTCGCCGTACGGCCCTCGCGCAGCAGCAGGGCGGCCAGCAGGGCGCGCTGCTGCGGTGAGCCGGTGTTCAGCGTCTCCGTGCCGCGCCAGGCCCGCACCGGACCGAGCACCCCGAAGCGCGTCGCCTCCGGTTCCGCGACGGCCGCGGAGCCGGGACGCCGCTGCTCAGGCACTCGCGGCCCACCGTCCATGCGTTCGACCCCCTAGGACCTGTCATCCCGAACAACCCCGTCAGTTTGCCTTGTTCGGGGCGGTTGCGTCAGCAGCGGGAGACCCCGATCACAGACCGGTACACCTGGGTCCACATGGTCTGCACACCGTCTCCCCAGATGGAGGACCGGTCCTTCGGTTGACCGCGTGGCCGGGGCGGTCGCGCTCAGTCCGCCAGGTCCACCCGTACGGTCAGCAGATCCGTGCCGAACGCCCTGACCGCCGCGCTGTTGAAGCGGGGCAGGGAGCGCAGGCGGGCCACGGCGTCGTCGTCGGGCAGCAGATGGGCGGTGCCGTGGTGCCAGCGGCCGGCGACGCGGACGCGGACCCGGGGGTCGGCCTGGATGTTGCGCACGTACTGCGACTTGTAGCCGAACTCCGAGACGATCCAGAAGGACTCCCCGGCCCGGCGTCCGCCCACCGGGGTCCGCCGGGCCTCACCGCTCTTGCGGCCGGTGGTCTCCAGGAGGGTCTGGAAGGGCAGGCGCCGGTTGAGCGGATTGGCGAGATACCGCTGGAACCGGGTGACGACGCGCTGCTTGAGGTCCGCACGCTCTGGCATGTCCCTGGATCTCCCGCTCTGTGACGGCCCCGAGGGCCCCGCACGGATGCCGTGCCGACCCCGTGCGGGCCCCGTGACACCTGGACTTCCCTGTGACTGACGGGTGTCAGCCTCCCCCGCGGTCATGAGGCATCGCAACGGGGGAGCCCGATGGGCGCGTCCGCGGACGGCCATACGGTCAGGTCCGCGGCCCCGACGGCACCGACGACGACCCGGACCACTTCCGTGAGCGCCGGCGAGCCCTGTGCGTTGATCACCCCGAACGTATGCTCAAGGGATGACGACTTCCGCGACCTCCGGAACCGGCCCCACCGAGAACTCCATGCGTCGCGCCCTCAAACGTGCCCGGGACGGCGTCGCCCTCGACGTCACCGAGGCGGCGGTGCTGCTCCAGGCCCGTGGCGAGGCGCTCACGGGTCTCGCCGCGTCCGCCGCCCGGGTGCGTGACGCGGGCCTTGAGGCGGCCGGCCGGCCCGGCGTCATCACCTATTCGAAGAGCGTCTTCATCCCCCTCACCCGGCTGTGCCGCGACAAGTGCCACTACTGCACCTTCGTCACCGTCCCCGGCAAGCTGCGCCGGGAGGGCCACGGGATGTTCATGTCCCCCGACGAGGTGCTGGACATCGCCCGCAAGGGCGCCGCCCTCGGCTGCAAGGAAGCCCTCATCACCCTCGGCGACAAGCCCGAGGACCGCTGGCCCGAGGCGCGCGAGTGGCTGGACGCGCACGGCTACGACGACACCATCGCCTACGTACGGGCCGTCTCCATCCGCGTCCTGGAGGAGACGGGCCTGCTGCCCCACCTCAACCCGGGCGTCATGACCTGGACGGACTTCCAGCGCCTGAAGCCCGTCGCCCCGTCGATGGGCATGATGCTGGAGACGACGGCCACCCGGCTCTGGTCCGAGCCCGGCGGTCCGCACTTCGGGTCCCCGGACAAGGAACCGGCCGTACGGCTCAGGGTGCTGGAGGACGCGGGGCGTTCCTCCGTGCCCTTCACCTCCGGCCTGCTGATCGGCATCGGCGAGACCTACGAGGAACGCGCCGAGTCCCTCTTCGCGCTGCGCAAGGTCTCCCGCGCCTACCACGGCGTCCAGGAACTGATCATCCAGAACTTCCGCGCCAAGCCGGACACGGCGATGCGCGGCATGCCGGACGCCGAACTCGACGACCTGGTCGCCACGGTGGCCGTGGCCCGGCACATCATGGGCCCCTCGGCCTGTCTGCAGGCCCCGCCCAACCTCGTCGACAGGGAGTATGAGCGGCTGATCGGCGCCGGTATCGACGACTGGGGCGGGGTGTCGCCCCTGACCATCGACCACGTCAACCCCGAACGCCCCTGGCCGCAGATCGAGGAACTCGCCGCCAGGTCCCGGGCCGCCGGCTTCGAGTTGCGTGAACGCCTCTGCGTCTACCCGGAGTTCGTCCGCCGCGGCGAACCCTGGCTGGACCCGCGGCTGCGCCCGCACGTGGACGCGCTCGCCGACCCGCGGACCGGACTCGCGCGGCCGGACGCGGTGGTCGAGGGACGCCCCTGGCAGGAGCCGGAGGAGGCGTTCACCGCCACCGGCCGCACGGACCTGCACACCGCGATCGACACCGAGGGCCGTACCGCCGACCGGCGCGCCGACTTCGACGAGGTGTACGGCGACTGGGAGGCGCTGCGCGAGGCGGCCGCGCCCGGTATGGCTCCGGAGCGCATCGACACCGACGTACGGCAGGCGCTGCGCACGGCGGCCGACGACCCGACCCGCCTCACCGACGCCGAGGCGCTGGCCCTGCTGCACGCGGACGGCCCGGCGCTGGACGCGCTGTGCCGGGTGGCCGACGACGTGCGCAGGTCGGCGGTGGGGGACGACGTCACGTACATCGTCACCCGCAACATCAACTTCACCAACGTCTGCTACACCGGCTGCCGCTTCTGCGCCTTCGCCCAGCGCCGCACCGACGCGGACGCCTACACGCTCTCCCTGGAGCAGGTCGCCGACCGGGCCCAGCAGGCCTGGGACGTGGGCGCGGTCGAGGTGTGCATGCAGGGCGGCATCCACCCGGACCTGCCGGGCACGGCCTACTTCGACATCGCGAGGGCGGTGAAGGAGCGCGTCCCCGGGATGCACGTCCACGCGTTCTCGCCGATGGAGGTGGTCAACGGCGCCACCCGGACGGGCATGCCGATCCGCGAGTGGCTGGCCGCCGCCAAGGAGGCGGGCCTGGACTCCATCCCCGGCACGGCGGCGGAGATCCTGGACGACGAGGTCCGCTGGGTGCTCACCAAGGGCAAGCTGCCGACGGCCACCTGGACCGAGGTGATCACGACCGCCCACGAGCTGGGTATCCGGTCCTCGTCCACGATGATGTACGGCCATGTCGACCAGCCCCGCCACTGGCTCGGCCACCTGCGCACCCTGGCCGGGATCCAGCGCGAGACGGGCGGCTTCACCGAGTTCGTCACCCTGCCCTTCATCCACACCAACGCGCCCGTGTACCTGGCGGGCATCGCTCGGCCCGGCCCCTCCACCCGGGACAACCGGGCGGTGACCGCGATGGCGCGGCTGCTGCTGCACCCCTGGATCCCCAACATCCAGACGAGCTGGGTGAAACTGGGCGCCGAGGGCGCCGCCGAGATGCTCCGCTCCGGGGCGAACGACCTGGGCGGCACGCTCATGGAGGAGACGATCTCCCGCATGGCGGGCTCCTCCTACGGCTCGTACAAGTCGGTCCGCGACCTGATCGCCGTGGCGGAGGCGGCCGGCCGGCCGGCGAAGCCGCGCACGACCCTGTACGGCGAGGTGCCCGAGGGGCGGCGGCGGGCGGCCGAGGCCTCCGACGGCCACCTGCCCGACCTGCTGCCGGTCCTGGACTGAGAGCGGACTGAGTACGATGATCCGACCCCGGTTCGGACAAGGGGATCCATAGCGGAGGAGATGCGTACCCGTGGCTGCCCGACTGCCCTCGTGGGCCTGGGTCTCCGGTCTGACGGTGGCGGCGACCGCGGCCGTCGTCACCCTTGGCGTGCAGGCCGAGCGCGGGCCGCATCCCACGGCCGTGGCGGCCAGGCCCAGCGCGTCGGCGTCGCCGCGCCCGCACGTGTCCGCGGACCCGAAGCCGTCGGCTCCGCCCGCCCTGCCCGACGGCTCCGGGTCGGGCCGCCGGATCGTCTACTCCGTCGGCGAGAAGCGGGTGTGGCTGGTCGACGCGACCGGGCAGGCGGTCCGTACGTTCACGGTGTGGCCGGGCACGGTGAGCCCGCGGCCCGGCCGCTACTCGGTCACCCTGCGCACCCAGTCCCTCAAGGGCTCGGACGGCGTCGAGATCGAGCACGTGATGTACTTCACCAAGGCGGAGGGCGTGAACATAGCCTTCTCCAACGCCCTCGACGGCTCCTCGCCCCCGCCGGCAGGCGGCCAGAAGCTGGGCGGCATACGCATGCGCAAGCAGGACGGCGCCGCCCTGTGGTCCTTCGGGGACACGGGCGCCAAGGTGGCCGTCGTCAGCTAGCGTCGCCCCGCCGTCCGCCCGGCAGGAGGTTCACGATCAGCGCGACCCCGCTGAGCACCAGCACCCGGGTGGCAGCGTCCAGCCCGTTCCAGGTCTTCGACTGCCACATGGCGAACCACTCGCCGCCGATGGCGATGAACCCGGCGCCGAAGAGCAGCACGAGCATCAGCAGCCCGTAGGCGGAGAACCGCCGGGCCCGGTCGTGATCCCGCCGAGCCCACAGGTACGTGCCCGCTATCAGCACCAGCGCCGCCACCGACTCCCACGCGATGATCGCCACATAGGCGGTGTCCTGGAGTGCCGTGCTGGTGATCGCCCGCCACATCAGGCTGTCGTCCTTGAACGTCGTGTCCATCGCCAGCACATGCCGTACGAACTGCTGGTTGGTCCCGAAGTCGGTGATGTTCCCTACCGCGACGAGTGCGATGTAGAGGGCCACGACGCCGGTGAGGACACCGGCGGCCAGGTGGGCACCGGTACCGGAGGTGCGCGTGGCGGTGGCTGCTGTGGTGGGGGTGGTGGTCATGGCTGGATTCTCCCCGTCACGCGACGAGATCTCCCCTGCGCATCGCGCCAGAATCCCGCCTGGTTCAGGCCGAGTTCAGGCCGTGGGCCGGTCGGTGCGCCCGAGCCCCACGCGATCCCGCCGGCTGCCGCCCCGGTCGGGGCGGAAGCGCTCACAGCTGTACGGGAATGACCGGGCCGGACCGATTCGCCCCAGTGAACCGGCCGTCCCCGTTCGATTACAGTGCTGGGCGTCGTACGTACGGACGGTGCCGAGGAGGCCTGCATGGAGGCGACGTCCGGTGCCGTCTGGGGCCGCGCCGAGCAACAGGACTTCCGCAGCCGGGTGCGCGGCGCCCTGCTCGGCGTGGCCGTCGGCGACGCGCTCGGCGGGCCCGCCGACGCGCTCGACCTGGACGAGATCCGTGCCGCCTACGGCGGGGAGGGCCTGCTCGACCTCGCCTTCGGGCACGGCCGGCGCGGCACGGTCACCCACCACACCCAGCTCACCCTCTTCACGGTGGACGGGCTGATACGGGCCCAGGTGCGCCGCGACACCGGCGCCTGGCACCCGCCGACCGATCTGCACCGGGCGTATCTGCGCTGGGCGGCCACCCAGCGCGACTGGGGTCCGGACGAGCGCCGCAAGGACGACGGCTGGCTGGCCCGCGAGGAGTGGCTGTACGCCCGCCGGGACCCGACCCGGGCCCTGCTCCTGGGCCTCGGCGACGAGACCATGGGCACCCTGGACACCCCGAAGAACCCCGGCGAGCTGGGCCCGGAGGCCGTCGCCCGCTCGGCGCCCTTCGGCCTCCTCGTCGGCTGGGAGCCCCAGCTCGTCGCGCAGCTCGCCGTGGAGTGCGCGGCCCAGACCCACGGGCACCCCATCGCCTACCTGTCGGCGGGCGCGTACGCCGTCATCATGCACGGCCTCGCCCGCGGCGAGAGCCTGGACGCCGCCGTGCAGCGGGCCCTCGCCCTGCTCGCCGCCCGCCCCGGTCACCAGCCCGTCGCCGACGCCCTCCAGCACGCGCTCGGCGCGGTACGGCAGGGCCTGCCCGGCCCGGGCCGGGTGGAGGAGCTGGCCGGCGACGGCACCGCCGACGGGCTGCTGGCCGCCGCCGTGTACTGCGCCCTGGTGGGCGAGGACGTACGCCACGGCCTGTGCCTGGCGGTCAACCAGAGCGGGCCCTCGGCCGCGGCGGGCGCCCTGACCGGCGGCCTGCTCGGCGCCCTGCACGGCGACACGGCCCTCCCGCCGGCCTGGCTGGCCGAGCTGGAGGGCCGCCCCACCGTGCTGGAACTGGCCGACGACTTCGCGATGGAGATGACCCAGGGCCCCGCCCTGCACGGCCCCGCCGGGTCCACGCCGGGCTGGCTGGCCCGCTACCCCCGGGCCTGAACCGTCCCGGCGGCGGCTCCTACGGTGCTCCCACCACGTCGTCCCCGGCCTTCGCGGGCACCGGCACGGCCACCGCCGCGTCCCCGTCCGTGTTGACCGTCTCGATGACCGCGAGCCGCTCGGGGGTGTCCTCCGGCTTCAGGTAGCCGATCAGGACGTACAGCACCAGGGAGACCGCGAGCGGGATGGAGACCTGGTACTGCAGCGGGACTCCGCCGTCGACCTTCCAGTTGATCGGGTAGTTCACCAGCCAGAAGGCGAGCAGACCCGCCGCCCAGCTGGTGAGCGCCGCGGTCGGGCCGGAGCGGCGGAACGGGCGGAGCAGACCCAGCATCATCGGGATCGCGATCGGTCCCATCAGACCCGCCACCCACTTGATGACGACCGTGATGATGTCCTTGAAGGCGGGGGAGTTGACCTGGGTCGCCACCGCCATGGACAGGCCGAGGAAGACGACGGTCGTCACCCGGGCCGCGATCAGCCCCGACCGCTCGCCCCACGCCCGGGCCCGCGCCGACAGCACCGGCGCCACGTCCCGGGTGAACACCGCCGCGATCGCGTTGGCGTCGGAGGAGCACATGGCCATGGTGTGCGAGAAGAAGCCGACGATGACCAGGCCCAGCAGCCCGTGCGGCAGGAGCTGCTCGGTCATCAGGGCGTAGGAGTCGGAGCCGTCCGGCTTCTGCGCGTGGACCAGCAGCGGGGACATCCACATCGGGAAGAACAGCACCACCGGCCACACCAGCCAGAGCGCCGCCGACAGCCGCGCCGACCGCGCGGCCTCCCGCGCGCTGCCCGTCGCCATGTAGCGCTGGGCCTGGTTGAGCATGCCGCCGTTGTACTCGAAGAGCTTGATGAACAGGAAGGCGAGCAGGAACACCGTGCCGTACGGGCCGACCAGCGGCTTGCCGTGGCCGTGCAGCGCGGGCTGGTCGAAGGCGTCGAGGAGACCGATGTTCTTGTCGCTCAGCTTCAGCACGACCGCGACGAACATCGACACACCGGCCAGCAACTGGATGACGAACTGGCCGAGTTCGGTCAGCGCGTCCGCCCACAGGCCGCCGATCGTGCAGTAGACGGCGGTGATCGCGCCGGTGATGAGGATGCCCTGGTTCAGGGACACACCCGTGAACACCGACAGCAGGGTCGCGATCGCGGCCCACTTGGCGCCGACGTCCACGATCTTCAGCAGCATGCCCGACCAGGCGAGCGCCTGCTGGGTGGAGAGGTTGTAGCGGTTCTTCAGGTACTCCAGCGGCGATGCCACATGGAGCCGGGACCGCAGCCGGTTGATGCGCGGCGCGAACAGCCTGGCGCCGATGGCGATGCCGAGCGCGATGGGGAAGGACCAGGTGACGAAGGAGGTGACGCCATAGGTGTAGGCGATGCCCGCGTACCCGGTGAACATCACCGCGCTGTAGCCCGACATGTGGTGCGAGATGCCGGAGAGCCACCACGGCATCTTGCCGCCGGCCGTGAAGAAGTCGGAGACGTTGTCCACACGCTTGTGCGACCAGACGCCGATCGCGACCATCACTCCGAAGTAGCCGATCAGCACGGCCCAGTCGAGACCGTTCATGTGTCCCCTTCCAGAGTTCACGGGCCAGGGTCAGGCATGTGAACTCTGGTTTCGGAGGTGCACGCACGGCAAGGAAGAGGAACGTCAAGAGAAGGTAAAAATGTTCGATGTGGTGATCCGTGTTCACCTACATGAACGACGAGATGTGTGGGAAGGCCCCCGGCCGGGGGCACGGGGGCCTACTTCAGCTCGTCGGGGCAGGGAGTGCCGCGCGGCAACTGGTACGGCGCGGCCAGGTGGTACGTCCCGGCCTTCGGCGCGAGCAGCACCGTCCACCGGTCGCCCTTCGCGTCCTCCGCCGTCTCCGTCAGACACCCGTTGACGTTCTCGTACGTCCTCGGCGTGCCCTCGTCCCGGTGCTTCGAGGCGTCCGTCTCCTGCGGCGGCTTCAGGCTCTTGCCCTCGCCGTCGACGACGCTCAGCCACGGCGAGTACGGGATCCGTATGAGGATCCGCCCGGGCTCGCGCACCTGGAGGGTCATCTCGCCCTGCTCGGCCCGGTCCACCACGGCGTTGGGCTCGGCGAGCGGCGCCGGGTCGGTCACCTTGAACAACTGCCAGTTGGCGTCGCCCCAGATCTGCCGCAGGTACGGCATCCCGCGCCGCAGCAGTGTCCGCTCGCGCTCGCCGCCGCCGTTGCCGTCCGGGTTGTCCTTCGGCAGCACCACGAAGTGCACGGCCCACCGCTGGAGCCACTCGTGGTAGTTCGCCGAGTTGAGGGTGTCGTCGTAGAAGAGCGGGTTGCGCTCCATGTCGGCCTGCCGGTTCCAGCCGCGCGCCAGGTTGACGTACGGCGCCAGCGCGGACGCCTCCCGGTGCGAGCGCGCCGGGACCACCTCGACGCGGCCCTTCTCGGCGCCGACGTTCTGCAACTGGTTGACCAGCGGGGCCAGCTCGCGGGCCCAGGACGCGGTCGGGGTCGTGTGCACGATGTCGTCGACCGACTTGAAGCCGATCCAGCCGGCGAAGCCCAGGAACGCCAGCACGGTCACGTACCACTTGCGTGAGCGGGGCACCGTGTAGGGCAGCGCGGCCACCAGCGTCACACCCGCGAACAGCATCGGCAGCCGGGAGATGTTCGAGCCGATCTGCGAGTTGATCAGCCACACCAGCACCACGCCCAGGCTGTAGACGCCCGCCGTCAGCCGGACGGTGATCCACTCCTTGGGCACCAGGAACAGGCACAGCAGGCCGTACAGCAGCGGCATCACCACCGAGCCGAACGTCATCGGCTGGGTGCCGGAGAACGGGAACAGCCACGCCGACACGGCGACCACCGCCGACGGCGCGAGCCCCAGCGCCCACGCGCCGGGCCGCCGCTTCTGCAGGAACAGCGCGACCGCGACCAGGCCCACGAACAGCCCCGCGACCGGCGAGGACATCGTGGCGAGCGCGGCCAGCGGGGCGGCCACCAGCGCCTTCGCCCAGCGTTTGAAGCGCCACCGGTGCGGCCAGCAGAAGACGGCGGCAACCGAGCCGAGCGCGAACATGGTGCCGAGCCCGAAGGTCACCCGCCCGGACACCGCGTTGCAGACCAGCGCGAGGACTCCGGCGAGCGAGGCCCACAGCGGGTTCCGCACCACCCGGCTGCGCAGCAGGACCAGCGTCAGCAGGCCCGCCGAGACCGTCCCGGCGAGCATCATCGTGGTACGCACGCCGAGCAGCGACATCAGATACGGCGACACCACGCTGTACGACACCGGGTGCATGCCGCCGTACCAGGCCAGGTTGTACGCCGAGTCCGGATGCCGGCCGACGAACTCGGCCCAGGCGTCCTGGGCCGCGAGGTCTCCGCCGCTGTTCGCGAACGTGAAGAACCAGATGATGTGCAGGGCGCCGGACAGGACGGTGACGGACAGCACGGGGTGCCGCAGGAACCGCTGCCGGAGGGGCTCGACGGCGAGGCGCAGACGGATGAGCGGCAGGCTCTGCCGCGCCGGGGCAGGGCCGCCCGCGCGGTCGCCGTGGTGCTGCGCCACGCGGTCGTCGCGGTGACCGCCCGCGCGGTCCTCGTGACGGCTGTCCGCGTGGCCGGTGTGACGACCGTCCGCGTCAGTCGCGGACGGACGTATTCGCGGGCCGGATCCCGGGTCCGGATCGGCGTCGTCGGAGCGTGTCCGCTCGGTTGTGGCCACCTGAAGGCACTCCCCGTGTCCCGTCTTCTGTTCTCGGCCGTGTCCCTCGTGTTCCCGGCCGTTTCCCGTTCAGTTCGCGGTCCCGTTCCCCGACCGCCGACCTGCCCCGTTTCGTGACGCTAGCACGCACCCCGCCGAGGGGCTCCGTCGACGGGGTGCGTGCCAGGTGGGCCGGGGCCGGCTCAGCCGATGCGGGTCAGCTTGTCCGTGAGGCCCGGCTCGGACAGGTCCTTCTGCAGGGCCACCGGCACCTTCACCGCACCGGCACCGCCGTCACCCACGGTGAGCGTGCCGACCTCGGTACCGGCCTTCGCGGTGTGCGGCACGACGTCGGAGGCGAAGGACAGCTTCACCTTCAGGCCCGACCAGCCGGCCGCGGCGACGTCCTTCGTGGTCACCACCGGCGTACGGCCGCCGAGCCCGTCGTCCACGTACCCGACGACGTCGCCCTTCTTCAGCACCGTCGCCGACTTCAGCGCGCCCTGCGCGGAGCGGATCAGCTTGTCGGCCGCGTCCAGCGCCCCGCTCAGGATGGTGTTGTCCGAGCCGCCGGCGGGCTGGCGGACCACGGCGCCGACGACGGTCCGCGTCTCACCGCCGACCTCCTGCTTGGCCGCGAAGACCAGGTTGCCGAGGGCGGAGGTGGTGGTGCCGGTCTTGATGCCGACGACGTTGTTGTGGCCGACCAGGTGATTCCAGTTGGAGTGGTTGACGCCCTTGTAGTCGTCGTACGACATCATCGCCGCGACCTCGCGGAACGCGGGCTCCTCCATCGCGGCCTTGGCCAGCTTCACCTGGTCCACGGCCGTACTCACCGTCGAGTTCGTCAGACCCGAGGGGTCGGTGTACGTGGTGTTGCTCATGCCGAGGCCCTTGGCGGTGGAGTTCATCTTGGCGACGAACTCCTTCTCCGAACCGACGTCCCAGCGCGCGAGCAGCCGGGCCACGTTGTTCGCGGAGGCGATGAGGATGCTCTCCAGGGCCTCCCGCTGGGAGATGCTGTCGCCGGCCGTCACGTCGACCGTGGACTCCTGGCCCGCCTTCGACTGGTCCTGGGCCGCCTGGTCGATCTTGATCTTCGGGCCGTCGGCGCCGCTCTTCAACGGGTGGTCGCGCAGGATGATGTACGCCGTCATGACCTTGGCGACGCTCGCGATCGGCACGGGCTTCTGGGTGCCCGAGGAGCCGAACGTGCCGATGCCCTGGACGTCCAGCGCGGCCTGGCCCTGGGCCGGCCACGGGATGTCCGTCCTGGCGCCCTCGAAGGTGTAGGAGTCCTTCGCGGTGAGGTCCAGGGTGGGCTGGGGGAGCGGGCGCATCGCCTGTACGACCGCGAAGACGATCGCCAGCAGGATGACCAGCGGCGTCCAGATCTTGACCCGGCGGACCAGCGTGCGGACCGGGGTCTCCGGCGGCGGGGGCGTGTTCGTCAGCTCCGCCAGCAGGTCCAGCGGGGGCTTGGGCGGGAGCGGCTGCTGGGTGGTGCGCTCGGGGCCGACCTGCGGGACGGTGCTCGTGGGCGCGGTGAGGTCGGAGTTGCGCAGCGGAACGAACTTGCTGGTGCGCTCCGCTTCGGGGGCGGGGGGCCCGGCGGGGGCCTTGGTCTCAGCCTTGGGCTCGGGCTTCGGCTTGGCGGTGCCGAGCTTGAGCATGGTGGTGGGCTGGTCGACCTCGGGCTTCTTCGGGCGTACGGCCTTGAAGGCGGTGGTGGGCTGGTCGACGCCCTTCGCCGCGGGTTCGCCCTCGGCGGTCGAGGTCTTCGCACCGGCACCGCCCGTGCGGCTCTCGTCGTCGGCCGCGGGCGGCCTCTGCGGGGCGTCCTCGCCGTCGGCGTCCTTCGGCGCGCCGGTGGTGCCACCCGTTTCCGCGGCGGCCTTCGCGGCCCGGGCGGCGGCCGCGGCGGCCTTCGCACCGGCCACCTTGGCCGCCTTCGCGTCGGCGCCTGCGGCAGCCTTGGCCCCGGTGCCGGCGTCCGCCTTCGTGGGAGCCGTGTCCGGGCCCTCGACGGCCTTTGCGCCGTCGTCGGCGTCCGCCTTCGCGTCCGTGCCCGCGCCGGCCTTCCGGTCGGCGTCGCGGTCCGCGTCGGTGCCGGTCTCTGTGTCCGCGTCGGCGTTCGCCGATGCCGTGTCGGTGTCGGCGCTTGTGGCGGTCTTCGCGCGGGTGTTGGCGTCCGCCTCGGCGCTCGTGCCCGCGCCTGTGGCGGACTTCGCGGCGGCGCCCTCGGCTGCCTTCGCGTCGGTGGCGGTCTCCGAGTCCGGGTCCGCCTTCGGGCCGGCGTCGTCGTCCGCCTGCGCGTCGGTGCCCGTCTCCGCGTCCGAGCCCGTGGCGGTCTCGCCGCCGGCTTCGGCGCCGGACTTGCCGGACTTCGCGTCGGAGCTCTTCGGGGCCCGCGCCTCGTCCTCGTTGGCGTCCTTGCCGGCCTCAGGCCCCGTCTCGGTCTCCACGCCCGCTTCCGGGGCCGTACCGGCCTCCGTGGCCGCGGCGGGACTCGGCTCGGTCTCCGTGCCCTCGTCCGCCCGCGAGGCGTCGCTCGCGGTCGCGGTGTCGTCCGAGCCAGACTCCGGCTCCGGGTCCTTGGCCGAGCGGATCCACGCCGAGACCGCCTCGCGGAGGTCGGAGTCCCGGTCCTCCTCGGGCGGCCGGGGCCCGGACTCCTCCGAGGCGTCGGAGGCCTTCCCGTCCCGCACCGAAAGAATCTTCGTCGCCGTGTCGACGGCACCCGAGGAATCCTTTTCTCGGGACACCGCGAGGCGCGGATCGCGTGCCTCGGGAACCGAACCCGCGCTCCCCGACGTCGGTTCCGCCGACGACTCGCGCTGCTTCGACCTGTCGGGGGACTCGCCCGCCACCGATGCCTCCTCCATGCGCCGCACGCACACTCGCGCGCCCTGTCCGAACCATGTACCAGTGTCCTGTGTGAGGACTTGGCCCCTGCGGTAGACGAGAACGACATACCTGCCGGTTCCCTTACGAACCGGTCACGCACCCTCGACAGACCAATGTGAGAGGGGTCACCCTGTCATTCATCCACGCGGGGAGGCATGGATGGGCAGGAGCCGCAGAACAATTCCGGAGGAGCTTCTGCTGCTGGCACTGGACCCGGCCACGGGTACCACTGCACAGCCGCAGTCGCTCGACCTCGGTCTGGCCGGAGCACAGCTAGTGGAGCTGGCGCTGGCCGGACGGATAGCCCCAGACGGGGATCGTATCGCCGTGGTGGTGCCACGGCCGACTGGAGATCCGACTTTGGACTGCGCGTTGGAGTTGCTGCGAAGGCGTGGCGCTCCCGTGCGTGCCGTCCACTGGATCGGCGGGCCGCGATTGGGGCTCCGCCAGATCTACCTTTCGCACCTGGAGCGGTGCGGCATGGTCGCCGCCGTACCGGGCCAGATGTGCGGGGTGTTGCCCACGACGCGTTACCAGGCGACGGACACCGATATCAGCCGGGAGATCCGAGCCCGGCTGGACAACGCGATCCGCACCGGCGTACCGCCGGACCCGCGGACCGCGGCGCTCGCCGCGCTGGCGCACGCGGTCGGGCTCGGCAAGCACCTGTATCCGGGGAACGAGGGACGATCCTCCCGCTCCCGGCTGCGGGACCTGATCCGGCACGACCCCATGGGCGGGCTGGTGGCGCATGCCGTGATGGACGTGCAGAACGGCGCGGTGGCCCAGCCACGGCGTGGTCCGGCCACGGCCGGACGTCCGGCGGGGCCCGGACCCAGGGGCGCGGTGGAACCCGCGCGCGGGGTCCCGATGCAGCCGCACCGCGGGTCCATGGCACGTGCCGTGACCCACTGAGCCGCACCGCCGGTCCCCACGACACCGGTACGCAGTCCCCGAAACCCGTTCCGGGAGCCGCTGGTTCGAGCGGGGCGGTGAGATCCGCGTGGTCTCATCGCCCCGCTCGGCCGTGTCCGGAGCGCCGGGCCACGCCCTCATCGGCGCGTAACCGCTGCATATCCGCCGTTTCCCAGCGGTGGAAAGCGCCTTGGTGGCAGTCTGCTCAACAGCAGATACGCAAAGTGGTCAGTACAGGCAGGCAGCCGGAGGTGCACGTCCCGTGGCGTCCAATGTGAATCCCACCGTCAGGCGGCGCCGGCTGGGCCAGGAGCTGCGCAGGCTCCGCGAGCTCAAGGGCATGACGGCCGAAGAGGTGGCGGAGCGGCTGCTCGTGTCGCAGTCGAAGATCAGCCGGCTGGAGAACGGCCGCAGAAGCATCAGCCAGCGCGATGTGCGCGACCTGTGCGGGGTGTACGAGGTCGAGGACCAGCGGATCGTCGACTCGCTGATGGAGATGGCCCGTGACTCCCGCCAGCAGGGCTGGTGGCACACGTTCGGGGACATCCCGTACAGCGTGTACATCGGCCTGGAGACCGACGCCGAGTCGCTGCGGGTGTACGAACCCCAGCTCGTGACCGGCCTGTTGCAGACCCGCGCCTACGCGGAGGCCCTGGTGCAGGGCGCGTTGCCGGAGACGTCGACGGCCGAGATCGAGAAGCGCGTGCAGGTCCGCATGCGGCGACAGGAACGTATCACCGCCGACGGCAACGCCCTGCGGCTGTGGGTGGTGCTGGACGAGGCTGCGCTGCTCCGGGTCGTCGGCAGCCGGCTGGTGATGCGTGAACAGCTGGAGCACCTGGTCGAGATGTCCCAGCTCCCGCACGTCACCGTGCAGGTGCTGCCCTTCGAGGTGGGCGCCCATCCGGGGCTCAACGGCCAGTACGCGATCCTGGAGTTCACCGACGCCGCCGACTCGAGCGTGGTCTACCTCGAGGGCGTCACCAGCGACCTGTACCTGGAGAAGGCGCCGGACGTGCAGAAGTACGCCGTGATGTACGAACATCTGCGGGCACAGTCCCTCAATGTGGAACAGTCCCGGCAACTCATCGCGAAGGTGGCCAAGGGGTACGCCGAGTGAGTCGTGTCCCGCAAAAGCGCGGGATCGTACACCATTGGTCCACTCCAGCGGAAGGCTCACCTGGAATATGCCATCCGCTTGAGTGAACGACTACTCCGCAGGCGGCAGTTGCCCGGTAGCGTCGATCACGCCAATCAGACGACAGGGTTGGCGCGAACCGCACTACAGCAACTGGCAACAGGAGTGGACATGGCACTGGTTCAGGGCGCTTCGGAGACGTGGATGAAGTCTTCCTATTCCGCGGGCAACGGCGCCTGCGTCGAGGTCAAGTCGCCCACCACCGTGGAACTCGCCGTACGCGACTCCAAGGTCACCGACGGCCCGATCCTGGCCTTCCCCGCCCAGGCGTGGAACGTCTTCGTCGCCTCGGTCAAGGCCTAGGGGGCTCTCTCTGCCCCTCGCGCCTAGACGTCGCTCGACGACAACTGCACAAGCGTCACTCACAGAGCCCTCTCGACCAGTCGCCGTCCTTGCCGAGAGGGCTCTACGCACCTGAGCGGCGCGCCCATCGAGTCCTTCGTCCCGTACTACCGGCCGAGCTGCCCCTCGATGGCCGCGACGACCTCGGCCGCCTCCGGCTCGGTCTGCGGCGAGAACCGGGCGACGACCTGTCCGTCCCGGCCGATCAGGAACTTCTCGAAGTTCCAGCGGATGTCCCCGCTGTGCCCCTCACCGTCAGCGAAACCGACGAGGCGCTCGTACAGCGCGTGCCGCCCCTCCCCGTTCACCTCGACCTTCTCGGTCAGCGGGAAGGTCACCCCGTACGTGGCCGAGCAGAACTCGGCGATCTCCTCGGCGGTGCCGGGCTCCTGCCCGAGGAACTGGTTGCAGGGCACGCCGAGCACGGTGAAGCCCTGCTCGGCGTACCGCTCCTGCAGCCGCTCAAGACCCGTGTACTGCGGGGTCAGCCCGCACTTGGAGGCCACGTTCACGATGAGCACGGCCTGGCCGGCGTAGCCCGGCAGACGGGCGGAGCCGCCCTGGAGGGCGCCGATCTCGATGTCCAGCACGGAACCGTTGTTCTCAGTAGCAGTCATGCCCGGATGCTAGCCCGCTCCGCCACCGGCCGACCCGGAGGCTCAGCCCTGCTCCACACCCTCCGGCGCCCGCTGCTCCCCTGCCGGGGCCTGCTGCTCCGGCACGACGTTCCGCCCTTGCTCCTGCCCCTTCACTTCCCCCCGCGCCTTCTCCTCGATCTCGGTGTCGATCTTCTTCACGGCCCGGTCGAAGTACCGCAGCAGCTCCACCGGGAACGGCATGACCAGCGTGGAGTTCTTCTCGGCGGCCACCTCGACGACCGTCTGCAGCAGACGGAGCTGCATGGCCTCCGGGGTGTCGGACATGATCCGCGAGGCGTTGGCGAGCTGCTGCGCGGCCTGGAACTCACCGTCGGCGGTGATGACCCGGGCCCGCCGCTCACGCTCGGCCTCGGCCTGCCGTGACATGGACCGCTTCAGCGACTCGGGAAGCTGCACGTCCTTGATCTCGACCCGGTCGATGTGGATGCCCCACCCGGCGGCCGGGCTGTCGATCATCAGCGCCAGGCCCTCGTGCAACCGCTCCCGGTCACTGAGCAGATCGTCCAGATCGCTCTTGCCGATGATGGACCGCAGGGAGGACTGGGCGACCTGCCCGACGGCGAAGACGTAGTCCTGCACCTCGATGGCGGCGCGCACCGGATCCGTCACCCGGAAGTACACGACGGCGTCGACCTTGACCGACACGTTGTCCCGCGTGATGCCCTCCTGGGTGGGCACCGGCATGGTCGCGACCTGCACGTTCACCTTGCGCATCCGGTCGGCGAACGGGATGAGGAAGGTGACGCCCGGCTGCCGGTGCGCCGGCAGGGCCTTGCCCCACCTGAACACCACACCGCGCTCCACCTGGTTGACGACGCGCATCCCGCTCTTCAGCACGATCAGCAGCAGAGCGGCCACCACGACCACTGCGACGACGGTGCCTTCCATGGCACTCCAATCCTCACTTCAGGCAGAGACACCGGATAGGACACCGGCCCGGCGGCGAAGGGTGCGGCCACCCGCGTCATGAAACCGTCAAGAATGCGGGCCGACGCGACGCCGGTGGCGGCGGGTTTCCCCACCACCACCGGCGCGTGGTGCGTCAGCTGTAGGGCAGCCGCAGTACCGACCGTTCTCCGGTGCCGAGGACGGTGGGCGCGCTGCCGATGGCGTTCCAGACCTTCACCCGCACGGTCCCGTTCCTCAGGTCGCACGCCGTGCCGGTGGTGGAGCTGGTTCCGGCTCGGTCGGTGTAGTGCTCCCAGCCGGTGACCGGGTCGGTGGCGAAGTACCGGTAGGTCTCCACGCGGTCCCAAGTGCCGTCGCCGGTGCAGTCGTAGGACACCTGTGCCTGGGGTCCGTTGGCGACGGCGTTCTGGGCGTCGACGGCGAGGTCGAACCGGGTCTGGCCGTCGACGTAACCGAGGTCGAGTCCGGTCGCGGTGAAGGTGGTCGGCTTGTAGGGGGTGCCGTCATGGTTGACGCCGTCGGCGGAGGCCACGGTCACGGAGCCCGCCGGGCCCGCGGTGCCAGTCAGTGTCCCGTCCTCGTCCGGGTAGAGCGTGGGCGACGAACCCGTCCCGCCGGTGGGCGAGGGCGTCGGGCTCGGCGAAGGCGACGCGGTCTCCGTGGGGGTGGGCGTGGGCGTGGGGCTCGTGCCGCCCGGTGCGCTGCCGCCGCTCCATGTGTACGCGCCGGCCGTGACCGTCTTCCCGGCGGGCACCCGCACGGCGGTGCCGTCGGAGAAGTGCACCGTGCTGTCCGTGGCCGTGGTGTTGGCGGCGACGTAGGTGCGTTCGCCGCTCTTGACGAAGACGGCGCTCAGCGGGGAGTCGGCGCCGACCCCGGTGTCCACGGTGCCGAGCGCGGCGAGGTTGCGGATCCAGTGGAAGGTGTGGGCCTTGCTCTCGCCCTCCTCGGAGGTGAGGGAGCTGTGGGCGCGGAAGTCGGCCAGGGCCGCGTCACCGTCGCCCAGGGCCCGGTACTCGTACCAGATGTCGGGCCAGATCCCGGGCTGGGTCCTGCCGGCCTGGTCGAGCATCTCCTGGTAGTTGGCCCTGACGTGGGCGGGGTTGTCGCCCAGGTAGAGGTGTCCGCCGGTCACCGGCAGCAGGTTGATGCCCTGGATCTGCTCGGGGGCGCTGGAGAACCAGGTCGAGTAGGCGCCGCCGTTGCTCCACACCATGCCGACCCCCTTGTGCTGGAAGCCCTCCGGATAGACCTGGTCGTGGACGTCGAACCAGTAGTCCTCGATGGCGGCGGCCTGGGTGGTGTACATGTAGATGCCCGCGTCCCGGACGGCCTTGTTCCCGGTGGCGATGCCCCACTGGATGAGGGCGTTGTCGAAGTTCATCCCCTCGGAAGAGGACTCCTGGTTGTTGCCCGCGGCGAACGAGCCGTGGCCGGAGGCCCAGTCGTGGCCGGCGTAGATGTCGAAGTCACGCAGGAACGGGAAGCGTTCGTCGGTCCGGTCGTAGTTGTCGGCGTCCCGGATGAGCAGGTCGACCATCCCGCCGTAGTGATCGGCGTCGGCCCAGGTCGGGTCGAACCTGGCGAGGGTCGCGGCGGCGGCGATGTAGTAGCCGTAGTGGAAGTGGTGGTCGTTCAGCTCCTGGTCGGACCCGTAGGAGGCCGGGTAGCCGATCAGCGTGCCCCACTCGCCGTCGTAGTAGAACAGCCGGCCCGTCTTGCCCGGCGAGGCGGTGAACCAGTCCGTGAGCTTCGACTTGATGGCGGACAGAGCGGCGTCGCGCACCTCGGTGTCGCCGGTCTGGTCGGCGATCTCCGCCAGGCGTGCGGCACGTCCGAGCCCCTTGCCGGTCCAGTAGGTGTCGTCGCTCACCTGACGGGTCGGGTCGGCCTTCTCGGCGTTCAGGTAGTCCCGCAGGGTCGCGGCGTCGGCGCCGGAACTGTCGGCGACCGCCGGTATCTCGGGCAGCACCCCGTGGAAGTCCATCGTCGTGGTGAAGGACGTGACGCCGGTGAGCACCTTGAGCGGGCCGCGGGAGGAGACATAGGTCTGCGGCAGCGGGCTGCCGTCGGACAGATGGCGCCACTGGTGCGGCAGCAGGGCCGCCACCGTCCCGGTCGCCGATCCTTCGAGCGCGTCGGTGGTGAAGCGGTACGTGGTGGTGACGGTGCTCTTCGCCTCGTCGTACCGGTAGGACACGGCCGTTCCGGTGACCGGGTCGTGGGCGTACTCGGCGTACGCGTCCGCGAGCGCGGTGCGGTCGGCGGCCGACGTGGACGGCGTGGTCGGCAGCACGGCGACAGAGAAGTAGTCCTTGCCCGCGAGCGAGGAGGTGAAGGTGGACCCGCTGACCGACCAGGTGGCCCCGGCCGGGGCGAAGGCGACGTAGTCGTGCCCGTCGACCGAGTAGCCGAGCGTCGAGCCGGAGTGGGACCACACGTCCACCGTCGCGCCGGAGGCGGCCTTGATCCGCGCGTCACCGCCCGTCGCGCGGAAGTAGGCGAACGGCAGCCCGGAGCCGATCGTCGCCCGCAGGGTGTGCGCGCCGTCGCTGAGGTACGGGCTGACGGTCCAGTCGCTCCAGCCGTCGACCTTCACCTCGGGGGCGGCCAGACCGGAGACGCCGGCGACGAAGTCCTCCTTGTACTCGAAGTGGTACTCGCCCACGCCCTTGCCGCTGCCGGAGACCGTCGGCCTGGTGCTGTAGGAGACGCCCAGCCCCTCCGACCCGGCCCGGAAGCCGAGCGGCTGGGCGAACAGGGGCTCGCCGTAGGCGCAGTTGGTGCGCTTCCAGAGGATCGACGACCACCAGTCGTTGGTGGGGACCGCGCCCGACGGGGCGTTGGCGGTCACCCAGTGACGCGGGTCGGTGGACAGGTCCGCGCAGCCGGAGGGCAGCGGCCCGGGCGCCGTGGTGGTGTAACTGCCCGCCCCCACCGGGTCGGCGCCGGCCTTCGCGGAGTCGAGCACGGTGAGGACCGCCCCGAGGAGGGCGGCGAGAGCCACGAACACCGCGGCCCGCCGCCAGGGCGGGGACCACGGCACCGCTCTCGGCGGCTGAACACTGTCTCTTGACATGGGAGGACCCTTCAGCACGGGGCGGGGCGGGGCGGGGCGTACGGACGGCCCGGGCCGGCAGGTGCGGTGGGCCGTTGAAACGAGTGACGCGGCCGGCCTTTCACTTCGCAGGCCGTTGTGGCGGAGAGCCCGGAACCCAGTGCCTTGAGAGCGCTCTCAAGCACGGAAGGCTAGGGACGGCCTGAGGCACCGTCAATACAAAGCGCAATGATCGTTCGACCGGCCGTCACCCCGTGCTCACGCGTGAAGGCCCTGCCGTCCACCGGACGGGAGGGCCTTCACGCGTGCGGGCGGGATCAGGACGGGGGCTGGAGAACCTGGTCGATGACGTAGATCGTGGCGTTCGCGGCCTTGATGTTGCCGCAGACGATGTTCGCCTTGCCGTTGACCTTGAAGTCGGAACCGGAGCCCGACGTGGTCAGCTTGCCGCCCTCCACCGTGGTGAAGGAGCCGTTGGGAAGCTCGTTCGGGGTGATCTGCTTGTCCACGACGTGGTAGGTCAGCACCTTCTTCAGCTGCCCCTGGTCGCCGAGAAGTGAGGTGAGCTGCGACGCGGTGACGTTCTTGAAGGCCTGGTCGTTCGGGGCGAAGATGGTGACGTCGGGCTTGCCGTTCAGGGTGTCGGTCAGCTTGGCCCTGACCGCGGCCGAGACCAGCTGGCTGAGCTGTGGATACGCGGACGCGGCGTCGACGACCTTGTCCTTGGCCGTGTCGGCCTTCTGCGCGAGCGCCGAGCAGCCGGAACCGAACGTCCCCGACGGGCTGGGAGACGCGTCCTGTGCGTGACTCTGCGACGCCGGAACGACGAGCGCGAGCGGCAGGGCGACCAACGCCGCCGCGCCGGCCTTTGCTTTACGCATACGGGTGGACCTCATCGCGACCTTCCTCCCATGGAGGCGTGAGCACTGCGGAGGCTCGGACTTTCGGACGTCCTCGTCTCCGCGGGCCGGGTGGGGCGGCTGCCGCGCCACGGCCTTGCCTCGGGCCATCGTCATCCGGCCACTCAGCGAGCGTATCCAGCAGATGCCGGTGACCGCATCTCGAGCGCGGGCGCCCGGAATTGGATGCCGAGGGCCCCGAGCCGTGACGACCGACCGGAGGCCGCCGCACGGGTGCTCCCGGGACCCGGCGGCCGCCCGCTCCACGCGACCGCCAACTCTTCGCACCTGGAAAACGGTTGGCCACCGGGCACGCGATCGCGGCTCGCATGCCGGGATCGCCCTCACCCCAAAAGTGGTCGAAGGCGGTAGAATCGCGCAATTGCGTCCGGGTTCGCGGTAGTCGGTTCGATCTTCGTCGCAACCCGATGCGCGGTGCGCCCTCTCGTCGAACGGAGCGTGACCGCCGCGACGCGCGTCGTGCCCCGGGGCCGCTCCCGCGCCTGAGCGTGATCCGCGGGCGATCGTGGTGGCCCGTCGGCTCGGAAGCGTGTGGCGCACGTCAGGAGCCGGTGGGCACCCACTGACGTACACCCTGGCCGTTCGTGCCGTACCAGTAGTGGGGCAGGCCCTTGATGCCACTGGTGCGCAACGGACGGCCGTGGTCGTCGATGCGGACCGTGCCGGTGCGGCCCTGGGAGGACCAGTCGAGTTCCAGGTACCACTCGCAGTCGTAGGCCTCGGTCGTCGCGGTGACCAGCAGCACCTCCGGCTCCTCGGCGGAGACGCGGTAGGGGAGCGGCACCGCGGGGACGGGTTTCCCGCCGTCGTAACCGGAACGCGCGTGGGTGACAGGGCGGTTGACGTCCAGGTTCACGGAGAAGTCACGGGGCGTCAGGTCGGCGCCGCAACCCTGGCCCATGGCGTACGCGTTGCCGGTGACCGGGGTGCCGCGGCTGACGACACGGACCCGGAGGGCCTCCAGGACCACGGCCGTGGACGACTTCCCCTGCGCCGAGATCCGTACCATCGTCTGCCGCCCGTGCACCGCTCCCTGCGTCGCCGCCCACACCCCGGCGTCCTGCTGCACCGGTGGCGGCGGCACCTGGGCCGGCTCCTTGCCGATGACGTAGTCGTGCCCGCAACCGCCGTCCCAGACGAGCGAGTCGGTGGTCACGGCGAGCGGCACACCGGTCACGACGGGGGCGTCGCTCTTCGACCCCGCCGCCGGTCCGCCCTTTGCCCCGGGACCTCCCGAAGCCCGTGCTCCCGCGGAGGGCGAGGCCGACGAACGGCCGGGGGAGGGGCGGGCCGCGGTGGCCGAGGCACGGTGTGACGTACCGGTTCCCGGCGTACGGGACTGACCGGAGGCCTTGGCCGGGTCGTCGTGGGACCGGTCGGCCGAGAGCGCGGACAGACTGCCCAGCGTCACCATCAACACGGTCGCCGCGGCGGCGCCGACGACGGTACGGCGACGGCGGTACCAGGCCCGCCCGGTCGAGCGGGCCGCATCCAGCGGGGCCGCCGACTCGGGCCTGCCCGGCCCGGGGGTGTTGGAGGCGGAGGGTCCGGCGTCGGGCGCGCCGGAACCGGTCGGCCCGGCGTCGGGCGCGTCCGCGCCGAGTCGCGGCGGCGGTGGACCGCTTGTGCCGCCCCCGTCACCGTCGATGCCGCCCTGGTCGCTGTCGCTGTCGCTGTCGGTGTCGATGCCGCCCCTGGCACTGCCAACGCCGTCGGCCTCCGCCGGTTCCGCCGGCTCCACCGGCTCCGCTGGGGCCCCGCCCGCCCTCGGCCGCTGTCGTGCCGTCACCGCGAGCAGCCACAGGCGGTGCAGCTCCAGACGTTCCTCCGGTGTCGCCCCGCAGAAGGCGGCCAGGCGCTCCACCGGGGCGTAGTCCTGCGGGACGGCGTCGCCCGCGCAGTACCGGTGCAGCGTGGAGGTGTTCATGTTGAGGCGCCGGGCCAGAGAGCCGTAGCTCCGGTCCGTGCGGTCCTTCAGCAGACGCAGCAGCGCCGCGAACCGCTCGACGTCGTCCCCGGTCGACACCGTTCCCCCGTCCCACCGCGTATCCCCGCATCCCAGGCGGCCCATATACCTGCACGTCAGGCGGGCTGGGATGGTTCCACCGCCGCCGGATGGGCGTCCAGCGTTGCACCGGGCCGCCGTGACGGCCGATGCTCCTGGTGTCGCACCGACCAGGGCCGGACCGACCAGACGGCGGCGGGCGGCGCACGACATCCATGCACTCATCCACGGGGGACACCCATGCCCAGGCGCACCCGAGCCGGCCCGCTCCTCGCTCCACCGGCCACTTGAGCAGGGCCGCCCTCCGTCACGGGGGTGGGGAGGGCGGCCCATCGACCACCGACGGCGCCCTTCGGCGCGATCCGGCACGACTCGGAAAAAGAGGAACACGCATGATGAGCAAGACCCGCACCGTACTGACCGCAGGCGTCCTCGCCGCCGCTCTCGGCCTCGGCGCCACCGCCCAGGCCTCCGCCGGCGCCCCGCGCAGCGTCAGCGGCAGGACGTCCGACGACATCACTCGCATCGCCGACTTCTACGGCACCTACATCGACGCGGTGATCGACGAGGACCGCGGCAACCTCGGTCAGGCCCTGCGCGACCACTACCTCACTCCCGCCTTCCAGCGGAAGCTGGCGGCCTGGGAGGACCGCGAGCACGCCGACGGCGTCCTGCGCGCCCAGAACGTCCCGCTCGCCTGGAAGGTCACCGACAACGGCACCACCCGCAACCGCACGGAGGCCGTCGTCACCCTCACCTGGGGCAGCGGCACCACCACCAAGCTGGTCGTCGACATGACCCGCGACAGCCACAGGATCTTCCACATCGGCGCGAAGGGCGCGGCCCACAAGTAGTCGCTCGGGCCGCAGCCGCAAGCCGCAGCGCGAGATTCTGGAACGGCCGCTGCTCGAAGGCCAAGTCGCCTCCGAGCAGCGGCCGTTCCGGGGCTGATGCCGGGTCCGACGGCGGTCCGTCTGGCCGCGCACGCGCGCTGTCCGGTCCTGGACCCGTTCCAGCCGGAGCCGGCCGTCATGGAGCCAGGGAGAAGTAGTTCTCCTCTTCCTGGGTGAAGTGCAGGCGCAGCGCGGTGTTGAGGCCGTAGAGGCAGGAGCGCAGGTCGTCGAGTTGTCCGGGGGCCAGGCCGCCGTCGTGGGCCAGTTGCAGATGGGTGGCGATGCGGCGGGAGAGCCGTTCGATCTCGGTGTGGGCTCGGCTCATGGTGGCGGTGGCCTCCGGACCGCCGAGCGCCGGCGCGAGGGCGGGGTAGAGCTGGTGCTCCTCGGCGTACTCGTGGGGCAGCAGGCGTTCGGTGAGGAGCCGGTGCGTGTCCCGTACGGCCGCCAGGGCCTGTGGGCCGGGGTTGTCGGAGAGGCGGTCGGCTGCGTCACGTACGGATTCGAGGACGTCCTGGAGGTCGTCGTGTTCGGCGGCGAAGCGGTGGATGAGGGTTTCGGTGGCCGGGGTCAGTGCCGGCCGTGCGGCCTGGTCGACCCGCAGGGCGCGCAGGGCGTTGAGGATGACGGCGACGTCGATGCCTTCCTGGAGCAGGGCGCCGGCGGCGGGCGGGAGCAGACCGAAGGCGGCCGCGCCCATGGCGGCCAGGGACATCAGCATGCCGCCGAGGGCGCTCTGGACGGCGATGCGGCGGGCGCGTTGGGCGATGGCGACGGCGTCGGCGAGTCGGTCGACGCGGTCGGTGGTCAGGACGATGTCGGCGGCTTCGGAGGAGGCGGTGGAGCCGCGGGCGCCCATGGCGACGCCGATGTCGGCGGCGGCGAGCGCGGGGGCGTCGTTGACGCCGTCACCGACCATCACGGTGACCGCCCGTTCACGTTCGGCGCGTACGGCGGCGACCTTGCCGGCAGGGCTCAGTTCGGCGCGTACGTCGTCCAGTTCGAGCAGGGCGGCCACCTCGTGGGCGGGAGCGGCACGGTCGCCGGTGAGCATCAGCAGCCGTTCGATGCCCGCAGCGCGCAGGTGGCGCAACGTCCTGGGCGCGTCCTGGCGCAGAGGGTCACGCAGGAGCAGGGCTCCGGCCGGCTGTCCGTCGACGGTGAGCCAGGCGACGGCCGCGCCGTCGAGGAGGGCGCGGTTGTCGACCGCCCTGGCCCAGGACGGCCGTGCGTCCGTCGGGCCGAAACGGCCGATGGAGACCTGGTGCCCGTCGACGGTTCCGGTCGCACCCCGGCCGGGCTCCTCCGTGACGCCGGCGGGGACCGACAGCTCCAGCTTGCGTTCCCGGGCGGTGTCCACGATGGCCTGGGCCAGGACATGCGGCGAGTACTGGTCGAGGGAGGCCGCCTGCCGAAGTACTTCGGCGGGTCTGACGTCGGGGGCGGCGATCACGTCGAGGACACGGGGGCGGCCGCGGGTGAGAGTGCCGGTCTTGTCCAGCAGAAGGGTGCGTGCGCGGCCGAGGTTCTCCAGTGCGCCGCCGTCACGTATGACCACGCCGAGACGGGAGGCCCGGGACAGGCCGGAGACGATGGCGACCGGTGCGGCGAGCAGCAACGGGCAGGGGGTGGCGACCACCAGGACGGCGACCGCACGTACCGGGGAACCGCTGACCAGCCAGGCCAGGCCCGCCACAAGGAGGGACAGGGGCAGGAACCAGGCCGCGTAGCGGTCGGCCAGCCGTACCACGGGCGCCGACTCGGCTCCGGCCTGCCTGGCCAGCCGCACGATCCCCGCGTAGGTGCTGTCCTGCTCGGTGGCGGTGGCGCGCAGTTCGAAGGCGCCTCCGGCGTTCACCACACCGCTGCGCACCTTCTCGCCCCGCGGGCGCTCGACCTGCAGTGGCTCGCCGGTGAGGACGGACTCGTCGAGGACGGCGGTGACGGTTTCCACGCGGCCGTCGACCGGGACCACCTCGCCCGCTCCGACGACGAGCAGGTCCCCGACGGCGACTTCGTCCAGGGGCACCGTGGCCACACCGGCGTCGGTGCGACGGCGGGCGAAGCGGGGCGCGTGCTCCAGCAGGGCACGCAGATCGTGGGAGGCGCGCCGCTGGGCCGCGGACTCCAGGGTGCGGCCGGTGGCGAGCATCAGCGCGATCAGTGCGCCGGCCAGGTACTCATGGACGGCCAGGGTGCCGCCGAGCGCGAGCACGGCGATCAGGTCCACCCCCGCGCGGCCGTGCCGCAGGGCGACGAGCACCCAGCCCACCGCGGGCACGACGGCCGACAGGGTCCCCAGTGCCCAGAAGAGGTCGGCGAGACCGGTCGCACCGACCAGCCAGGCGAGGCCACCGGCGGTCAGCGCCGCCGCGGTGACGGCCAGCAGGACGGGTTCGAGCCGTGATGCGCCGTGCGCCGCAGAGAGGCGGGGCATCCGTGCCGCACGGGTGGGGTGGTCGTCCATGGCGTACCTCGGTCCGTCCGGTCGATCGCCGACCATCGGTTCGGTCCGCATCCATCACACCGCGCCCCCAGCGCCGGCGACAGGGACGACCGGCCCTGGATCAGGGCCGGACAGACGGTGCGCGCGCGTGCCGGACACGAGCGGCATCGGCCGATGTGAAGGGCCAGGCGGGGCACGGGGCCACGGCTCGGCGAGCGTGGGTTCGCAGGTCTTCGATGACGGCCCGGTTCTTGACGATCGAGTAGCCCCACTCGTGCACGACACCCGGCGCGAGGTGGCTCCGACCGGATCTCCATGGAGCGAGGTGGGCCGCTGAGTCGACTAGCCGCGATTGCCGTCAAATGATGCCGTCAAAACGGCCCGGACCGTGATCGGTCTGGGCCGTCTCCCTGGCGCCCCCCAGGACTCGAACCTGCGACACCCGCTTTAAGGAGTTCGATCAAACCCCGCCCTGGTCAGGCCTCGCCTCGTACGTCAGCGCCGTCCGTGGCCGTTGTGTGTCGCTCTTATCTACGGTCGTTGATGTCAGCGTTGGATGTCAGCGGAACAGCTCCGGCACCGGACAGGCCTCCAAAGGCTCATCCGGCCGATCGGTCCACCGCCACCAGGCATGCCGAGCAGTACACCGCCATAGCGTCCGACACGTCCGCCCGCCGTCGTCCTCCCGCTTGGCGAGGACGATGCCGCAGGACTTCATGGGCTGGCTGCACCCGGGACACGCGGGAGCGTCGTCAGTCACGCGGCGCACTCTAATGGAGCGACTGCTTCGTCCCGAAGCACCTTGAGTAGGGGTTCTGCCTTGGGCTCGCACGCTTCTACCTGCGCTGCTGGTGCGCTGGAGGCAGCGCTCGCCCCCCGTTGTTCGTCGGCGTTGTCATGCAGTTAGACACTCACCCGCGGCTGCAGCTCACTTTTTGCGGCGTTTGCTCGCCCTCTTCCTCAGCTCGGCTTGACCGCGCTTCGTCCAGTCCCCTTGGTGGAGGTAGCAGCGCGATGTGCCCTTGACTGTCTTGTTCTGGCAACGACCGCCGGCCGCCGTTGGCCAACCGCACTTCCCTTGCTTCCATTCCCCCACCGTCCGCCCCCCCGGTAGTCCGGCTCTCCTGTCTACAACCAGGGTGCGTGACCGTGCAGACGTAAGGGAGGGCGCACGGCTGGCGGCACCAGGGTCCAGGCGTGCGCGGTCAGTACATCCGGCGTGTCTCCCTGGTGCGCACGTTGCGTCGGCCGCCCCATCTGGCTTCCGAGCTGGCGTCTTCTACGTTGTCCCTCCGGGGCGAGAGCCCGCGCTGGCGAGTCGCGGGCGCCCACGTCACGCTGTGAGTTGGTCGGGACTCCCTCAGCATCGCTGCGTCTGTGCGACGCCGCCGAGGACGCTTATTTGATCAAAAGTCCAGTGTCACAGTGACAGACTGGGCATTATGAGTGGGACTGTTGGGCCGACTCGATGCGAGGTTACCCCTTGGAAGCGCGCGAACTCATCGGTAATGCCAACAACTTCTCGGTGCACCTTTCTGAGGTATATCTACCTGCCGGACAAATGCTGAATCTACCGAAACCCGGCATCACCGTTTTCGTGGGACCTAACAATGTTGGAAAGTCAACGATCCTTAAGCAGATACACCTTAGGATTGCTCAAGGCCCCGCTACGTACGTTCAGCCAGGAATGCCGAAACTGTTTGACGATCTGCGCGTAGAGGTATCCGGCGATGCCGATGATGCTCGGGCGTGGCTTGGCATGCATTCGCGCATGAACAACGACACCACCTACCCAACTTTTCACAGGCACATGGCTCAATTTGTCCATTGGCACCAGGTGGGGCAAATGCTCGACAGTGTGGGAACGGGGCAAGGTCTACATGACTTGACGTCGCACGTACTTTTCTATGGTGACCCATGGAACAGGATCAACTTCGTCCAACCGGTTGAAATGCGTGACAGGTCAGAAGACCCTCCCGGTCACCCGATTCACACACTACAAGATCGCAGCGACCTGTTTGAGGAGCTAAGCGCTCTATCTATGCGGGTTTTTAGCCGCCCACTAACGCTTGACGTGCTAAGCAAAATGATGAACATTCGCGTAGGGGGGCCATCTGTCACGACCCCGCCAGTTGACAAGGTTACGCCTGAATATAGAGGGGCAGTCTCAAGTTTGCCGCGTCTTGAGCAGCAAGGCGATGGCATGCGCAGCTTTATCGGTCTGATGCTACCGCTAATTACGGCCACCCATCAGATCGTCTTGATCGATGAACCAGAGGCGTTCCTGCACCCGCCACAAGCTGCACAACTAGGGAAAGTGCTCGGTGAGCTGGCGAGAGAGAAATCCATGCAAATCGTGCTAGCGACTCATGATAAGAATCTGCTAGCTGGCCTCCTGCAATCAGAAGCGGATATATCTATTGTCCGGCTCGACCGGTCGCCAGCCAATATAACGACAGCTCACCAATTGAGCGTCGATAATCTACGTCGCATCTGGGCTGATCCCGTACTGCGTCACACAAACGTACTTGAAGGCTTGTTCCACAAGCTTACGGTCCTTGCCGAGGGTGACCGAGATTGTACATTTTATAGCGCCGCACTAGAGTTTTTGGCAACTCGAGAAGACCTACCCGTGCCCTCATCTGAAATACTTTTCGTTCCTTCCGGCGGGAAGGGAGGTCTCCCTGTGCTGATCGATGTTCTATCCTCTGCCCGTGTGCCTATCGTAGCTAGCCCAGATTTGGACGTACTAAATGACCGGACATTTCTGCGGCGCCTCATTGAGTCGTACGGTGGCGAGTGGGGCGACTTTGAAAAAGATTACGATCTGGCCACCCAGCCATTTAGGCAACCGCGTGATAAGTTTCTCATATCCGTGATCTTGAAGTCCTTGAATGACGCTTTCAAGGGGCGTGAGGGGGACATTTTCGATTCGGCTACTGCCGATGAATTTCGTACTCTGGTCCGCTCAAAGGAAAGTCCATGGAAGGCGCTCAAGCAATACGGTGAATCGGCTTGGAGGGGCAACCCGAGCGCCGCTGCGGCAGCTGTGCGTCTCCTGGAGAATCTGGATGATCTTGGGATTGTCGCAGTGAGGGTGGGGGAGCTTGAAGGCTTCGCTCCTACGCTCGATGTGAGGAAAGGGCCCGAGTGGGTTCCTGCTGCTATTTCGGGTGGCTATCACCAACAGCAGGCGGCTCAAGACCACTTGAGCAGACTGGTCAAGCGGGCCGTGGGGTGATGTAACCGAAGCGTCCAAAGGTTCCCGGGAGCCACTTCGGGACTATGTTGCAGGCCGCAGACCCCCCCATCACCTGGCCCACACGCTTTCCAACTGTGGTGGTGGGGGCTCGGGGTGTGTGCGGGGGCGTTCACCTGCATTCATGGATGAACGAGCGCCGGGGCGATCGCTGCCGATGGACCTTCTGTACGGCGGTGCACCTCGCTGAATGAGGCGGAAACTGAGACGGACGGCGGCGCCAGGCTCGATAGCATCTTCGCTATTGAAGGGGGAGTCATGGCACTAGTCCGCAAGGGTTCACGACGGATCGTTGTCGACGGCTTGGCATACCGCTGGCGGCTGCGAGGCCGGCCAACGTACGCCCAGGGGCTGGCCTGGTCGCCGTGCACGTACTCGGTCGAGCACGCGGACTCCCCGGGTATGACGCTCGTGGTCACCACCGACCAGCCGCATCCGGGCAACTGGATCGGCCTCGAAGCTGAGCCTGTACGGCCGTCCAATGTTGCCGCGGCTGTTCGGCTTGCGCTGCGTGAGGGCTGGACGCCGACCGCTCCGGGCTCCGCGTTTCATCTCGACCAGTCCGCCAACTGATAGACCTTCCTCGCAACCTTCTGATCCGTAGCTCTAGAGAGATGGGTCGGAGACGGCCATACAGGTCGCGTTCTGGCCTCAAAAGGGCGCTGCGGGGTGGGGCCGGTTGCTGTGGTTGCTGTATCCGGCTGCTGTACAGCAGGATCCGGGTGGGGGTGACGGGTGTGGAGCGGGAACGACTCGAACGGCTGCTGGACGGTAGCGATGAGGCGTTTGTAGCCGCTCTTGTTGCGCTCCGCTGCGGCGGCTCCTACGTGGTCTGGGACGGGGCTACGTCCGCCGGGTCGCTCGCCCTTGTCTATGGACGCCGGTTGCGGCTCACGCGTCGTCGGGGCATCGAGACCACGAACTTGGAACGCGCCGTGGAGTTGCTCGGTCGGCACCAGCAGCCGGTTCGCGTGGGGCAGATCAGGACTGCCGATGACTCGTGGACGTTCATGCTGTTCCTCACCGATGACGGCAGCAGGCTGATCGCGTGCACTGGCGTGCGGCGGACCCAGGTCTGAGCCCCGGCCGACGACAGTCAGCCACGATGGCGGGTGCGTCAACCGATCAGGCGCGCGTGTGTAGCGCTGCCCCCACCGGCATCAGCCACGCTCCTCGATCGGCGTCTGTCAGAGCAAGCTGCGGCGGCGGAACCGCGGTGACGACACATTGCGCGGTGACTTCTTCGTCCCGAAGTAACTTGGGACGCTCGCTGTCCTGGGCCTGCCCTGCCTGTCACCTGCGCTGATGGTCCGCTGACGTCCGTGGTTGTTCGCGGTTGTGCGTCGTGGTTGTCACGCAGTTAGACACTCAGGGCGCCTCGCGCGCCGGCCGTGGCGCAAGCTCTAGAGGCCGCGTAGTGCCTCGTACAGCTCATCGTATGCGGCCCAACAATCGATGCTGCCGTCGTCGTACGGGCTGCCTATGTACGAGTCCTCGTCATCGACGGGCTTCACGAGGCACAGACCGTGGAACCCAAGAACGATCTCTGGGCGCAGCGCCTCGTGGGCTACGGGGCCAGCCGCCCATTTCACCGTCCGTTCGGTGTCCAGGACGACAGCCCCTTGATCCCTGGACACGTCGCGGATCCGCCGAAGGGTCCACTTCGCGGGCAGTTGAGTGTCTGTCGCTCTCAGATGGTCTCACCAGCCATCGTGCACCACCGCTTTAGGAGAGAGGCTGGATGATCTGCGGGCTGAGCTGCGACTTCGCCGGCCGAGGAAGCGGACGGCTACTCGACCGCGGGGCACTGGTGTTGACCGTGGCTGACCCCTGCATCTGGCACGGGAGGGGCACGAACCTCAGCCCATGACAGCCAGCCACAGCGGCGGGTGCGCCGGCCGACCAGGTGCGCGTGTGCCTCGCTGTACCCTCACCAGCCTCAGGCACGCTACTGGCTTGTTGCGTCTACAAGAGTCAGACAGCGATGGCCCGTCCGTTGGTCGCAGCGCCAGCCGCAGTGCGCCAGTTTCTACGCACCGCACCCCGACCAGCTGAGCCACCCTTCCGATGCGTCGTCAACCAAGCGGGTGGCCTCTCGCTATGAGTGCTACAGACAGCCCCGTTCGCCAACTCTCGGCTAGGTAAGGCTTGGCTAAGTTCTGGGCGCGGGCGAGATACTCGCTTCGACCCAGTGCCCACATCGCTCAATGTCGAGTCGAGCCTGGTTGCGGTCTCGTAAAGTGAGTCCGAACTGTGTACGCGATCAACTGGGGGCAGCGATGGTCGGCTGGGAGCAATTGGTATACAAAGTGGCCACCAGTGCCTTGCGCTCGGCGGCTTCTGCGGCAACGCGGTCTGCAGTCGCGCCCAAGATGGGCGCACTAATTGTGGATCAAGGCTCCACAGGTCGCCTAAAAAATAAGTTTATTCCGACTGTGGCGATTACAGACAAGGACATCAAGGAGTTTTCCAAGCATGTAATGCGCGTGATCGAACCTATTCTTGAGCAAGAGTTTCGGAATCTCGATAGGTCAGAAATCGGCGCCATTCTTGAGGCGGTAGGCCAGTCTTTTGCGGTAACTTCCGCCGATGTCTTTGCATCTGACTTTGATCCGCAGGTGTACAGCAGGGCTGTTTTGGCGGAATCTCAAAAGGCGATCGCGGAAATCGGTCTTAGTGAAGCCGGCGACGGTTTGTATGTGCGAGTCGTGACGGAAGTTTCGGCTCAAATGCTGAATTTTGTGACCACTTGGCCGTCTTTCTTGGCTCGCTCGAACGTTGAGCAACTGAAGCGTTTGACTGGACTTGCAAAGGATCTGCGCAATATCCGTCGTGCTGTGATCGAAGACGCGAGCGCCGAGGAGGTACGTTTCGAAGAGACGTACTCCGAGGTAGTCGTTGCGAAGCTAGATCAGCTGGAACTTTTCGGCGTCACGTTGTCACAGCCAGAACAACGCGCATATCCGCTTAGTGCTGCCTATATCAGCTTGTCTGTTGCCGAATCATTTTCTCACAGTAGTCCGGAACGTAGTGAGATCGACAGAGAGCTAATTGAAATCAATGTAGATGAGGTGAGTGATTGGCCGACGACAGTCTCAGACATCGGTGGGGAAGCGGGTGGGGGGATTCGTTCCGAGAGCGCTATCGCCAGTTACGATCGAATTTTGCTTCGCGGGGACGCGGGATCGGGAAAGACGACGCTCCTTCATTGGCTGGCTGTGAATGCTGCGCGTCGCTCATTGGATGGCGAGTTGCGGCAATTCAATGGCCTTATCCCATTTCTCTTGCCACTTCGCCGCTTCGCTGATCGGGAACTACCCGCGGCGCATGATTTCTTGAATGAAATCGGTAAACACATTGTCGGTGAAATGCCCACCGGTTGGGTAAACCGTGTCCTGCGGAGCGGCCACGCTTTTATCCTGATCGACGGCGTCGACGAGTTGCCGGAGCACCGGCGGCATGAGGCGAAGGAATGGCTTGAGGAACTCCTCGACGCTTACCCGAATTCTCGATATATTGTGACCTCTCGCCCTGCTGCGGCAGAGGAAAAGTGGCTTACTCAAGAGCGTTTCACATCCGTGGATATGCTACCCATGAGCCGTTTGGACATTGAAAACTTCGTTAATCACTGGCATGAAGCTGCACGTGCATGCCTGTCATCAGACGTGTCTGAAGAAGATCTTGAAGATCTGGCGAACTATGAGAAAGAGCTGGTGAAGGCTATTCGTAGTCAGCGCCAGCTTCGAAAATTGGCGTCCAATCCATTGCTTTGCGCACTTCTCTGCACCCTTAGCAGGGACAGGAGAATGCAACTGCCGCAGGGGCGTATGGAACTGTATTCGGCAGCTCTTGAGATGCTGCTAGTTCGACGTGACGTGGAAAGACGCATTAAGGCTGGTGATGCGCCGTCACTGACGCTTAACCAAAAGCAGAGAATTCTTGGATCTTTCGCCTACTGGCTTCTTCGCAACCAGCTTTCCGACACTACGGAGGAGCAAGCGATTGATCAGGTGCGTCTTGCACTGGAGTCCATGCCGGCTGTAAGCGCAGGCGGGCCCAAGGTGTACAAGTACCTGATGGTGCGCAGTGGTCTACTACGTCGGCCCGTAGAAGGTCGCGTTGACTTTATTCATCGAACATTTCAAGAGTATCTAGCCGCTGCGACGATTGTCTCCATGAACGACATTGGGTCTTTGGTGAAGAACGCACACCTGGACCAGTGGCATGAAGTTGTGGCCATGGCAGTTGGGCATGCACGCCCTGAAGAGTGCAGCGAAATTCTAAATGGACTCATTGCGCGCGGCAACGAGGAGCCGAATAATACAACCCGCCTGCATTTGCTAGCTGCGGCCTGCCTGGAAAACGCAGATCAACTAGATCGAGAGACCTTTAACCTTGTACGGCATCATGCGGAGAAGTTGATACCTCCGAGCAAGGTCTCAGAAGCTAAGGAGCTGGCTGCAGTTGGTGAGTCTGTGCTCCCCCTGCTTCCTCGCTCTGGCCGGCGTTTGCTTGCTCAAAAGGCTGCATCTACCGTCAGGACCGCCAGCTTGGTGGGTGGAGAGGCTGCTCTGGACATCCTGAGCGGGTTCGGTTCAGACAGCCGGAAGTCGGTTTATGCAGAGCTTTCTCGTGCCTGGACTCAGTTTGATGTTGACGAATACGCGAAGCGTGTGATGAGTAAATCGCCGGTTGCACGGAGAGAGTTGGTGATTGATCATGATCAATTGCTACCTACGCTTCGACACTTTTCTGATTTGCAGCACCTTCAGTGTCATTGTCCAGTGCAGGACTTTGAATGGCTTGATCATTGCCACTCGCTCAGATCGCTTGCCCTCTGGAATGGGTCCGCTGTCGCCCTGGATGCGATTGCCAAGCTGCCTAATCTGAAAGCGCTGGCCATTGGTTATGTAGATCCCGACGAGCAATATCTCCGAGGGTTTGCAAACCTTTCAGGTTTGGAGTCGCTTACACTGAATACGGGCAGTAAGTTGGATCTTGATTTCGCCGCAATTCCCCAAATGGGGAATCTTCGTCGCTTGCAAGCTGGTGGGGCGAGATCAGTGAAAAACTTTGGCGATGTCAGACAGTTTCCCAAACTGCAGATCCTTCTTTTCAGATTCTGCGGTAATGTCGACTTTTCGAAGCTGAGGGGTGCCGATGGGCTCAACCTCATTCAACTGCTGCATGTCGGATCGCTAAGTAATGCACACACTGTCAGTGGTATGCGAGACCTTCGTATCAATGCTTTTAGCGTTGCTGACTCGTGCCTTCCAGAGTTGGCGAAGATCGAGGCTGTGAAGTCGCTCAGAATTCGCGTAAGGCGGGGAGCCGAGAATCGAGAGGTCGATCTTTCTTCCTTCGCTGGACGCGGTGACATCGACATTCGCTTTAGCGAGCCTGTTCGACTTGTTACCCCAGCTGCTTCTCTTGGGCCGGGGGTCCGAGTTGTGATTCCGTAATGGGTCGCTCGCGAGGCATGGAGCGTTTGAGTGTGCCCTGCGGAAGCAGAGGCTGGCGTCGGGTCGGCTTCCTCAGCCAGGGTGCACTACCGCTCGGCGTAAAGCTGTTGATTGCTGTGCGCGCGGCACGGGCGCCGGCCGGGCTGGAGCGGGACGGAGGCAGGAGCGCAGGCCCGGCCGGGGGCCGGGCCGCGCGCGGTGAGCGGAGCGAGCCGCCTTGAACCAGTAGAGAAAGTTGTAACTCAGTCGCTGGAGCTGGTGGTGTCTTGTCTCGGTTGATGCTTGACGTTGTGGCTTCACCTGATGCTTGACACCGCTTGCCTCGGCTTGGCTGTGCGCGTCGTATCCGCGTGCAGGGAGGGCCGGGGCCGTGCTGGTGGAGTTGAGCGTGGTCGAGCAGCGGTATCACGCGGTGATGGAGGTCGCCGCGGGGGTTCCGGTCACTCAAGTCGCGGCCCGGTATGGGGTGTCGAGGCAGTCGGTGCACTCGTGGGTGCGCAAGTACGAGCAGTCGGGTCTGCCGGGTCTGGCGGACCGGTCGCACCGGCCGGAGTCGTGTCCGCACCGGATCGCCGGGGAGGTGGAGGCGGTGGTGTGTGAGTTACGGCGCCGGCATCCCGGCTGGGGTCCGCGCAGGCTGGTGCACGAGCTGGAACGCAGGGGCCTCACACCGGTGCCGTCCCGGGCGACGGTCTACCGGGTCCTGGTCCGCAACGGTCTGGTCGAGCCGGGAGTGCGCAAGCGGCGCCGGTCTGATTACCGCAGGTGGGAGCGGTCGACGTCGATGGAACTGTGGCAGATGGACATCGTCGGCGGCCTTCTGCTGGCGGACGGCAGCGAGTGCAAGATGGTCACCGGGATCGATGACCACTCCCGGTTCATGGTGATCGCGAAAGTGGTGCAGCGGGCCACGGCCCGGGCGGTGTGTCTGGCCTTCGGCGAGGCACTGGTGCGGTTCGGAGTGCCCGAGGAGGTGCTGACCGACAACGGCAAGCAGTTCACCGCCCGCTTCAGTCCCGGCAAGCCGGGAGAGACGATGTTCGACCGGATCTGCCGGGAGAACGGCATCGCCCACCGCCTCACCCGCCCGCAGTCCCCGACGACCACGGGGAAGATCGAACGCTTCCACCAGACCCTGCGGCGTGAACTCCTCGACCAGCGTGATCCGTTCGTCGACCTGACGGCGGCGCAGGCGGCGGTGGATGCCTGGCTGGAGGACTACAACCGGACGCGGCCGCATCAGGCCCTGGACATGGCCGTCCCGGCCAGCCGGTTCGTCCCCCGGCCACGTTCCGAGCAGGACGCCCTGCCGGTGGTCCTGCCCGCCCGCCTCGACCCGGTCCCGAGTCCGGAGGTTCCAGTGTCTGCACCAGAGCCGGTGGCGGCGGCCTGGCCGATGGCGCAGGGCGAGGTCGGCGCCATCGAGCTGGAACGGGTGGTTCCCGCCTCGGGCAACCTGAGCCTGCGCGGGCAGCAGATCTGGTTCGGCCCAGCCCTGGCCGGCACCACGGTGACCTTGCGGATCGACGTGAACCGCCTGCACGTCCTCATCGGCGGTGGTCGGCACAAGACGCTGCCCTCGAAGCTGTCCGGCCGGGACCTCAAAGCCCTGCTGGCGGGCGGAGGAGCCCGACCCGCCGGACCATGGGCGGCCGACCCCGGCCCGGCGAAGGACACGAAGGGGGCGGTGGAGGTGGACCGCACCGTGAACGCGGTCGGCTACGTCGGCCTGGGCGGCGACAAGGTCCTGGTCGGCTGGCCGTTCGCCGGACAACGGGTCACCCTCCGGCTCGACGGCAAAGTCCTGCAGGTCCTCAACGAGCAGCGTGTCCTGCAGGCCACCCTGCCCAGCCCGCTACCGCCCTCGGCCTGCGGTCGCCTGCAAGGTGCTCGCCCGGCCGGGCCACCTCCCCAGCTGCCTCCGCCCGCCGAGCAGATCGCCGAGCGGACGGTCAGCAGCGTCGGCGGCTTCACGGTCGCCGGACAACGCGTTCAGCTCGGCCGCGGCTATGCCCACCAGATCGTCACCGCCCACCTCAGCGAGGACGTGATCCGTGTCTTCCACGGCCAGGAGCTGATCACCACCGTCCCGCGTGTCACCAGGAAGGAGGTGGTGGTCCGCAAGTCCGGCGAACACAACCGCCGGAAGATCGTCTAGGGAAGACGTCAAGCATCACCCGACGCCAACCTGTCAACCATCAGCTGAGACTCGACACGCTGGAGCTGGTGGTGTCCGGTCCCGGTAGATGCTTGACACTTCGGTCCCAGCTGATGGTTGACAGTGGCCGTGATCGGCTCTTCTCCTTTGCGCGTCGTTGCGGCGTGTGTGGGGAGGCCGGGATTGGCGCTGGTGGAGTTGTCGGTTGTCGAGCAGAGGTACCGGGCTGTGCTTGCGGTGCTGGCGGGTGCGACGGTGACGGAGGTCGCCGCCCAACTGGGCGTCTCGCGGCAGACGGTGAGCGGGTGGAAGTCGCGGTATGAGGCCTCCGGCCTGGCGGGGCTGGCGGATCGTTCGCGCAGGCCGGCGTCGTGTCCGCATCAGGCCTCTGCCGAGGTGGAGGCTGCAGTGTGCGAGCTGCGGCGCAAGCACCCGAAGTGGGGTCCGCGGCGGATCGCTCATGTGCTGGAGCGGGCCGGTCAGGTGGATCCGGTGCCGTCGCGGATGACCGTGTATCGGATCCTGGTCCGTCACGGGCTGGTGGAGCCGGGGGTGCGGCGTCGGAAGCGGTCGGATTACAAGCGCTGGCAGCGGGACCGGCCGATGCAGCTGTGGCAGATGGACATCGTCGGCGGCGTGATGCTGGTCAACCCGGTCACCGGGGAGCTGACCGAGGCGAAGATCGTGACCGGTGTGGATGACCATTCCCGGTACTGCGTGATCGCGTCGGTGGTCGAGCGGGCGACCGGGCGGGCGGTCTGCGCGGCCTTCGCCCGGGCCTTGCAGAGGTTCGGGGTGCCGGAGGAGGTGCTGACCGACAACGGCAAGCAGTTCACCGCCCGGTTCGGGCAGGGCGGTGAGGTGTTGTTCGACCGGATCTGCCGGGAGAACGGGATCGCGCACCGGCTGACGCAGCCGGCGTCGCCGACCACGACGGGCAAGGTCGAGCGGTTCCATCAGACGCTGCGGCGTGAACTCCTCGACGACTGCGGCGCGTTCGAGAGTATCGAGCAGGCTCAGGCGGTACTGGATGCGTGGGTGGAGGAATACAACTCCTCGCGGCCGCATCAGGCGCTGGACATGCAGTCCCCGGGAGACCGGTTCACCCCGGTTGCTGAGCAGGAGCGGGACGTCCTGGGCCTGAAGATCCCCGGAGTGCTGGCGCTGGTGCCGCAGCAGCGGACACCTCCAGCGGACCCGGACCCGGAGCCGGCTCCGGCTGAAGCCCCGGCTGTTCCTGCTGCGCCGCCTGAGGTGGTCGCGGCGGTGGTGCCGGTGGAGTCCGGTGGGCCGGTGGAATTCGAGCGGGTGGTGCCTGCGAGTGGGAATCTGCAGGTCGCGGGCAAGCAGTTCTGGCTCGGTCCGGCCCGCTCGGGGCTGACGGTGACGTTCTGGGCCGACACCTCGGTGATCCATCTACTGGTCGCCGGGACGCGGATCAAGACGGTGCGTTCGCATCTGTCCGTCCCTGATCTTGCGGTGCTGGCGGCCCGGGGCGGACGCGCGGCCGGACCGGCCCCGCTGCCTGCCGGTGATGCGGCCGCCTTCGAGGTGGACCGGGTCGTGAACAACAGCGGCCTGGTCGGCCTGGCCGGGCGCCAGGTGCTGGCGGCGGAGATCCTGGGCGGCCGCCAGGTCGGCATCCGGATCGACGACGAGACGCTGTCGTTCTTCGACCCGTCCTCCCGGGAACTGCTGAGGGTGCGGCCCAACCCGCTGACCGGCGAGGAAGTCCGCCGGTTGCGGGGCCTGCGTCCGGCCGGCCCGCCGCCGCGTCCGGGCATCGAGCCCGTGCGGGTCCAGCGGAGGATCAGCAGGACCGGCACCGTCATGGTCTGCCGCCAGGTCGTCTCCCTCGGCCGGACCTATGCCGGGCAGACCGTGACCGTCCATGTCGCGGACTCGACGATCACCGTTGAGCTGGACGGTCAGACCCGGGTCATCCGGCGCACCACCGACGTCCCGGTCCGCAACGTGAAAGCGAACAAACCCCGTGAAGTTTCCGATGTTGTCTAGGCCCACCGTCAAGCATCACCTGGGACCAGAACGTCAGCCATCAGCTGGGACTAGACACGCTGGAGCTGGTGGTTTGGTCAGTTCCAGAGTCTCGGGCTTCCGCGATGCGGCGGCCGTGTTCGGCAGCCCGTAGCAGTGACTGGGCTACCTGTTCGGCATCGTCGGGGTGCAGGTAGATCTCCTGGGTCCACAGCACGGACAGCCGCACGGTGCCGTTCAGCAGGTTCGTTGCCACGTCCACCTCGACGCCGCTGCCGGTGGCGTCGGTGACCGTCAGATCCAGGTCGCTGCTGTAGGCGCTCATATGCCCGAGCATGCCTGAGGCCCGGCTTCAGGTACGAGGCCGGGCCCTCAGTGTCAGTTGAGACGGGACACCTTGGTTCTGGAGCTGAACTCATAGGCGCAGGGCGGGAGCTCTGTCCCCCGATGGGCTAGCGGTAGGTAGGTCACCGGTCGGATGGTCCAGGTGACGCGGGTGCCGGCGTGTACGACTGACACCGTGCAGGACTCCGACCGCAGTAGGGCTCGTCTGGTCTCGGCGCGGCCGTCGTGCAGCCACTCCCACGCCTCGTCGGAAGCGTCCGGGTCCAAGGCTGGTGAGATGGTGCGGAGTGCCACCGCCACCCATCGGTCGGCCTGCGGTGCCGAATAGGCATCGAAGGATGCCAAGAGTGCCGGCCCCCGCTGCTCGGTGAGATCTTCTGTCCAGCACTCGCACCAGAAGCCGCGGCGGGTTTCCTGACTCAGCACGGATGACCTACCCGCCGAGCGTCCGCGTACAGCTCCGCGGTGACCGTGTGGCCCTGGTCGCTGTCGTGGACGACGACCCGGTGAGCGATGACGCTGACCATGCCGAGGCCCCGGCCGTGCTCGGCGTCCTGGTCCTGGTGCTCGATCTTCGGGGCCGCCCCTGTGCCGCCGTCGTCCGTGACCGAGACCGCCACCACCTGAGCGGACACCGCGACGGCCAGGTGGAATCTGCCGTACTCCCGGCCGCTCGCCGTGTGGAGGATTGCGTTCGCGCTCAGCTCACTCACGATCAGTTCGGCGTCGTCGGCTAAAGGGGAGCCGCGCAGGATGTCACGGGTCCATCGGCGGGCCCGGCTCACCTCTTCCGGGAATCCTGGGCAACTCAGCCCCCAGACCCGAGCCCTACTCATATACTCGTGCATACAAGTTCCTTTACGCTGGTAGGCCGCCATGTGCAGCGGGTTCGGGCTAGACGAGTTTCACGCCGTCGTGGGCGCGGATGGCCGGCGGGGTTGTCGCGTCGAGTGCGTCAAGGACGCGGATCGAGTACGCCTCGTCAGCAAGCTCGGTGACCTCTTCGCGGGTGGCCCAGCGCAGCGCGCGGGTCTCGTCACCTGTGGTGGGCACGCCGTCGGCGGCTTCGCAGCGGAAGACCAGCGAGACGATCAGGCCCGTCATGTTCTTGTAGACGCCGGTCAGAGTCGCGGGAAGCGCGATCTTGATGCCGGTCTCTTCGAGGACTTCGCGCTGAAGGGCTTCCGGGATGGTCTCTTCGCGTTCGAGGATGCCGCCCGGCGGCTCCCAGTGGCCGTTGTCCCGGCGCTGGATCAGGAGGGCCCGGCCCTGGTCGTCCACGACGACCCCGGCGACGCTCACGGAGTGCGGGCGTTCAGTGCTCACGTTCCTCGGCCCTCTCGGCTGGCTAGGCTCTCCACCGTAGCAACAGAACTCGCCCACTCGTCTAGATACCTAAAGGAGTACTCACGTGAGCCCTCTTCCTTCGGGCCTCCTCGGTGATCTCGACCCCACGAGCGATCGTGCGGTCTTCCGGCAGATCGCCGACCAGCTGCGCGAGGCTATCGACCGTGGGCGATTCCGTGAGGGCGAGAAGCTGCCCTCCGAAGCCGAGCTGGTCGAGCACTACGGCGTCTCCCGGATGACCGTCCGGAACTCCTTCTCCGTCCTCACGGGTGAGGGCCTGGTGCACGCCGAGCACGGCAAGGGTGTCTTCGTCCGGCCGCGTCCCCCGGTGCGCCGGCTCGCCTCCGACCGGTTCGCCCGGCGCCACCGCGAGCAGGGCAAGTCCGCCTTCATCGTGGAGGCCGACGCCGCAGGCAGTCATCCCACGGTCGACAGCCTTGAGGTCAAGGAAGAGAAGGCCAGTCAGGACATCTCCACCCGGCTCGGGTCGGTGCGGCGAGTCCTCGCTCGTCGGCGCCGGTATCTCCTCGACGGGCGGCCGGTCGAGTTCGCGACCTCGTATCTCCCGCTCGACATCGCCCGCGGCACTCCTATCGCCGAGCCCAACCCGGGTCCCGGCGGCATCTACGCCCGCCTCGAAGAGCTGGGGCACCACCTCGACCACTTCGAGGAGGAGATCCGCGCCCGCATGCCCTCGCCCGCAGAGGTCAAGCTCCTGCACCTGGCGGCCGGCGTGCCTGTCATCCACCTGATCCGGACCGCGTTCGACACCGAGGGACGTGCCGTCGAGGTCTGCGACACGGTCATGGCAGCGGATGCGTACGTCTTGTCGTACCAGCTCCCGGCGACCTGATCCCGGGAGCGGCGGTAGTGCGCGGGGACGCTTCTCTGAACTCGTACACACCGACACGCTTACTCGTATAGACGAGTGGGCAAGTTGTATGTCAAGGTGATCCGCGTGACCCGGAGATCGGGCTCACAGATCGACTCTTGTATAGACGAGTAGATAGGAGCAGTACCTTGCGCACCATCCGCGTTGAGACCTCCGCCGCGACGATCCTTCTCACGGAGGCTCCGGAGCCGAAGGTCCGTGACCGGCAGACCGGCGAGATCGCCAAGGACGCGACCAGCGGCGAGGCGCTGATGACCATCGGGGTCGTCTACATCGAGGACGGTGAGTCCTCGCTCATCAAGGTCACCGTTCCCGAGGGCGGTGTCTCCGAGGGCCTGATCCTCGGCTCGCCGGTGTCGCTGCCCGGTCTCATCGCCCGGCCGTGGGAGTCCGTCTTCAACGGCCAGCAGCGCCACGGCATCGCCTACCGGGCCGCCGCCGTGACCCCGGCCGCCTTCCCGGCCGTCTCCGGGGCCGCCGCCTGATGTCCGACCTGACGACGCTCCTCGAAGTGGGTGGTCCTGTCGCCGCGCTCGGCGGCGGGGCTGCCTATGCCCGGGCCAAGCACCCGGCGGCGTACTGGTCCACGGTCGGCCTCCTGGTGTCCACGGTCCGGCTGCTCAGCTCGTACGGCTCGGTCATGGAGGCATGCGGCCTGACCGTGGCTCCCTCCCGGCTGCGGGTTGTCGCCGGCAAGGCCATGACCCAGCGCGAAGTGCGGCCCGTACCGCCACGCCGGGGCATCATCCGACCCACCACGACCGGACTGCGGATCCGTCTTCGCCTGGCGCCGGGCCAGGAGCCCGCCGACTTCGCGGCCTCCGCCGAGCGACTGCGGCACGCCTGGGGTGTCCACGCCGTCTACGTCACCACCGTGAAGCCTGGGGTCGTCGACCTGCGGCTCGTCGGCTACGACGTCTTAGGGCGGGTGCGCATGCCCCGTAAGACCCCGCACGGCCCCCTCGAAGTGCCGGTCGCCCTGCGAGAGGACGCCACACCCTTCATCCGCGACTACCGCACCATCCCTCATCAACTCACCCTCGGCGCCACCCTGTCCGGGAAGTCCATGTACCTGCGGCACCTGATCGCCGGACTCGCCCCTCAGCCCGTCGCCCTGGTCGGCATCGACTGCAAGCGGGGTGTTGAACTGGCCCCCTTCGCACCCCGGCTCTCCGCACTGGCCACCGACCCGGAGCAGGCGGCCGAGCTGCTACCCGTGCTGGTCAACGAGATGGAGGACCGGTACGACCTGATCAAGGCCCGGCAGGGCATCGCCCCTGGCACTCCGGACGAGGAGATCACCTCCGACATCTGGGGCCTGCCCGACCACGAACGCCCCGTGCCCGTCGTCCTGTTCGTGGATGAGGTCGCTGAGCTCTTCCTCGTCGCGACCAAGAAGGACGAAGAACGCCGCGACGAGATGGTCACCCAGCTCATCCGGCTCGCCCAGCTCGGCCGCGCCGCCGGCATCTACCTGGAGGTCTGCGGGCAGCGCTTCGGCGCTGAACTCGGCAAGGGCGCCACCATGCTCCGCGCCCAGCTCACCGGCCGCGTCTGCCACCGCGTCAACGACGAGGCCTCCGCGAAGATGGCCCTCGGCGACATCGCTCCGGAGGCTGTCCAGGCAGCCTGTTCCATCGCTCCCGAACGGCCCGGCCTGGCCGTAGCGGGCGACACCTCCGGCGGCTGGTCCCGCATCCGCACGCCGTACCTCTCCCTCGGGGACGCTGCCGAGACCTGCCGCGAGTCGGCCCACCTGGTGCCAGACCTGCCCGCGCTGAAGCCCTTCCGGCCCGACGTACCCGTGCGCCCGGTCGAGACCGCGGCCCCGGTCTTCCTGCCCCGCCCGGTCACCGACTGATCTCCTCTGCTCGACTCCGGAAGGAGCCGCATCATGCGCGCCCGCTTGGCCCGCGTCGACGCGGTGCTCGTTCAGGCGCTCATCGCCGCCGCACTGTCCTTCGCCCACCTGCACGACGTCGCCGTGGCGGCCGGACAGGACGGCTGGAAGGCCTGGGCCTACCCCGTCTCCGTCGACCTGCTGCTCGTCGCCGCCTGGCGCCGACTGCGCTCCGGTACGACCAAGACGGCGGCCTGGTGCTGGTTCGTCGTCGCACTCACCGCATCCCTCGGCGCCAACGTCGCCACTGCCGGCCTCCTCGACCTCGGCAACGTCCCGGCCTGGCTGCGCATCCTCGTCGCGGGCTGGCCCGCTGTTGCCTTCCTCGGCGGGACCCTCCTCGCGCACACCGCGCCGAAGACGGGCCCCGTAGCGGAGGTCATCGAGGACCAGGAGGACGAGCCCGAAACCGCGCCCGACCTGCCCGCCCAACCCGCCATCGAGGAACCGCCGCAGCCCCCGCCCATACCCGTGCCGTCCGCCCTGGTCGCCCACGCCCGCAAGGTCGCCGCCGAGCACCACGCCCGCACCGGCGCCCCGATCGACACCCCGACCCTGCGCGCTCGCCTCGGCGTCCCGGTGCCCATGGCCGAAGCCATCGCCGCCCACCTTTGAGAGGAGATCCATGGCCGCCAACCGCAGCTTCCGCAACGTCACCCGCATCGGCCCCGTCCAGGTCGGCACCGCCTACGACAACCGTGGCCGCGAGAAGCACACCGCCGCCTGCACCGCACCGCGTTGCGGCTTCTCCGCGGACTACGACAGCCGCGCCGCCGCCGAGCTGGCCGCCCGCACTCATCGCTGTCCCGCCCGCTGAAAGGACCCGGACCACCGTGACCGTCAGCCTGCCGCTCGTCGTCGTCCTCGGCTTCTTCGCCTGGGGAGCGATCAAGTTCCTCGGCGTCCGCACCTGGATCGTCGTCCTGATCGCCCTGTTCGGCTTCTGGCTCTCGCACACCTTCCTCGCGCCCGCCATCGAGTCCGGCACGCGGTCCGGCGTGGGTGTCGTAAACGGCTCACATGACTAGACGAGTAGGCAAGGAGAAGCCCGCCGTGTTCCTGCCCAAGTACCCGGACAACTCGACCCCGCCGCCGGTGCACACGCACGCCCCGACCGACCCGGCTCCCGCCCGACGCTCCGTGCAGTCGATCCCCATCGATCAGAAGACGATCGCGGCCGTGGTCGTCGTGGGCGTGGTCCTCACCGCGCTCCTGGCCGCCGTCGCCGTCACGGCCATTTCCGTGGCCATCGCCGCCGTGGTCCTGCGCTCGCTGCTCCACGAGCACAACCGGCGCTGAGACGCCCAGACCTCCGGGGCGGCGAGACACGGCCAAGCATCCGCCGCCCCGGTGGCCCATCCCTCCCGACAGTGCCCGTCAGAAGGAGACCGCCATCTTCACCCGCACCACCCCGCCACCGCTCCCAGAACTCAGCAACCTCGCCGCCGACGGCACCCTGCCGGGTATCCTCCGTCAGCTCTCCGGGCTCGGCGGCTGCACACACCCCATCCGGCTGGACGGCCACCGCACCGAGTACGACGTCGACACCACGACCGGCGAGATCGGCCGCGTCCTCCAGCATCTCGACTCGACCGCCCTCCCGGCCGGCCAACTCCTCGTCCGCTGCAACAACCGCCGCAGCACCCGCTGTCCGGCCTGCGCCGAGGTCTACCGCCGCGACACCTTCCACCTGATCACCGCCGGGTTGCGCGGCGGCAAGGGCACTCCGGAACACGTCGCCGCCCACCCGCGCGTCTTCGCCACCTTCACCGCCCCCGGCTTCGGCGCGGTCCACAACCGCCGGACAGACGGTCGTCCCTGCCGCTGCGGCTCCCACCACGACCAGGACGACGACGCCCTTGGCACACCGCTCGACCCGGACACGTACGACTACGAAGCGGCCGTGCTCTGGAACGCGCACGCCGGACAGCTCTGGCGGCGCTTCTCCATCTACCTCCGCCGAGAGGCCGCCAAGCGTGCGGGCCTGTCACAGCGCCACTTCCGCCAGCACGCCCGCGTCTCGTTCGCCAAGGTCGCCGAGTACCAGAAGCGCGGAGCCGTCCACTTCCACGCCGTGATCCGCCTCGACGGTCCCGGCGGCGGCGATACTCCGCCCCCGGCCTGGGCGACCGCCGAACTGCTCACGAACGCCATCGAGGCCGCCGCCGCCAAGGTCCGCGTCGACGGCCCGGTCATCGACGGCCGCGCGCACACCTTCGCCTTCGGCCGACAGCTCGACGTCCGCACCATCCGCTCGGCCGACTTCGACGGCGGCCAGGAGCTGACCGAGCGGGCCGTCGCGGCGTACATCGCCAAGTACGCCACCAAGGGCGCCGAGACCGCCACGGGAGCTCTCGACCGCCCGCTCAAGTTCGCAGCCGAACTCGCCCAGCTCGACATCAGCGACCACGCCCGCCGCCTCATCCGAACGGCCTGGACCCTCGGCGCCCGCAAGGACCTCGAACACCTCCGCCTGCGCGCCTGGGCTCACATGCTCGGATTCCGCGGCCACTTCTCCACCAAGTCCCGCCGATACTCCACCACCCTCGGCGCCCTCCGCGACGCCCGCGCCGAATGGCGTCGAACCCAGGCAACGACCGACGAACGGCCGACGGACACGACGTACGTCCTCGCCCACTGGGTGTTCGCCGGCACCGGCCTGTCCGACACCGAAGCCTGGTTGGCCGCCTCTCTCGAACCCGCACCCGGAACCGAAGGAGAACCGACTCATGCATGACGACGAACTGCTGACGGTGCCCGACGTGATGGAGCGGCTGAAGCTCGGCCGCTCCACGGTCTACGACCTCATCCGCTCCCGCCGTCTGCCCTCGATCACCATCGGCCGGTGCCGTCGCATCCCGGCGCGGGCGGTCCGCGAGTACATCACCAACGAACTGGAGGCGGCCGCCTGATGGCCCAGCAACGCAAGCGCAACCCGAACGGCGCGGGCACCATCACCAAGCGCAAGGACGGGCGCTACCAGTGCGCGGTCTACGTCCTCCAGCCGGACGGCACCCGCGCTCGCAAATTCGCCTACGGCAAGACGTGGGCTGAGTGCGACGCCAAGCGCCGTGAACTGCTCGACAAGGTCGACCAAGGAGTGCCCGTGCCCACTCGCTCCGCCAAGCTCTCCGAGTGGCTGCCCTACTGGCTGGACAACGTCATCAAGCCCCGGCGCAAGCTCAGCACCTACGAGAAGTACGAGGCACACGTCCGGATCTACCTGGTGCCCCTGCTCGGCGCCAAGCGCCTTGAATCTCTGAGCGTCGCCGACGTTCGCCGGTTCATCGTCCGCCTGGAGCAGGAGGCCACCGCGGCGACCGCCAAGGAGTCTCACCGGGTGCTGCGCTCGGCGCTGTCCTCCGCCTGCCGCGAGGAACTGATCACGCGGAACGTCGCCAAGCTCGTCGAGCCGCCTCGCACCGAAAACCGGGAACTCAAGCCCTGGACCCTGGACGAAACGCTCGACTTCCTGGCCGCCTCCCGGAAGGACCCGCTCTACGCGGCCTTCGTGCTCGCCATCGCCATGGGCCTGCGACGGGGCGAGATCATCGGGCTCCGCTGGTCGGACCTCGACCTCGAAAACCGTGTCCTGTACGTCCGGCAGCAGACCCAGCGTCGCCGTGGCGTCCTCTATGACGATGACCCGAAGAGCCGTCGTCGCCGGGCCGTCCCGCTGCCCGCCCTCTGCATCGCGCCCCTGCGGTGGCACCGCCTGCGTCAGGCGGACGCTCGCGCCAAAGCGGGGGAGGGGTGGAACGAGTCGGACTACGTCTTCACCACCCGGACGGGCCGCCCGGTCGAGCCGCGCAACGTCTACCGCTCCTTCACCCGGGTCGCCCGATCCGCCGGCCTTCGCGTGATCCGCCTGCACGATGCCCGGCACGGCACCGCCACCCTCCTCACAGCCGCCGGGGTCGCGCCCCGCGTCGTGATGGAGATCCTGGGCCACTCCCAGATCAGCATCACCATGGACGTCTACACGCACGTCGTGCAGGACACCCAGCGTGAGGCCATGAGTCACATGGACCGGCTGCTCAGGAAGAGGCGGCCCGAGCGTGGGTGACCGCCCCCGTCGATGTCAGAAGTGGATGTCAAAGGCCCCGGACCATGATCGGTCCGGGGCCTCTGCGCTGGTGCCCCCGGCAGGATTCGAACCTGCGACACCCGCTTTAGGAGAGCGGTGCTCTATCCCCTGAGCTACGAAGGCGCTGTACTCGGTCCACAGGGTACCGGATCAGGGCGGGGCGGTGGATCAGGACGGGGCGACGTGGGTGAAGCGGGCGGCGGTGTGGAGGTCTGTCTGGATGTGGTCGGCGGTGGCGCGGAGGGCGGGGAGCAGGTCCGTCACGCAGTTGTGGAGGGTGCGGCGGGCCGCGTGCGTGGCCACGTTCACCGCGGCGACCGCCCGGCCGGTCCGGTCGCGTACCGGTACGGCGATGGAGCGCAGCCCTGATTCCAGCTCCTCGTCGGCCAGGGCATAGCCCTGGGCGCGGATCTCGGCGAGGGCGGGGGACAGGGGGCCTTCGGCGTCGGCGAGCAGGACGCGGCCCAGGGAGGTTCCGGTGGCCGGGAGGCGTGCGCCGACCGCGATGTCCACGGTCAGTACCCGGCTCGCGCCCGCGCCGGCCGTGTACTGGATCTCCGTACCCGTACCCGTGCCGGGTGCCAGGACCGCCAGTGCGGTCGGCTCGTGGAGCCGGTCGGCGAGGGTCCTGAGGTGGGGCGCGGCGAGGCGGGGGAGTGTCGTGCGGGACAGCGGGGGGAAGCCCAGGTCCAGGACGCGCGGGGTGAGGGTGAAGGTGCGGGGGTCGGGTCCGGTGGTCACCAGGCCCAGGTGCTCGTAGGTGATCAGCGCCCGCCGGGCCGTGGCCCGGGCCAGGCCGGTCGCCCGGGCCACCTCGGTCAGCGGCAGCGCCGAGCGGCCCTCGCCGAACGCGGTCAGCACGGACAGGCCCCGGGCCAGGGACTCGATGAACTCGCGGCCCAGTTCGTGCTTGGACGCCGTGGTCCAGGCCGCCAGGCCCGAGGGCGGCGGGCCGGGCTCCGGCGGGGGCGCCTGGCGCAGGTCGGCCTCCATGGCCGCCACCGCCGTGCGCAGGCGGGGCAGCAGGGTGGTGCGCAGGGCGTCCGCCGTGTGCCGGCTGGTGTGGCTGACCACGCTCGCCACGCACGCCACCCGGCCGGTCGCCGGGTCCCGCACCGGCACGGACACCGCCACCAGGCCCGGCTCGATCAACTGGTCGTCCAGCGCCCAGCCGTTCCGGCGGGCCTGTGCCGCCCTCGTCTCGAAGTCGGCCAAGTCGGGGGAGGAGGAGCTGGGTTGAGGGGGTACTGCGGGGAACGAGGCGTTCGCCGGGTCGCCGGACAGCCGGATCTGCCAGCGCGCCCACTCCGCTTGGTCCCACTCCGCCGCGAACAGTGCTCCTGGTGCGGTGCGTTCGGCCGGGAGCAGGTCGCCGATGCGGAAGCTCACCGACATCGCGCGGCGGCGGGTCGCCTGGTGGATGAAGCGGACGCCGTCGAGGTCGGCGACCGCGAGCGACACCGACTCGTCCAGTTCGTCGGCGAGGGCGTCCGCGCGTGCGTCGAGCAGGGCGGGCAGGCGCAGCGCGGCCAGGTAGGCGTTGCCCAGCTCCATCACCCGGGGGGTGAGGACGACGTCCCGGCCGTCGTGGCGGACGTACCCCATGCGGGCCAGGGTGGCGGTGATCCGGTCGACCGTGGACCGGGCGAGCCCGGTGGCCCGTTCCAGCGCGCTCGGGCTGAGCGTCCCGCCCGCCTCGGTCAGTTGCCGCAGCACGGCGATCCCGCGCGTCAGCGGTGCGACCGCCTCGGCCGGCGGGCCGGGCACGGCGTCCTGGTCCAGGGCGGTTCTCGGGGGCATCGGGTCGGTTCTCCGGTCCGGTACGGCGGTGTGCTGCGGGAACGCCTACGGTAGACCGCCCGGCGCGGCGCCCACCCCGCTACCGTCGAGTGATCCGTACCTTGAACTCCCCGTCGTTCCCCGTCGCGCTCATCTCGACCGTGATCCCATGGCCCGGGTCCTTGAAGGACTCGCCGGTGGTGAAGGGGGCGTCGGAGAGTTCTGCCTGGACGTTGGGGCTGCGGGTGCAGCCGCCGCTGTGGCGGTGGGCGTCGTAGACAGTGATCGGGCCGCGCCCGGTGTCCACGGTGGCGTCCACCTTGTATATGAGGATGCCCGGCTCGCACACCGCCTCGTCGTTGCCCCCCGGCGCGCGCAGCTCCAGGGCGTAGGCGCTGCGCCGGTCTATCGGTATGAGGACCAGCTTTCCGCCGCCCGGCCGGTACAGCGGTGTCAGGGTGTAGTCGGTGCGGCCGGGGCGGGCCGCGCAGCCGACCTGGGTGCCGTCCAGCCAGCCCAGTTTCCACTTGTGCCAGCCGAGGAGGTCGTTGTTGACCCCCCAGTCCTCGCTCATGATGTCCCAGTGGCCCACCGCCGAGCCGCCCTCCTGGGTGTAGAGGTCGGGCAGGCCGAAGGTGTGGCCGTTCTCGTGCGGGAGTACCCGGTAGCCGGTGCGGCCGTAGGAACCGGAGCCGTCGTCCTGCCGGGAGTAGACGAAGGACGCGTTGCCGACGACGACGCCGTCGGCGACCGGGGCGTCGGAGTTGCCGGCGAAGGTCACGGACAGCACCGTGTCCAGGGCGGAGGGGCCGGCGTTGGGGGTGACCAGCACGTTCAGCAGGTCGTACGAGCGGAAGTCCACGTCGGGGTCGGCGGCGGCCACCATGTCCTGCACGAGCTGGCGGTAGCCGGGGTCGAAGGGCGCGCCGCGCTCTATGCCGTAGGCCTTGAACGGTTTCGGCATGCGCAGCCAGCCGGATATCGGGGTTTCCGGGCGGTAGTCGAGCCGGCCGTAGGACGCCGTGCGGAACCATTCCTGGGTCTGCGGGAAGAATTCGTGGAAGCGGTCCTGGGCGCTGCCCTGCCCGGGCGCGTCGGAGAAGTCGATCATCAGGGTCAGGGCGCGGACCGTGCCGGTGGAGCGGGAGTAGCCGACCGGGGTGGGGACGCCTTCCGTCATCTGCACGTCCATGCCGCCGCGGATCATGCAGGGGGAGAGGGCGGAGGAGCGGACCAGGCCTGTCGGCCCGGCGGTGGAGGACGCCGTCAGCTGCCCGGTCCCGGCCGAGGTGCTGACCGCGAAGGTCAGGACGGTCACCGAGGCCAGGGCGGCCGCGCGGCGGGGGCGTATGCGGCGGCGGGGCGACGGCGGCTGCATGCATGGACCTCCCGCTCCACGGCAGCCGGCGGGTCCGACGACTGCACCCTTGTGATCACCCTGGGTCGGCGGGCCGGGGGGCGCGCGCTGGGGCAGCCGATCGTGGGAATCCGGGTGGGCGCAGGTGTGAGCCAGGTCACGGGGAAGTTTTTGGCGAGGGGGAAATAACCGGGGACGCGTTCCCCGTTTAGACCTGTGTCCGCGCGAAACGGGGACCCAGTCCCCGGATCGCCAGAACCACCCAGACCAGGAGTACGCCGTGCAGACCTCCCTCCCCGCGCCGCGCAAGGTGTCCCGGCCCCGCGCCGACGCCCTGCGCAACCGGGAGCGGATCGTCACCGCCGCCCGGGAGATGTTCGTCGAGCACGGCCCGGACGTGCCGTTGGACGAGATCGCCCGCCGGGCCGGTGTCGGCAATGCCACGGTGTACCGCAACTTCCCGGACCGCGACGCCCTCGTCCGCGAGGTCGTCTGCTCGGTCCTCGACCGGACCGTACGGGTGGCCGAACAGGCGCTGTCCGAGGGCGGCGACGCGTTCGAGGCGCTGGAGCGCTTCGTGCACGCCGCCGCGGACGAGCGGATCAGCGCCCTGTGCCCGATGGTCACCAGCACGTTCGACCAGCACCACCCCGATCTGGAGGCCGCCCGGGAGCGCGTCGAGCGCATCGTGGAGGACCTCATGGACCGGGCCAAGGGGGCCGGGCTGCTCCGCACCGACGTGGGTGTCGGTGACCTGATGGTCGCCGTCGCCCAGCTCAGCCGGCCGCCGGCCGGCACGGACTGCTGCAGCGTCGACCGCTTCGCACACCGTCATCTTCAGCTGTTCCTGGACGGTCTGCGGGCTCCGGGCCGCTCCGTCCTGCCGGGTACGGCCGTGACCATGGAGGACCTCCGCAAAGCCTGACCGATCAGCCCGAACGAGCAGTTCGACCGAGCAGTTCGACCGATCAGTTCGGGGCCGTGCGCCGGTCCTGATCCACAGCACTCAGAGCACTTACACCACCCAGAGCACTCAGAGCACTTACACCACCCAGAGCGCCTGGCGCCGCCGGCCGCACCGCGCCGGAAACCCAGCTTCCGGCCGTCGCCGCCGACGCGCCGCCAGATACCTACGTCTTTTTCCGTCACGAAGTCCCGAAGTGGGTACCTCCATGTCCGAAACAGCCCTCAAGGCTCCCGGCGCCACCGCACCGAGCGGTGACGCCAACCGCTGGAAAGCGCTCGTCTTCATCGCGCTCGCCCAGCTGATGGTCGTCCTCGACGCCACCATCGTGAACATCGCGCTGCCCTCCGCCCAGACCGACCTCGGCATATCCGACGGCAACCGGCAGTGGGTCGTCACCGCCTACGCCCTCGCCTTCGGCGGTCTGCTGCTCTTCGGCGGCCGTGTCGCCGACCTGTGGGGCCGCAAGCGCGCCTTCGTGCTGGGCCTGGGCGGCTTCGCCGCCGCCTCCGCGCTCGGCGGCGCCGCCACCACCGGCACGATGATGTTCGGCGCCCGCGCGCTGCAGGGTGTCTTCGGCGCGCTGCTCGCCCCGGCCGCGCTGTCCCTGCTCGCCGTGATGTTCACCGACGCCAAGGAGCGCGCCAAGGCGTTCGGCATCTACGGTGCGATCGCCGGTGGCGGCGGCGCCGTCGGCCTCATCCTCGGCGGCTTCCTCACCGAGTACCTGGACTGGCGCTGGACCTTCTTCGTGAACGTCCCGTTCGCTGTCGTCGCCGCGCTCGGCGCCTGGTTCGTCATCCGTGAGCCGGAGGGCGGCCGCAACCGTTCCCCGCTCGACATCCCCGGCGTGATCCTTTCCAGCCTCGGCCTGTTCGCGCTCGTCTACGGCTTCACCCGCGCCGAGTCCGACGGCTGGGGCGACACCGTGACCGTCGCGATGTTCGTCGCGTCCGCGGTGCTGCTCGGCGCCTTCGTGCTGGTCGAGTCGCGGGTCAAGGCCCCGCTGCTGCCGCTGCGCGTGGTCACCGACCGCAACCGCGGTGGCATCTACCTCTCCCTCGGTCTCGCGATCATCGGCATGTTCGGCCTGTTCCTCTTCCTGACCTACTACCTGCAGGTCGTGAAGGGCTACTCGCCGGTCAAGACCGGTTTCGCGTTCCTGCCGATGGTGGCGGGCATGATCACCGGGTCCACCCAGATCGGCACCCGGCTGATGACCCGTGTCCCGGCCCGGCTGCTGATGGGCCCCGGCTTCCTGGTCGCCGGGTTCGGCATGCTGCTGCTGACGCAGATGGAGATCGGTTCGTCGTACGCGACGCTGCTGCTGCCCGCGATGGTGCTGCTCGGCCTCGGCATGGGTACGGCGTTCATGCCGGCCATGTCCCTGGCCACCTCGGGCGTCGAGCCCCGGGACGCCGGTGTCGCCTCCGCGATGGTCAACACCTCGCAGCAGGTGGGCGGCGCGATCGGCACCGCTCTGCTGAACACCATCGCCGCGTCCGCGAAGACCTCGTACATCAAGGACCACATCGCCGGTGCGGCCACCAAGCCGCAGCAGCAGCTCGTGGGCCTGCAGGGCATGGTGCACGGCTACAGCACGGCGATCGGCTTCGCCGTCGGCATCCTGGCCCTCGCCGCGCTGATCGCCTTCACCTTCGTCAACGCCGGCCGCCCGGGCTCCACCCCGGTCGCCTCCGGCGAGGGCGTCGAGGACGAGGTGCCGGTGCCGGTGGTGGCCCACTGACCGGCCGTACGGTGACCCACCGGGCGCCCCGCACGGTGATCTAGCGGAGCCAGGGAAGGTCCGCACCCGCTTCGTTGGGCTGGAGGCCCTCGGCGACGATCTCCATGATCTCGCCGAGGGCCTTCTGCTGCTCCGGGGTCAGCCGCTCGAACAGCGCCTGGCGTACGGCGGCCACATGGCCCGGCGCGGTGCGGCCCAGCACCTCGGCGCCCTCGTCGGTGAGCACCGCGAACTGACCTCGCTTGTCGGAGGGGCAGTCCTCGCGGCGGACCCAGCCGTTCTTCTCCAGCCGGGCGATGGCGTGGGACAGCCGGGAGCGCGTGATCTTCGACTTCATCGCCAGCTCGGTCATCCGCAGCCGGCGGCGGGGTGCCTCGGCGAGGCCGACGAGGAGGCCGTAGTAGATGTGCGGCATGCCCGCGTCACGCTGGAGCTGCCGGTCGAGGTGGTCCTCGAGCAGGGTGGTGGCGTGCAGATAGGCGCGCCAGACGCGCTGCTCCTCGTCGGTGAGCCAGCGGTGCCGGCCGGCGGAGTCGGTTGCCGTGTTCATGTGTCCCACTGTACGAGGCATCTCCTTGAAACTTGAACAAGTCGGGCGTACGCTGTAGGGGAAAGCTTGAGACTTAAAGCACCTTCAGCGCCTTGAAGGGTGCGTCTCGCAGGGACCGAGTACCAGGAGTCGCCGTCATGTCCGCCGCACCGCAGGAGACGTCCACTGCCGGGCGGGAGCGCATGCCCGCCCTCTATCTCAGCCACGGCGCCCCGCCGCTCGCCGACGACCCCGTCTGGCCGGGCCAGCTCGCCGCCTGGTCGGCCGGGCTGCCGCGCCCCAGGGCGATCCTCATGGTCTCCGCCCACTGGGAGGAGGCCCCGCTCGCCCTCGGCGCCGTCGAGACCGTCCCCCTCGTCTACGACTTCTGGGGCTTCCCCGAGCACTACTACCGGGTCCGGTACGCCGCCCCCGGCGCGCCCGAGCTGGCCGAATCCGTCCGCAAGCTGCTGCGCGCCCCCGGCATCCCGGTCCAGGACATGCCCGACCGCGGCCTCGACCACGGCGCCTACGTGCCGCTCGTCGAGATGTTCCCGGACGCCGACATCCCCGTCCTGCAGATCTCCATGCCGACCCTCGACCCGGTCCGGCTGATGGACATCGGCCGCAGGCTCGCCCCGCTGCGCGACGAGGGCGTGCTGATCGTCGGCTCCGGCTTCTTCACCCACAACCTCGCCGCCCTGCGGCACACCGGGACCGGCGTGCCGACCTGGTCCGCCGAGTTCGACGACTGGGGCCGCCGGGCCCTGGAGGCCCGCGACTGGGACATCCTGCTGGACTTCCTCAAGAAGGCCCCGGCCGGGCGCTACGCCCACCCGCGCACCGAGCACTTCGCCCCGCTCTTCGTGACCATGGGCGCGGCCGAGGCGGGCGGCGAACTCGACGCGCAGAAGTCGGTGATCGACGGGTTCTGGATGGGACTGGCGAAGCGGTCGCTGCAGTTCGGGTGAGCGCGGGGGCGAGGGGCGCCTATCCGAGGGGGGCCCGCCCGAGGTCCTTCTCGTACCAGGCCACGTCCCAGTAGCGGCCGAACTTGCGGCCCACCTCCCGGTAGGTGCCGACGTGCCGGAAGCCGAAACGGGCGTGCAGCCGCCGCGAGGCCTCGTTCGGCTGCGCGATGCCCGCGTAGGCGCGGTGCAGGTCCTCACCGGCCAGCGCCTCGAAGAGGGCGCCGTAGAGCAGGCCGCCGACGCCGCGGCGGCCGGCGCCCGGGGCGACGTACACGGTGGTCTCCACGGAGGTGGAGTAGGCGGGCTTCGCGCGGTAAGGGCTGGATGTGGCGTACCCCAGAATCCGCTGTGAGTCCGCCGCCGTGGCAACCATCAGGCGGTACGGGCCGTCTTCCGGGTGGGAGAGCAGCCAAGGGCGGCGTTCTTCCGCGCTGAAGATGGCCGTGTCGAATGTGATCGCCGTCTCACGCACATAGTGGTTGTAGATCTCCGTGAGGGCATCGAGATCCCCCTCGACCCCCGGCCTGACCTGCACCTCTGTGTGTGTCGACGGCATTGCGCCTCCCCGTGTGGCCGACAGGGTACTGCATGATCAGAAAAATCGAGGGTCGGGTTGGGAATTCTGTCCGGATTCCAGTCGTTGTTTCCCACGGATGCAGGGCACTCGAGGAGAGTCCCAAGGAGTCAGATCCGCGAGACGAACCCGTTCGATGCCGAGCGTTCGAAGGACCACCCGCCAGCCCACCATCGCAAGGGAGCACGCATGGCAACCCGTGCCGTCGCCCGTCGTAAGTCCGCCACTGGCGAGACGGCCGACTCGGCAGGCAGTGTTCGCGCCCACGCCGGCGAGATCGCCGATCGCGACCTGGTCGGCATGTATCTCGACGAGATCGCGCGTACGCCGCTGCTCGACGCCGCCAAGGAGGTCGAGCTGTCCCAGACCATCGAGGCGGGTGTGTTCGCGCGGCAGGTCCTCGACGGCGAGGAGGAGTCGAAGTCGGACGCCACCTCCGAGGAGCTGCAGGCCCTGGTCGACGCCGGTGAGCGGGCCAAGGACGTCTTCATCCGCTCCAACCTCCGCCTGGTCGTGGCGGTGGCCCGGCGCTACCCGCGCAGCGGCCTGCCGCTGCTGGACCTGATCCAGGAGGGCAACGCCGGTCTGGTGCGCGCCGTCGAGAAGTTCGACTACCGCAAGGGCTTCAAGTTCTCGACGTACGCCACCTGGTGGATCCGCCAAGCCATCACCCGCTCGATAGCCGACCAGTCCCGCACGATCCGGCTCCCCGTCCACCTGGTGGAGGAGCTGGGCCGTATCCGCCGTGTCCAGCGCGAGTTCAACCGCGAGCACGGGCGCGAGCCGGAGCCCGCGGAGATCGCCGCCGAGCTGGGCTCGACGCCGGAGCGTGTGACCGACGTGCTCGACTGGTCCCGTGACCCGGTCTCCCTGAACATGCCGGTGGACGACGAGGGCGAGACCCAGTTCGGCGACCTGCTGGAGGACACCTCGGCGGTCTCCCCCGAGCAGTCGGTCCTCACGCTCCTGCGCAGCGAGGAACTGGACGACCTGATCGGCCGTCTGGACCAGCGCACGGCCTCCATCATCAAGATGCGGTACGGCATCGAGGACGGCCGCGAGCGCACGCTGACCGAGGTCGGCAAGGAGCACGGCCTGACCCGCGAACGCATCCGGCAGATCGAGAAGCACGCGCTGCTCGAACTGAAGAAGCTCGCCCGTGGCACAGGGTTCGACGCGGCGGCCTGACCGGCCGGCGTGCGACCGCGCACATCCGGTGGCGAAAGACGGCGCAAACATGGCGCGGTACCGTCGCTTCAACTCCCGGGCCCGAGGGAAAAACCATTGCGGGCCCAGGAGTTGGACTTGCACCACGGGGCCGCACTCCCAGCCGTAGCACCCACCCCACAGGTCGCACGGCGAGCACTGACCAGGTACTCGCCGAGTGAGCCACGTTCCGACGCCACCCCCCCCCGCGTCGGAACGTTCCCGAGCCGGGCCCCGGCGCCTACCCCCCCAGGCGCCGGGGTCCGGCCTCATGCTGGAACGGCGGGCCACCCCGTACCTGAACCCCGGGGTGGCCCGCTCGAATGGCAGATTCTGCCACACCGGCATAGCCTGCCGAGGTGAGCACCCCCCGCACCACCGGCAACACCGCCCACCAGCCTGTTTCCGCCACCGCCCCGATGTCCCTGACCGAACGCCGCAAGGCCGAGACGCGCATGGAGATCGCCCGCGCGGCGGCCGCGCTCTTCGTGCGCCGGGGCCTGCGCGCCACACGCGCGGAGGACATCGCCCAGGCGGCGGGGATCGCCCCGCGCACCTTCTACCGCTACTTCGCCTCCAAGGAAGAGGCGGTGGCGCCGCTGTACGCGGCGGGCGCGGAACTCTGCATCCAGGCGGTCCGCGAAGCGCCGCCCGGACTCTCCGTACCGGAGGCCCTCCGGCACGCGGTCGAGCACACTCTCAGCCCCGGCGTGGGCGTCTCGGCGGCCTCCTGGGAATGGGTGCGCACCCTGATCCGCCTGGCCGACGCGAGCCCCGCCCTCGGGAAGGTGTGGGCGGAGGTGTGCCGGACGTCCGAGGGCGCGCTCGCGGCAACCCTGGCGGAACGGCTGTCGCCCGTGGATCCGGACGGTCCGGTGGATCCGGACGGTCCCGCGGGTGCGGACGATTCCGCGGATCGCGCGGATCATGCGGATTCCGCCGAGGGCGACGTCGCCCGGTCGCCGGCGATCCCGCCGCACCTCCGTCTCACGGCGGCGGTGGCCGGGGCGGCGATCCGCGTGGCCGTCGAGTCCTGGGCCACCACCACCTCCCCGCCCACCGGCCCGGACGGCCCCGCGACCCTGGCCCTCCAGAACCTGACTGCCCTGGAGAACTACGCCTGGCCGGCGCCCCATTCGCCCTCCGATTCCTGACGGTTCCGCGGCCGACGATCCCGTCCGTAAGCGCGGGCACCCCGCAACCGCGGGACCCCGCAACCGCGGGCAGCGCAACGCCCCCCGCCCCAAGGCCCCCTACTCTCCCCCCGCCCCCGCCCGACTCAACCGGCCACCCAACTCCCGTACGCACGAGGCAAGTTCATCCGGTCCCCGAACCGCGAACTCGCCCCCCACCATCGCCAGCCGCACAGCCAGCCACTCCACCGGCTCCCCGCTCGTGCCCCGCAGCACGCACCCCCCGCCGCCATCCGCCTCCGGCACCCCGATCCACTCCGGCACCCGCGGGGCCACCTCCTCCACCGCCCCGGCGAACCGCACCTCGAACGCGTACGTGTCCTGCCCCCGCCGCCGGATCGACCGCCGCAGATACTCCGCCGCATCCCCCTCCGGCAACTCCCGCGGAGCGAACCGCACTCCGGTCGCGAAGGGCTCCCGCACCCGGTCCACCCGGAACGTCCGCCAGTCCTCGCGCCCCAGGTCGTACGCGACGAGGTACCACCGCCGGCCCGTCGAGACCAGCCGGTGCGGCTCCGTCAGCCGCCGCGACTCACCGCCCTCCTTGTCCCGGTAGGCGAACCGCAGCCGTTCCCGCCCCGCCACCGTCGACGCCATCACGGTCAGCGTCTCGGGTGCGATGCTCGCCCCGTCCCCGCTGGTCAGCGGCGTCGTCGCGGCCTGCAGCGTGGCCACCCGGTGGCGCAGCCGGGCCGGCAGCACCTGCTCCAGCTTCGCCAGCGCCCGCACCGAGGCCTCGTCCACCCCCTCCACCGCGTGCCCGGCCCCGGCGCGCAGCCCGACCGCGATCGCCACCGCCTCCTCGTCGTCCAGCACCAGCGGGGGCATGGCCTTACCCGCGACCAGCCGGTACCCGCCGTCGGAGCCCTTGGTGGCCTGGACCGGATAGCCCAGCTCCCGCAGCCGGTCGATGTCGCGCCGCACGGTGCGGCGGGAGACGCCGAGCCGTTCGGACAGTTCGCCGCCCGGCCACTCGCGCGGTGTCTGCAGGAGGGACAGGAGCTGGAGGAGCCGGGCCGGGGTGTCCGTCGTCATGCTGATCAGGATGCCGCAGATCTAGGACATGATCTGACCTATTGCGGTTCTAGCCTGGGCGCATGACCTCCACGGAACACACCCTCGGTGCCCGGCAGGACACGGCCCCACCGGCCGACCGCCGCCGCTGGTTCGCGCTCGCGATCGTGATGACGGCGGCCTTCATGGACCTCGTCGACGTCACGATCGTCAACATCGCGATCCCCTCGATCCAGGAGGACGCGGGCGCCTCGCTCGGCCAGATCCAGTGGATAACGGCGGGCTACGCGCTGGCCTTCGCGGCGGGCCTGATCACCGGCGGCCGGCTCGGTGACATCCACGGCCGCCGGCGGCTGTTCCTGCTCGGCATCGGCGGCTTCACCCTGGCCTCCGCCCTGTGCGGCTTCGCCGCCGGCCCGGAGATGCTGGTCGCCTCGCGCATCCTCCAGGGCGGCATGGCGGCCCTGATGGTGCCGCAGGTCCTGTCGATCGTGCACGCCACCTTCCCCGCCCATGAGCGCGGCAAGGTCTTCGGCCTGTTCGGCGCGATCGTCGGTCTCGGCGCGGTCTCCGGCCCGCTGCTCGGCGCCCTGCTGACCGAGTGGAACCTGTTCGGACTCCAGTGGCGGCCGATCTTCCTGATCAACCTGCCGGTCGGCGTCGTCGCCCTCTTCCTGGGCCGTCGCTTCATCACCGAGTCCCGGGCGCCGAAGGCGCTGAAGCTGGACCTCGTCGGTGTCTCCCTGGTGACGCTCGGCCTGCTGATGCTGCTCTACCCGCTGACCCGCGGCCGTGAGCTGGGCTGGCCGCTGTGGGGCTACGTGTGCATGGCCGGCGCGCTCGGTGTCTTCGCGGCGCTGGTGGCCTACGAGCGGCGCAAGGCGGCCCGCGACGGCTCGCCGCTGATCGAGCTGTCCCTGTTCCGGGTGAAGAGCTTCGCCGCCGGCATCGCCGTGCAGACCGTCTTCGGTGTCGCGCTCGGCATCTTCTTCCTGGTCTGGACGCTGTACATGCAGAGGGGCCTGGGCTGGAGCCCGCTGCGGGCGGGCCTGACCGGGGTGCCGTTCTCGCTCGCGGTGTCCACGGCGGCGGGGATGTCGGTGCAGAAGCTGGTCCCGCGGTTCGGCCGGAAGGTGCTGCGGGCGGGCGCGCTGGTCATGGCGGCGGGCGTGCTCCTCTACATCTGGGAGTCGCACCGCTACGGCCTCTCCATCGCCTCCTGGCAGATGGCGCTGCCGCTGGTCGTGATGGGCGCGGGCATGGGCCTGATCGTCGCCCCGCTGACCGACGCGGTGCTCTCGGAGGTGCCGCGTGAGCACGCCGGGTCGGCCTCCGGTCTGATCAACACCGTGCAGCAGATGGGCAACGCGCTCGGCCTCGGCCTGGTCTCGGTCGTCTTCTTCGGGGTGATCGGCGACCGGCTCACCCCCGCCCAGGTGGGCCCCGCCTTCGTGAACGGCTTCGAGCACGCCCTGTGGTGGGTCGCCGGGATCCTGGGTGCGATCTTCCTGCTGATGTCCGCCCTGCCGAAGCGTCCGGCGCAGCATGTGGAGGGGGCCGGCGCCGACGCCCCGGCGGCGGAGAAGGAGCCCGAGCTGGTGGCCTGAGCGGGGGCGGCGAGGGGAGGGCCCGGCACCGAGCAGGTGCCGGGCCCTTTGCCGTGCCCGGCCCCTCGGCCCGCCCTCCGTCCGCGGCCGGACGGAACCGGAAGTCCGTTCGTGCCCACTTGACGCCCGAACTTGTTTACTTTCCGGAATTCCGGGCGTAGCCTCGCAGTGAAACCACACGTTCGGGCATGAGGTGGAGGTAAACGGGCATGTACGCACCGGAGCGACAGCAGGAGATCCTCCGCCTCGCCCGCGACGGCGGCCGGGTGGACGTGCTGTCGCTGGCCGAGGAGTTCCAGGTGACGGCGGAGACGATCCGCCGCGACCTGAAGGCCCTCGACCGGGCCGGCCTGGTCCGCCGGGTGCACGGCGGAGCCATCCCCGTCGGCCGCCTCGACTTCGAGCCGGACCTGACCGAGCGCGAGTCGACCGCCGCCGACGAGAAGGACCGCATCGCCAAGGCGGCCCTCGCCGAGCTGCCCGCCGGGGGCACGCTGATCCTCGACGCCGGCACGACGGTGGCACGGCTGGCCGCGGCGATCCCGCTGGAGTCCGCCCTCACCGTCGTCACGCACAGCCTGCCCATCGCCGCCCGCCTTGCCGACCACCCCGGCATCCAGCTCCACCTGATCGGCGGGCGGGTACGGCACCGTACGCGGGCCGCCGTGGACGCCTGGGCGCTGCGCGCGTACGGCGAGATCCGCGCGGACGTCCTGTTCGTCGCCGCCAACGGCTTCTCCGCCGAGCACGGCCTGACCACCCCCGACCTCGCCGAGGCCGCCGTCAAGCGCGCGGCCGTCGCCGCCGCGCGCCGCGTGGTCCTCCTCGCCGACTCCGCCAAGCACGGCCAGGAGCACTTCGCCCGCTTCGGCGGCCTGAGCGACGTGGACCTGCTGATCACCGACAACGGGCTGAGCCGAGAAGACGCCGCCGTCATCGAGCGCGGCGGTACGGAAGTAGTGCGCGCATGATCCTCACCGTCACCCCCAACCCGTCCCTCGACCGCACCTACGAGGTCCCCTCCCTGGAGCGCGGCGAGGTCATCCGCGCCACCGGTGAGCGCATGGACCCCGGCGGCAAGGGTGTGAACGTCTCGCGCGCCGTGGCGGCCGCCGGACGGCGCACGGTCGCCGTCCTGCCCCTGGGCGGTGCGCCGGGCGCGCTGGTCGCCGAGCTGCTCGACGCCCAGGGCATCGAGGTCGCGCCGGTCCCGGTCGCAGGGGCCACCCGTTCCAACATCGCGCTGGCGGAGGCGGACGGGGTGCTGACGAAGATCAACGCACCGGGCCCGGACCTGTCGCCCGCCGAGCAGGAACTGCTCCTGGACACCGTCCGCGAGCAGTCCCGCGACGCCGACTGGATCGCGTGCTGCGGCAGCCTGCCGCGGGGGCTCGCGCCCTCCTGGTACGCGGATGTCGTCAGCCGGGCGCACGCCGGGGGCGCCCGCATCGCACTGGACACCTCGGGGCGTGCGCTGCAGGAGGCGCTGCGCGCCCGGCCCGACGTGGTGAAGCCCAACGCCGAGGAGCTCGCGGAAGCCGTCGCACGCCCCCTGGCGACCGTCGGCGACGCCCTGAAGGCCGCCGAGGAACTGCGCGGGATGGGCGCGGGCGCCGTACTCGCGAGCCTGGGCGCCGACGGGCAGCTACTGGTGGACGGCACCGGTGCCTGGTTCGGCAGCGCGCCGGTGGGCACCGTCCGCAGCAACGTGGGAGCCGGTGACTCCTCTCTCGCCGGTTTCCTGATCGCCGGCGGCAGCGGCCCCCGGGCCCTGGCCTCCGCCGTCGCCCACGGCGCCGCCGCCGTGCGGCTCCCGGGCAGCGCGATGCCGGGACCCGCCGATCTGGACCCCGCGGCGGTCACCGTCACGGCCGACATCCCCGTCGACCGCGAACTCAGGGAGCCGGTGTCATGACGTCCGGTACCCGCCCCGGCGGGCGGCACCTCGGCGGCAGCCCACGGCCCACCCGCCCGGACACCCCCGCACCCCCCGAGCCCGAACGGCGCGGCGCCCCGGCGCCCGTCGCGACCGGCTTCGGGAGGCAGGAACCACCCGGCCCCGGTTCCACCCACCCCGGAGCCTGCCCAGACCGCACCCCCGTCTCCACCCCCGTCCCCACCCCCGCCCACTGCGTCCCCCGGGCGATACGCGTGCATTGGAGCCCGCGATGAGCGACATGATCACCGCGGACCTGGTCGATCTCGACCTGTCCGCCGACAGCAAGGAAGCGGCGGCGCGCGCACTCGCCGAGCGCATGGTGGCCCTCGGCCGGGTGACCGACCTCGACGGCTTCCTCGCCGACGTGGCCGCCCGTGAGGCGCAGATGCCCACCGGCCTCGACGGTGGCATCGGCATCCCGCACTGCCGCAGCACCCACGTCACCGAGCCGACCCTCGCCTTCGGCCGCAGCGCCGGCGGCATCGACTTCGGCGCGGCGGACGGCCCCGCCGACCTGATCTTCCTGATCGCCGCCCCGGCCGGCGCCGACGACGCCCATCTGACGATCCTGTCGTCGCTGGCCCGGCAGCTGATGAACGCCGAGTTCACCGACGAGCTGCGGTCCGTGGGCGCCGCGGGCACGGCGGCGGCGCTCATCCGCGGGGAGGAGCCGCCGGCCGACGGCGCCCCCGAGGACACCGCCGCGGCGTCGGGGGCGGCCTCCGCCGACGCCGCGGCGGGCAGTACGACGGAGCCGTCGGACACGGGCGCACCGGCCCCGGCGGCCACCGCCGGACCCGGCTCCGGTCCCGCCGCCGACGCCGGTTCCGTCCCGGACGGGCGGCCCTTCCGCATCGTCGCCGTCACCTCCTGCCCGACCGGCATCGCCCACACCTACATGGCGGCCGAGTCGCTGGAGAACGCGGGCCGCGAGGCCGGCGCCGAGGTGTCCGTCGAGACGCAGGGCTCGGCCGGCTTCGCCCGGCTGGACCCGGAGGTGATCGCGGCGGCGGACGGCGTGATCTTCGCGCACGACGTCCCCGTACGGGACAAGGGCCGCTTCGCGGGCAAGCCGACCGTCGACGTCGGTGTGAAGGCGGGCATCAACCGGCCCGGCGAACTCATCACCGAGGTACGGGAGAAGGCCGCCCGCGGCGAGGTCACCGCGGCCGCCTCCGCGAGCACACCGGTCGAGCGGGCCGGTGACTCGCGCGAGGGCTACGGCACCAAGCTCCGCAAGTGGCTGATGAGCGGCGTCAGCTACATGGTCCCGTTCGTCGCCGCGGGCGGTCTGCTGATCGCCCTCGGCTTCGCGATCGGCGGCTACAAGATCAACAAGGCGCCCTCGGTGATGGACCACTTCGTGTGGACCCAGGCCGACAGCTGGGGCGCCCTGCTGTTCCAGATCGGCGGCGTGGCCTTCGCCTTCCTCGTCCCGGTCCTGGCCGGCTACATCGCGTACGGCATGGCGGACCGTCCAGGTCTCGTCCCCGGCTTCGTGGGCGGCTCCATCGCGCTGACGATCAACGCCGGCTTCCTCGGCGGACTCGCGGCCGGCCTGATCGCCGGTGGTGTGGTGATGGCGATCCAGCGGATCGGCATTCCGGCGGCGTTGCGCGGCATCATGCCGGTGGTGGTGATCCCGCTGATCTCCTCGGCGATCGTCGGGTTCCTGATGTTCGTCGTGATCGGCAAGCCCATCGCCTCCGCGCAGAAGGGCATGACCGACTGGCTGAACGGCCTCACCGGCACCAACGCCGTCCTGCTGGGCGGCCTGCTCGGCCTGATGATGTGCTTCGACCTGGGCGGTCCGGTGAACAAGGTGGCCTACACCTTCGCCACCGCCGGCATCGCGGTCGCCGACCCGAGCGACTCCGCCATGAAGATCATGGCCGCGGTGATGGCCGCCGGTATGGTCCCGCCGCTGGCGATGGCCCTGGCCACGACCGTGCGCGGCAGGCTCTTCACCCGGACCGAGCGTGAGAACGGCAAGGCGGCCTGGGTGCTGGGCGCCTCCTTCATCTCCGAGGGCGCGATCCCGTTCGCCGCGGCGGACCCGCTGCGGGTCATCCCGTCCGCCATGGTGGGCGGCGCAGTCACCGGCGCCCTGTCGATGACCTTCGGCGCCACCCTGCGCGCCCCGCACGGCGGCATCTTCGTGGTTCCGCTGATCGGCAACCCGTTCTTCTACCTGATCGCCATCGCGGCCGGCGTCCTGGTCACCGCGGCCCTGGTCGTCGTCCTCAAGGGCATGCGCCGCCCGGCACCCGGGACCACGTCCGACGACCCCGCCACCGGTCCCGCCACGGCGGCGCGTGGGACGAAGCAGGCGGTCGCCGCCTGACGGGGAGCCGCACCTCTTGTCCCTTTGATGCGCTGTGAGTTGTTCACGGCACCTGCGAGATACGTCACGGTCCGGGGCCAAAGTCCCGGACCGTGGTGTCTACTGGTGGGCATGCCTGAGCACGTCTCGACACTCCAGCTGACCGGCGCGGTCGTCCTCACCGCCGCGGGCGTCGTCTGGGCCGTCATCGTGATGCGCCTGCTGCGCCGCTTCCGTGTCGAGGCCGTCGCCGAACGGCGTCGGGCAGCCGCTCTCCCCGTGCTCCCGGCCCTCCCGGCTCTCTCCGCCCTTCCGGAACAGCCGCAGGCCGGACCCTCGCGGGAGACCGTCGAACTGACCCCGGAGGAACAGGACGCCTTCGCCGGCCTGGTACGGCAACTCGGCGGCCGCTGACGGTCGCAGGCGAGGCGAGGCGAGGACCGCCGGACCTCGGGCCTGTCGGGCCGGCGTACCTCGGGCCCTGTCGGTGCCGGTGGCCTCAGACCTGTCGTGCCGCCCGTCGCTCCATGGCGTCCCGGGCCGCGTCCTGGGACGTGTAGACCTCGCACATGTGCCGCCCGTCGGGGGTCGCCGTGTGCTCCACTTCCCACAGGGAGACCTCGCCGCCGTCCGGCAGCAGGAACGCGTGCTCGTACAGCGCGAAACTCAGCCCCGCCCGTCCGGCCCGCCCGGGCCGTCCGAACGCCTGGGTGATCTGGTGCGCGGACGCCGTCGCCAGCAGGGCCGCCACCTCCGCTCCCGGCCGGTCGGCGTTCTCCGCGCGGCGCAGCAGCCGGCGCGCGTGATCCGCCGTGTCGTCCGGGGCGTACACGTGCCGGGGCTCGGGTATCGCGGAAAGCTGCGTCACCACGGGGAGTTCGAAGTCCGGCGCGTCCGGCGGCAGCGCGAGCCGGCCGGTGGCGGTGTGCAGCTCCTCCTCGTCGACGTACACCTCGTGCTGCGCCTCACCGCCCGGCGTCGTGTTGTGCACCAGCTCCCACAGGGTCACCGCCGAGCCGTCGCCGAGCAGCCAGGTGTGCCGGTAGGTCTCCCGGTGCAGGCCCGCGCTGTGGTGGGCGGAGTGCAGGGAGCTGTCGTGCGCCAGGGCGCACTCGAGCAGCCGGAGCACCTCGTCGGGCAGCTCGAAGGAGTTCAGGGCACGGCCGAGGAGCCGCGCGAGGTGCTCCTCCGGAGACTCGGGCGACTCGGCTGGTTCGTACGCTGCCGTCTCGTACGGAACGCTCAAGGTTTCTCCCGGCGTTGCTGCATGTCACCTAGTGGGTGCATACCGTAGCCCCTCGGTCGGACATCATGTCCCCCGATCCGAGAAAACGTATATGGGGAAAACGCGAGAGCCGCGCGAAAAGTTCCCGCGCGGCCCCACGTGTCGTCAAAACCCGCCGGTCATCCGGCACTTCCCGCGGTCCAGTCGCTCCACGACAGGTTCCAGCCGTTGAGGCCGTTGTCCGGCGCCACCGTCTTGTCGGGGGAGTTCTTCACTATCACGACGTCCCCGACGAGCGAGTTGTCGTAGAACCACTTGGCCGTGGTGTCGCCCTGCGCGCCCTGCACGTCCGCGAGGCCCACGCAGCCGTGGCTGGTGCCCTCCCGGCCGAACGGCGGGTTGCCCTTGTTGTACCAGTAGTTGCCGTGGATGAACGTGCCCGACGAGGTCAGCCGCATCGCGTGCGGGACGTCCGAGATGTCGTACTCCCCGCCGAAGCCGACCGTGGAGCCGTTCATCCGGGTCTGCACGAACTTCTCGGAGATCACCATCTGACCGTTGTACGTGGTGTGCTGCGGGCTGCCCGCCGAGATCGGCAGCGTCTTGATCGTCCGGCCGTCCCGCACCACCGTCATGGTCTGGGTGCCGACGTCCACCGTGGAGACCTGCGAGCGCCCGACGGTGAAGGTCACGGTCTTCTTCTGCACGCCGTAGACGCCGTCGGCGCCCCGCACCCCGTCCAGGTCTATCTTCATCGTGACCTTGGAGCCGGCCTTCCAGTACTCCTGCGGCCGGAAGTCCAGCCTGCGGTCCCCGAACCAGTGCCCGACGACCTGCTGGCCGCTGCTGGAGGCGACCGTGATGTGCGACTGCACGGCCTTTCGGTCGCTGATCGACTTGTCGAAGGTGAAGGACACCGGCATGCCCGCACCGACCGTGGTGCCGTTGTCCGGCGTGTAGGTGCCGATGAAGCTGTTCGCCGAGGAGACGGTGGTGAAGATGGAGTTGGCCGCCGCGGTGCGCCCGTTCCCGTCCTTGGCGGTAGCCGCCAGGCGGTACTTCGTGCCGCGCTCGAGCTGCTGCTTCGGCTTCCAGGTGTGGCCGTCCGCCGAGATCGCCCCCGGCACCGCCTCGCCGGACCCCGACACGGTCATCTTCACGTCGGTCAGCCGGCCGTCGCTGACCTTGACGCCGGTGGAGTTGATGGACGCGCCGGTCGAGCCGTCCTTGGCCGAGATGACGATGTCGGCCGCGGACGTGGTGGCCGAGCCCTTGCCGTTCTTGCCGTCCTCGCCGGTGGCGCTGGCGTCGCCCCCGCAGGCCGTCAGGGTGAGGGCGCCGACCACCAGGGCGGCACAGGCCCCCAGTACGCGCCGCGTTGCGATGTCCGGCGTTGTCACGGGCTGCTCCCAGTTCATGTGATGTGCTTGATCCGCTCCAGTGCGTGGGAAAAGAGGCCCCCGGCGCCGGTGAGGTTCCCCGCCGGTGCCCGTTGACGTCGTCTGGTGACAGAACCGCGACAATCCGCATCCGGGAGTCACGCTCCCGGGGCCCCGCGGCCGGTACGGCCGCGCCCGTCACGCGCCCGGAGCCCGCCGCTCGCCGTACAACTCCCCGTACGACGGCCACACTCCACCCGGCCCCGAGAACGGTTCGGCGGCGCGCACGGCCCGGACGATCGCGCGCGTCACCAGATCCGCACCGGCCGCGAGGACGTCGTTCAGCTCCAGCGGATGCCCGCCGCCGAGCGGGCGGGCGCCGGTCGCCAGCGCGAACACCGTGTCGCCGTCGTGCAGCAGGTGCACCGGCCGCACGGCGCGCGCGATGCCGTCGTGCGCCGTGCCCGCCAGCTTCTGCGCCTGCGCCTTGCCGAGGTCCGCGTCGGTCGCGACCACCGCGAGCGTCGTGTTGAGCGGCGGGGGAGCGTTCCGCGCCGCCACCTCCTCCAGACGCCGGCGCGCGGCCTCGTGCACCCGCGCCTCCGGGTACTCCACCCGCCCCTCGAACAACTCACCGTAGAGCGCCCCCGTTCCGGGGTCCGCGACGGACCCCACGGAGTTCACGACCACCAGCGCGGCCACCGTCACCCCGGAGTCCAGGACCGTGCTCGCCGTGCCCACCCCGCCCCTCAGGCCGCCCGCCACCGCACCCGTACCGGCCCCGACGGACCCCTCCGGCACCCGGGCGCCCGGGGCGCTCGCCGCCGCGGCCTCCACCGCCGCGCGTCCCGTCACCGCGTCCGGGCGGGCGCGGAAGTTCCCGCCCCGGCCCAGGTCGAAGACGCACGCGGCGGGGACCACGGGCACCACGTGCGCCGGATCCGCCCCCACCGGAACGCCGCGCCCCCGCTCCTCCAGCCAGGCCATCACCCCGGACGCCGCGTCGAGCCCGTACGCGCTGCCACCGGTCAGCACCACGGCGTCCACCCGCTGCACCACGTTGCGCGGATCGAGGGCGTCGGTCTCCTTGGTGCCGGGGCCGCCGCCGCGCACGTCCACGGCGGCGACGGCACCCCCCTCGGGCGCGAGCACGACCGTGGTGCCGGTGAGCCAGCCGTCCCCGGTGCGGGAGGCGTGCCCCACCCGCAGCCCGGCGACATCCGTCAGAGCATCGACTGTCATGCGGGCCAGTGTGGCCCAACCGCCCGGACGGGAGGGCCGCGGCGGGGCCCGGGTGACGGGAGGTCAGGCGGCCGGGGCGCCCGCGCCCGAGCGCCGCGCGCGGGAGGTCCGGCGCGCCGTCAGGGTCGCCCCGGTCGCCACCGAGGCCGCCGACACCAGCCCCGTCGCGAGCACCGCCCACTCGCCCAGGAAGGTGCAGCAGATCACCAGCAGTGCTGTGACCGGAAGCACCAGTTGCTGGCGGATGCCGGACTTGAAGTGCCGCGAGTGCAGCGCCCACACGGTCAGCAGGTACAGCGCGGTCGGCAGGGTCACGGCCGCCGAGGCGGACAGCGTGGAGATGCGAGTCTTGCCGACCGTCTGCTCCACCGACACCTCCAGACCGGCGCCGATCGCGGCGGCTGAGGCGAAGATCAGGTAGTGGCCGTAGCCCCACAGGAACGCCTGGGTGTTGGACCGCAGATGGCCGTGGATGGGCACCACGAAGTAGATCCACCAGGCGGAGAAGACGATCAGCAGGCCGCCGGCCGCGATGGGCAGCAGCTCGCCCAGCGCGTCGTGCTCGTCCACCGCCGACTTCACGGCGACCGTGGCCGCCGCGATCGTCTCGCCGAGCACGATGATGGTGAACAGGCCGTACCGCTCGGCGATGTGATGCGCGTGCCAGGACGTCCCGTGGTCCTTCTCCGCGTAGACGGGCACGCACAGCTCCGCCACGGCCATCACCAGGAACACCCAGGGTCGGGCCGGTTCGGGCAGCAGCACGAGACCGAGCCAGCCGACCAGGCACAGGGACACACCGCCGGCGTATCTGAGCGCCGTGGTGCGCTCCGCGCCCTCGGCCGATCCGGCCGCTCTGAGCCACTGCGCGGCCATCGCCAGCCGCATGATCACGTAGCCGAGCCAGACCACCAGGTAGTCGTGGCGCTCGAACGCCGGGGCGACGCCCGCGGCCAGGACCAGCACACCGGCGATCTGCACCAGGGTGACGACCCGGTAGAGCGCGTCGTCGTTGTCGTACGCCGAGGCGAACCACGAGAAGTTCATCCACGCCCACCAGATGGCGAAGAAGACCATCGCGTAGTTCAGGATCCCGTCGGCCACGTGCCCCGCGGCCCCCGTGTGCACGAGCTGGGCGCCCGCCTGGGCGATGGCCACGACGAAACACAGATCGAAGAAGAGCTCCAGCGGTGAGGAGACCCGGTGGGCCTCGCCGCGCCCGCGCGCGGTGAGCCGCCGCAGGAGCCCCGGGGACTGCTGTGCGCCCGGCGAGGCGGGCGGCGGAGCGGAACTCGGCGTCATGTCTTCCAGGACAGCAGAAAACAAGGACGAAATCTTGTGAACGGATTCACGAGCCCGACGGGGCGGTGGGCCGGGGCCGTACCCTTGAGGCATGAGCACCGCCCCCGAACCCGAGCAGCGCGATCCCCAGTCCGAGCAGCGCGACCCCAAGGCCGCGCTGATCTTCGACGATCCGCTGAACAGGCAGAGTTCGGACGACACCGACCGCGGGTGGGGCGAGCGCCCGGACGGCGACAGCGCCGCCGACCTGAGGCGCTTCCTCGACGAGAAGCCGCCCCACCACATCTGATCCGCGGAGCGGAGCGGCGCCACCGCCCGGGGCGCCGGACGGAGTCCCACAGGCGGGTGAGCGGCCCGGCTCGGTACCGCTAGCGCTCGTCGTGGCCCGCCGTGCGCTGCGCGACCAGCGTGTCGCGGATCTCCTTGAGGACCGCCAGCTCGGTCACCTCGATGACCTCGTGCGTGCCCTCGCGCGCCTTCTTCCGGGCCTCCTGCCGCGCCAGGTACTTCGCCATCGGCAGCACCATCAGGAAGTAGACCACCGCGGCCGTGATCACGAAGCTGAGCGTGGCCCCGGCGACCGAGCCCCACATGATCGGCACACCGCTCTTCACCGACCCGTCCGCGTTCACCACGCACGGGGGGTCCTTCAGGCAGACGCTGTAGTGATCCAGGTTCTTCGTGCCGATGGCCCCCACCAGTGGGTTGATGAGCCCCTTCACCACCGAGTTGACGATGTTCGTGAACGCGGCGCCGATCACCACCGCGACGGCCAGGTCGATGACGTTCCCGCGCATCAGGAAGGCCTTGAAGCCCTGCCAGACGGTGGGTTCCTTCTTCTTGGTCACCTCGGGGGCACTCCTCACGTGCACAGGACGCGGAACGAAACGCTCCGCAACCTACGGCACGGTGGGGTCCCCATGTCCAATTCCGCAGCTTGTCCCTACGTCGGAAGAACCGACTTAAGGGGAAGAGGCGACTGAAGGCGTAATGGCCTGCGTGGTTCAGCACAGCGTCACCGCCAGCCGTGCCGTGGCGCCGGCGCCGACGAGCCCCGCCGCGGCGGCCCGCGGCACCGACAGCACGACCAGGGCCCCGCTGTCCGCCGCCCCCGCCAGGGGCTCGGGCACCCTCGTCACCCGCGCGCCGCGCACGAGCACCCGGGCGGCGCCGCCTGCCGACGCGTCCTCGGCGGCGATGACGTCGACCCGGTCGCCGGGCCGCAGCAGCCGCACCGTGGCGGCGTCGGCGATCCGCACCGGCGCCGTCACCAGGTCCGCCACCCGAGGGGCCCGCACGGGACGGGTGACCGGATGCCCGCGGGCCCGGTCGCCCCGGTGCGGTTCGTCCGTGGTCCGGGGTCCCGCCGCCACCAGCGCGGCCGCGGTCACGACGAGACCGGCCGCGAGGGCCCGCCCACGACGCCTCACCAGCCGCTCCAGCCCGTACCGCCCGCCGCGCACCCGTACCGGGGCGAAGGCCGGCACCTCACAGGTAGCCGGGGCGTCGGTGCCCAGCGGGCGGGGCAGCCGGACGGCCGGCGGGGCGGGCGATCGGGGGTGCGGGGGAGAGGGTGAGGAGGAAGGGGGGTACGCGGAAGAAGTGGGGTAGGGGGAGGCCAGAGCCATGGGAATCACCGCCGGCGACGAGGGGGATCGGCTTGCGGTCCCACGATGACGCCTTGGGCCGAACGCCGTCGGTGCCGGTGGACGGCCTGGGGATTGTGGACAACTCGCCCACTCGAAGGGGTGATCGCCGGTGTGCGCGGCGGCCCGCCGGCGATCACCTCTCACCTCACGGCAGGTCGAACCCCGGGTCCATCCCGCCCAGCGCGTTCACGCACAGGCAGTCCCGCGCCCCGGTCTCCGGCAGCGCCGCCACCGCGTCGAACAGCACGTCCCGCAGCCGGTCCACGTTGGCCGCGAACACCTCGAGCACCTCCTCGTGCGAGACGCCCTCACCGCTCTCGGCGCCCGCGTCCAGGTCGGTGACCAGCGTCAGCGACGTGTAGCAGAGCTCCAGTTCCCGGGCGAGCGCCGCCTCGGGGTGGCCGGTCATGCCCACCACCGACCAGCCCTGCGCCTGGTGCCACAGCGACTCGGCGCGGGTCGAGAAGCGCGGCCCCTCGACCACGACCAGCGTGCCACCGTCGACCGGCTCCCACTCCCGGCCGCGCGCCGCCTTGAGCGCGGCGGCCCGCCCGGCGGGGCAGTACGGGTCGGCCATGGACACGTGCACCACGTTGGGCACCGTGCCGTCGGGCAGCGGCAGCCCGTCGAAGAAGGTCTGCGTCCTGGACTTCGTACGGTCGACGAACTGGTCCGGCACGAGCAGGGTGCCCGGTCCGTACTCGGGGCGCAGCCCGCCCACCGCGCAGGGGCCGAGCACTTGGCGGACGCCGACCGAGCGCAGGGCCCAGAGGTTGGCGCGGTAGTTGATGCGGTGCGGCGGCAGATGGTGGCCGCGGCCGTGCCGGGGCAGGAAGGCGACCCGCCGGCCGGCCAGCTCACCGAGGAAGAGGGAGTGGCTGGGCTGCCCGTAGGGGGTGTCCACCCGGACCTCGGTCACGTCCTCGAGGAACGAGTAGAAGCCCGAGCCGCCGATTACGCCGATCTCTGCGTTCGCCATGACGAGCAGATTAGCTGCCCGGAACGCGGCGGTGGAGCCGGTGCCGGGGTACACCGAAGGCCCCGCCGTCGCAGGACGGCAGGGCCCGGGGAGCGGCGGTTCAGGCCGCGGAGGTGCTGGTGGAGCCGGACGACGACGTCGTCGAGGACGACGTGGACGAGGTCGAGGACGACTTCGTGTCGGACGAGGAGCCGGCCGACGACGAGGACGACTTCGACGCCGGGCTGCTGCTCGACGAGGAGCCGCGGGAATCGTTGCGGTAGAAGCCGGAGCCCTTGAAGACGATGCCGACCGCGGAGAACACCTTCTTCAGGCGGCCACTGCAGGCGGGGCACTCGGTCAGGGCGTCGTCGGTGAACTTCTGCACCGCCTCGAGGCCCTCGCCGCACTCGGTGCACTGGTACTGGTACGTCGGCACTGTCTTCCTCCTGGCACTCTCACTCGATGAGTGCTAACGACGATCCATAGTGACGTATTCCCGGGGTTCAGTCCACCGTGACGGGGACGCGGTGACCGACGCCACGTGCGACCGTGCGGCTCTGCGGCCGGACGGTGAGCCGTGAACGCAGGGCCGCCAGGGTGACCAGCGGGAGCACCGTACCGGCCATCGGCACCAGGAACCCGGCACCGTCCCACAGCCGGTCCTCCAGCTGCCCGGCGACCGTGACCGCCGCCGCCTGGCCGAGCGCGACGGCGCCGGTCAGCCAGGTGAACGCCTCGGTCCGGGCCTCGGCCGGGACCAGGCCCTCGACCAGCGTGTAGCCGGTGATCAGGGCCGGTGCGATGCACATGCCGACCAGCAGTCCGAGCCCGGCCAGCAGCGGCACCGAGTGCGCCGTCCACAGCGCCGAAGCGGTCAGCGCGAGCCCGGTGTAGCCGACGATGAGACGGCGCTGCGGCGTGACCTTCCAGGCGATCGCGCCGCAGACGATGCCGGAGAGCATGTTGCCCGCGGCGAAGACGCCGTACAGGACGCCGTTCAGTCCGGGCTCGCCGATCGACTCGGTGAACGCGGCCAGCGACACCTGCATACCGCCGAAGACCGCCCCGATGCCCAGGAACGTCACGATCAGCACGCGCACTCCGGGGACGCGCAGCGCGGAGTCGTGCCGCACACGCGCGTGCCCGGTCTCCGCGCTCACCGCCGGCTGCGTGCTCCTGCTCGCGGCGAACAGCAGGCCGCCGACAAGGGTCAGCGCGGCCTCGGTGACCAGACCCGCGGACGGGGTCACGGTGGTGCACAGCGCGGTCGCGAGCAGCGGCCCGAAGACGAAGGTCAGCTCGTCCGTGACGGACTCGAACGCCGCCGCGGTCGTCATCAGGGGCGAGCCCTGGAGCTTCACGCCCCAGCGCGCCCGCACCATGGGGCCGACCTGCGGCACCGAGGCGCCGGTCGGCACGGCCGCCACGAACAGCGCCCACAGGGGCGCGTGCGCCAGCGCGAGCGCCGTCAGGGTCAGACCCGACAGTGCGTGCACCAGGACACCGGGCACGAGGACGGCGCGCTGCCCGTAGCGGTCGGCGAGGCGGCCGCTGTAGGGGGCGAACAGCGCCATGGAGACGCCGGTGGCGGCCGCGGCGGCGCCGGCGGCACCGTACGAGCCGGTGGTGTGCTGCACCAGCAGCACGATGGAGATGGTGAGCATCGCGAACGGCTGGCGCGCCGCGAAGCCGGGGAGCAGGAACGTCCAGGCGCCGCGGGTGCGCAGCAGCTGTCCGTATCCGGGGCGGGGCGGCGCCGGCGAGGTCTTCTCCGGGTCGGAGGTGGAGACCGTGGATCCCACGGCCCGTGCCTTTCTGCCGCCTGGTAGCGCGGGCCCCGTACGGGTCCGGGCGCCGAGAGCTGTCCTCTTGCGCGGAACTGCGGTAGATACCGGTGCCCACGGTGAGTGGGGACGACCCGGCCGCCATACGGTCGCGCCAGCTCTGCGTCAGGCAGAGTTGGTTCGATCAGGGTGCGCCTTCATCGTACAGGGATCACCGCATCGCGGACCTGTGAAAACTAGCACCACCAGGGGGTGCCACCTGGGATTACGGGCGGTGTGAACGGTACGAAACCTCCACTTAACGGGAGCTGCCCGCCCCGGCCCCGTCCGTGCCCAGCCAGTCCGCCAGCTTGCCGCCCTGCGTGACCGCGCGCAGGCGCCGTTCCGCCGCGTCGCGCACGGGGTCGGTGGCGACCACGAGGAGCTCGTCCCCGTGCCGCAGCACCGTCGTGGGCAGCGGGACAAACGATTTTCCCTCGCGGACGACGAGCGTGACGGCGGCGCCCGGCGGCATCCGCAGCTCGTTGACCTCGACGCCGTGCATCCGGGAGCCCTCGGTGATCGTGAGGGACAGCAGATGGCCGCGCAGCCGCTCCAGGGGCGCCGACTCGATGCCGAGGTCGGAGGCCTCGCCCTGCTCGCCCAGCCGCAGCTTGCGCGCCAGCCAGGGCAGGGTCGGGCCCTGGAGGAGGGTGTAGACGACGACCAGTACGAAGACGATGTTGAAGATGCGGCGGCTGCCCCCGACACCCGTCACCATCGGAATGGTGGCCAGGATGATGGGAACGGCGCCGCGCAGCCCCGCCCACGACATCAGCGCCTGCTCCGACCACGGCACCCGGAACGGGGCCAGGCTGAGCACCACGCTCAGCGGCCGGGCCACCATGGTCAGCACCAGCCCGATGATCAGCGCCGGCCAGACGTCGTCGCCCAGTTCGTGCGGGGTGACGAGCAGGCCGAGCAGGACGAACATGCCGATCTGGGCGATCCAGCCGAGTCCCTCGGCGAAGCCGCGGGTGGCGGGCCAGTGCGGAAGCCGCGCGTTGCCCAGCATCATCGAGGCCAGGTAGACGGCGAGGAAGCCACTGCCGTGGGCGAGCGCCCCGGCCGCGTACGCCGTGACGGCGATGGCCATGACGGCGATCGGGTAGAGGCCGGAGGCGGGCAGCGCGACGTGCCGCAGGCCCCAGGAGCCGAACCAGCCCACCGCGAGGCCCAGGGCGGCGCCGATGGCAAGCTCCAGCGCGATCTCGCCCACCAGGACGTACCAGTGCTCGACCGGACCGGTCGCGGCGAAGGCGACGACCAGGATGACCACCGGGGCGTCGTTGAAGCCGGACTCCGCCTCCAGCGTGCCCGTCACGCGCGTGGGCAGCGGGATGCGCCGCAGCACCGAGAAGACCGCCGCCGCGTCCGTCGACGACACCACCGCGCCGATGATCAGCGCCGTCCGCCAGTCCAGCCCCACCAGGTAGTGCGCGCCCGCCGCCGTGACCCCGACGCTGATCCCGACTCCCACCAGGGCCAGCACGGTGGCCGACGCCAGAACCGGCCGGATCTCCTTCCACTTCGTGCCGAGACCGCCCTCGGCGAGGATCACGACCAGGGCCGCATACCCGATGACCTGGGTCAGCGCGGCGCTGTTGAAGCCCACGTGGCCGAGGCCGTCCTGGCCCATGACGACGCCGATGCCCAGGTAGACGAGCAGGCTGGGGAGCCCGCTGCGGGAGGAGATCCGGACGGCCGCGACGGCGACGAGGAGGACGACGGAGCAGACGAGCAGGAGCTGGTTGAGGTGGTGAACGTTCAGCGGCGGTTCCTCCCCTTGGTTCTCCGGTTACTTCGTTACCTTACCTAACTCTTGACGCTTTCTTGACGCTTGCCGAGGCAAGATCGAACGCCCGTGCGTGCTGGTTCCCGACTCCGCGTCAAGCGCGACAGGGCCCTGCGCCTATGGTTGCTCCAGCACTCCAGGACCGCCTGCCGCTCGCGTTAGGACAGCAAGGACAGCGATGCCCCCCAACACCACCGCCACAACGGGTGACACCGCCACGACGGGTGTCGCGCCCAGCACGACCGGGAGGAAGAAGGGGCGCAAAGCCCGGCTCCTCGTGCTGGTGCTCGTCCTGGCCATCATCGGCGGCATCGCCTACGGGTCGTACTGGTCGATCAGCACGGTCCGGGCCTCCTTCCCGCAGACCAAGGGCTCGATCACGCTCGACGGCCTGTCGGGTCCCGTCGACGTCGAACGCGACGGCAACGGCATCCCGCAGGTCTACGCCTCCTCAGACGAGGACCTGTTCATGGCGCAGGGCTACGTCCAGGCGCAGGACCGGTTCTACGAGATGGATGTGCGCCGCCACCTGACCTCCGGGCGCCTGTCGGAGATGTTCGGCAAGAGCCAGGTCAAGAACGACGAGTTCCTGCGCACGCTCGGCTGGGACCGGATCGCGAAGCAGGAGTACGACACCAAGCTGTCGGCCCCCACGAAGAAGTACCTCCAGGCCTACGCCAAGGGCGTCAACGCCTACCTGAAGGGCAAGGACGGCGCGGAGATCTCCCTCGAGTACGCCGCCCTGGGCTTCACCAACGACTACAAGCCCGTCGAGTGGACCCCGGTCGACTCCGTCTCCTGGCTGAAGGCCATGGCCTGGGACCTGCGCGGCAACATGCAGGACGAGATCGACCGCGCCCTGATGACCAGCCGCCTGGACCCGCAGCAGATCGCGGACCTCTACCCGGAGTACCCCTACGGCCGCAACAAGCCGATCGTGCAGGAGGGGCAGTACAGCGAGCTGTCCAGGACCTTCCAGCAGAACGGCGCCGCGAGCGGCTCGCAGGGCACGGCGGGCACGACCGGTTCGCAGGGCACGACGGGCACCGGCACCGGCACGGGCACCGGCACCGGCACCCGGAGCGCCACCGGCTCGGCCCTCACCAGCCAGCTCGCGGGCCTCTACAAGGTCCTCGACGACGTCCCCGCCGCCGTCGGCGTGAACGGCCAGGGCATCGGCTCCAACTCCTGGGTGGTCTCCGGGAAGTACACGATCACCAAGAAGCCGCTGCTCGCCAACGACCCGCACCTGTCGGCGTCGCTGCCGTCCGTCTGGTACCAGATGGGCCTGCACTGCCGGAGCGTCTCCGCCAGGTGCCAGTACGACGTCAGCGGCTACACGTTCGCCGGGATGCCCGGTGTGATCATCGGCCACAACGCGGACATCGCCTGGGGCATGACCAACTCCGGTGTCGACGTCAGCGACCTGTACCTGGAGAAGCTCTCCGGCGAGGGCTACCTGTACGACGGCAAGGTGCGGCCCTTCAAGACCCGCGAGGAGACCATCGAGGTCGCCGGCGGGGACGCCAAGAAGATCGTCGTCCGCCAGACCGCCGACGGCATGCCCCTGCTGTCCGACCGCGACGACGAACTCGTCCAGGTCGGCCGGCGGGCCACCGTCAACACCGCCGCCCCCGACCGCGGCGACGGCTACGGCATCGCCCTGCGGTGGACCGCGCTCGACCCGGGCACCTCGATGGACGCCGTGTTCGCCCTCGACAAGGCGGCCGGCTGGAGCGACTTCCGGTCGGCGGCCGCCCTGTTCGACGTGCCCTCGCAGAACCTGGTCTACGCCGACACCAAGAACCACATCGGCTACACGCTGCCCGGGAAGATCCCCACCCGCTCCTCGGCCGCCGACGGCTCCGTCCCGGTGCCCGGCTGGGACGCCAAGTACCGCTGGACCGGGTTCATCAAGGACGACGAGCTGCCCTACGAGTACGACCCCGAGCGCGGCTACATCGTCACCGCCAACCAGGCCGTGGTCGACAAGGACAAGTACCCCTACACGCTGACCGGCGACTGGGGTTACGGCACCCGCAGCCAGCGCATCACCGACCTGATCGAGTCAAAGATCAAGGACGGCGGCAAGATCTCCACCGACGACATGCGGCAGATGCAGATGGACAACAGCAGCGAGATCGCCAAGCTGCTGGTGCCCAAGCTGCTGAAGATCAACCTGGACGACAAGTCCGTCCGTGACGCCCAGAAGCTGCTGGAGGGCTGGGACTACACCCAGGACGCCGACTCCGCGGCCGCCGCCTACTTCAACGCGGTCTGGCGCAACGTCCTCAAGCTCGCCTTCGGCAACAAGCTCCCCAAGGAGCTGCGCGTCAAGGGCCAGTGCCTGTGGGTCGACAAGACCGACAGCACCGGGCCGGTCGACGACGACGGCAAGGTGCGCGAGTGCGGTGAGCGCGACGCCGACCAGGCGCAGCCGGACGGCGGCGACCGCTGGTTCGAGGTCGTGCGCAAGCTGATGGACAAGCCGGACAGCGACTGGTGGAAGACGCCCGAGCGGGGCACGCGCCCCGCGGCGACCGACCGTGACTCGCTGTTCGCCCGCGCCATGATCGACGCCCGCTGGGAGCTGACCTCCAAGCTCGGCAAGGACATCGACACCTGGAGCTGGGGCCGGCTGCACCGCCTGTTCCTGAAGAACCAGACGCTCGGCACCGGGGGCCCCAAGGCCCTGCAGTACGTCCTCAACCGCGGCCCCTGGAAGCTCAGCGGCGGCGAGGCCACCGTCAACGCCTCCGGCTGGAACGCCGCCGGCGGCTACAACGTCGTGTGGGTGCCGTCCATGCGGATGGTGGTCAACCTCGCCGACCTCGACAAGTCCAAGTGGATCAACCTGACCGGTGCCTCCGGGCACGCCTTCAGCGCCCACTACACGGACCAGACGGGCAAGTGGGCCAAGGGCGAACTGCTGCCCTGGGCCTTCTCCGAGGGGGCGGTCGGCAAGAGCACGAGCGACACCCTCGTGCTCAGGCCGTGAGCCGCTGACGCACATACGCCGGACGGCCCTCCACGCGCGCGTGGAGGGCCGGGCCGGCGATTGGGGGCC